>NZ_JAYSDA010000002.1:0-279205 GCF_041914625.1 Aquitalea pelogenes | reverse complement strand
CATTCGAAGCCCAGCTCAAACGAGCTGGGCTTTGTGCTTTTGGGCGCAGGTAACGAGCCCATACTCTCCTCAGTCAGTCTCCACGATTGCATCGGCATGGCCGGTGATGACACGCCCACCTTACCCGGCATTGCCAAACCGCTATGATTAAGGCCAGTCCAAGACTGGAGGATGCATTGTGTCTAGCCTGTTGTTGCGTGTGTTTGTCTTGTGCACCTTGTTGCTGAGCCATCCGCTGATGGCTGCGGAGCCGCGTCTGTCTCCCGATGCCTGGGAGCAGCAGCGCACCCTGGTTTTGGCCGGGCAACCGGTTTATCTGTTTCTGGGTAAGGAGGGTGAGCTGACCGCACCGCAACGTGTGGTGCGTGTGGAAGCGCGGATGCGTGGCCTGGAAGCGGCAGATGCTGAGTTTCCCGTACTGGCCACACCGTATGGCAGCGGTGCAAATACCGCTTACCGGATATCGGTGAACGGCAAGCCACTGTTCAATATCATCGCCGATGATCTGGACCCGGCTGATGGCCTGAGCCTGCAACAATCCGCCAGCAATGTGGTGGAACGGCTGAATCGATTACGGCGTAACTATTTGCAGGAGCATTCCTCCGGGGCGCTGGCCATCGCCTTTGGCTATGGTATTGCGGGCACAGTCGTTTTTGTTGGCTTGCTCTATCTGACGCTGCGTCTGCGTCGTCATGCCTTGCGGCGTTTGCCCTTGCACCCGGATAAGCTCCCTGGCTGGATTCGGGCGCGTGTTAGCTTGCGCGGTATGGTGTTGCGGGCCGAAGGCGGCATCATCAATCTGACCACGGCGCTTTGCATCCTGTTCCTGAGCTATCTGTGGCTGACCTGGTTGCTGGCCCGCTTTCCGTATACCTTGCCGTGGAGCCGCCGTTTGGGTGCATTCCTGTGGACGCTGGTGAGCGCATTGCTCGATAACGCGGCCGCGGCCATTCCCGGTTTGCTGACAGTCTCGCTGATATTCCTGTTTACCCGTTTATTGTCCCGTGGCTTGGGTCTGGTGTTCGGCATGGTCGAAAGTGGTCAGTTGCGCTTTCCCGGCCTGCATCCCGAAACCGCGGGTGCTACACGTCGCTTGCTGGGTGTGGTGCTGTGGTTGTTTGCATTGACCATTGCCTATCCTTATTTCCCGGGGGCGGATTCCGATGCCTTCAAAGGCATGAGTGTGTTCTTCGGCTTACTGGTGACACTGGGCTCGGCGGGCATCATGAATCATGCAATGAGCGGTCTGGTCCTGGTGTATTCCCGTGCCTTGCGTGCCGGAGATTATGTACGTATCGGCGATGTGGAGGGGTATGTGACCGAGCTGAGTGCCTTGTCCACCAAGGTGATGACGCGACAGGAGCATGAGGTCACCCTGCCCAATGCCGTGGTGGTGGGCGGCAAGGTGGAGAATTACAGCCGGCCAAGCCAGGGGCGCGGGCTGGCCTTGACTACGGTGGTGTCGATTGGCTATGACACGCCATGGCGGCAAGTGCAGGCCATGCTGGAGCTGGCAGCGCACCGCACGCCGACTGTTGATGCAAGACAGCCCATCCTGGTCCGTCAGCTGAAGCTGCAGGATTTTTATGTCGAGTACGAGCTGCAGGTAAATATCCTGCCGGACGCACTACCCGTCGATCTGTTTACCGCCCTGCACGGGCATATACAGGATGTGTTCAATGAGTTTGGCGTGCAGATCATGTCCCCGCACTTCCGTGCCCAGCCGGCACAGCCGGTGATCGTGCCGCCACAACATTGGTATGCCGCCCCGGCGACACCGCCCGAACCACCACAAGAAACACGCTGACTAAAGGCAGGATGTGCGATTTACCTGGTAATTACTTTAATCTCATTCTGTTTTTATCAAGTATTTCCAGGGTAATGCTTGCTCCGGAGTGATGCGGGCTGCTATACCAATAGCGTAAACGCCCGCATTGCTACCGGCCTTGAAATCCGGTGGACATTGCATTCCTGAGGAGTCCGCAATGCCGCCACCCCTGAGATTATTGATCCTGGAAGACCAGGTCATCCTGCGCAAGCTGATTTCCCGTCAGACCGGCTTCTTCAGCCGGCAAGCCACGACTATCGACGAATTCAGCGACCCCGCCGAAGCCTTGCGTAGTGCAGCGGAAAACAGTTACGACCTGATCATCACCGATATCGGCATTCCCGGCATGAGCGGGATCGACTTCATCAAGAACCTGACGGCCATCGGTTGCCGGGCATCCTTGCTGATTATTTCCGGCTACGACAGTCGCATCCTGCATGCCATCGTGCGCATGGCGCGCAGTCAGGGCATGCCCAGTGTGCATTTCCTGTGCAAGCCATACAGCATTGACCAGTTCCTGCATCAGCTCAATGCGGTTTTTGCCGACATGGAGCAGCAGGCTGGCAGCACCGCGCTTGATCCGCAGCAGTTGTGGCATGACTGTGCTGCGGCACCACTGGCGCTGGAATTTCGCCCGGTACTGGATGATGAGCAGCGTCAGCTCCGGGCCATGCAGGTTGCTGCCTTGCAATTGCCAAGCGGCCTGTTGCCACTGGACGCCGGTTTTTATCGGCAACTGGCCAGTAACCCGCAGCTTCCGGTGCTGATTCTGGAAATGGTAATGGAGCGCCTGGTGCAGGTTCTGGTTGGTATTCCCCATTCGCTGCGTCAGCACATACCGTTCTTGCTGCATCTGGATGTCAGCTGTCTGGCCCATGACAACGTGTTCGATCGCTATGCTGCCTTGTTGCGCCAGCACGGGCTGGTGCCAGGACAAATCGGATTTCTGCTGGCCGATGGCTTGCAGGCGCATCACTCTCCGGTATGCTATGAGAATATTGCCAAACTGAAATACTTCGGTTTCCATTTGCTGGCCGAGCAGTTGGGCGAGGGTGGGCTGACCGTTTGCAATCTGCTCGACTTGCCGCTGGATGGCGTGCGTGTTGCCGCCTCCACGATGCAGCAGTGGCCGCACCAGCAACAAAGCCTGCTGGCCTTGCTGCAATGCTGCGGATTGACCACCGCGCAACTGACCATCACGCATCTGGACAATGAAGCCGACCTCACCGTCATCAACGCGCTGTCCGGCTGTCATGTCAGTGGTGAGCAAATTGCCCTGCAGTTGGGCATGGGCGAGCTATCCTCTTATCTGGAACAACAACAGACTGCTGGCACCATTCAGGGATAGACCAGCAGCGAAGATGTCATGACGTGCAAGGGGTGAATCATGTCGATTGAGCTGGAAAAGCTGAAAATACTGGTGGTGGACGATCAGTCGCTGGTCCGCACACTGGTCAGCCAGTCACTGCAAACCATGGGAATCCGTGCGGAGCACATTTCGCAAGCACCGGATGGCAGCACGGCCATGCGTACGCTGGACATGCGGATGGTGGACCTGGTGCTGTGCGATGTCGAAATGAAGCCGATGAACGGCCTGGACCTGCTCAAGGAACTGCGTTGCGGCCATACCGCCAATGCATCCAACCTGCCCTTCATCATCCTGTCTGGCCATGCCGACCGCAGCAATGTCACGGTAGCGGTGAAATTGCACGCGGACGGCTTTGTCGTGAAGCCGCCAAAACCGGCGGATGTGGAAAAGGCGATCACCCAGGCGCTGAAGCGCGCACGGCCCGAGGTGGACCCGTTCAGCTATTACAGTGTTGATACCGGAACCGACTACGACAAGAAGGTGTTCCGTCGTCTGTTCGAGCCGCGCGCTGAAGATTTGCCCGCCGTGCAGGGGGAAATCGTGACGATACACAGTGCCAAGCCCGGCTCGGTACTGGCGGCAGACCTGCGCAGCAAGAGCGGGCATTTGCTGCTGCCACAGGGAGCAAGTATCTCGGCCAACCAACTGGCAGTATTGCGTAATTTCAGCGACCGTTACGGCGTACATCAGCTGGAAATCGAGACGTCTGACCAAACGCCGGTTGCGGATGCTGCTGCAACCGAACCATCCGGTCAGCAGGGCTAGGCCTTTGCGCCAGCAGGGGGGGATGGATGGACAGAATCAACAACAAGACCAGCCAGACGCTGTCCATCGGCAGAGCAGTCATTGCCATTGTCGTCTTGCTTGGGGTATTCCAGATCGGCTGGGTCACCCGCTTGCTGGCGGCATCCTGGCAGCATTATCAGCAGGCGGTGGAGCTGGCCGACGTACATCAGATCAGCAGCAAGTTTTACACTGCGGCCGATCTGTTGCGGCGTGAGGCCATTCTTGGTCGTGGCCTGCTGTACCGCAACACCCCTCCCTACCCGAGTGAACGCAGCGCACTTGCCTTGTTGCGCATGCAGTCAGACAGCTGGATGCAACAGGCACTGACCGCAGGTGAGCGTGACATTGTGGCTGAGCAGCGTGCCAAACTGGCCGATGTCGCACTGCAGCTGGAGAGTTTTCGCAGCTTGCGGCCAGAAGTCGACATGCGGATCGGCCCTGCCTGGGGGACGGATGAAACGCTGGGTTATGGCGTGGAACTGTCTTCACGCCATTTGCAGGATGCCATCAACGATGTGCTGATTGGCATGAACGGGCAGATGAAATGGCATGCACCCCCCGGCCTGTACATCATGATGGATATCGCCCAGGCCAGCTGGAATATCGGTCATGTCCTGCGTACCACCGCTTCCGCCCTGTTGTTGCGCAGCGAGCGTGATGCCCCGTTGAGCGAAACCGAAGAGGGTGACCTGCAATCCCGGCTGGACCTGAGCAACCTGATGCTGCAACAGCTGCGTGCTGATGTGGCGCACACACAGGATCAGGCCTTGCAGTCCAGCTTGCGGCGCGTTTCGGATGCCGCCTTGCAGCTGCACATGCTCAACAAACAGCAACTGGCAGCCATGCAGGCGCACCAGAGCATTGCCGGCATGCAATCCGACATGCAGCAACTGCTGGCACAGGTGCAGCAGGAAAGCTGGAACCTGTTTGTACAGACCAACCGGCTGAGTGCCGCCCAGATCCAGCTTGCCCTGGAAGACTATCGCCGGCAGCTGATTCACGATGCCGTGCTGGGCCTGGCCATTCTGGCCCTGGGGCTGGTTCTGCTCTACAGCATGACCAAGCGGGTGCTCAAGCCGCTGAACCGCTTGCAGCGCATGCTGGATGCCGCTGGCGATGCCATCATGACCATTAACCAGCACGGTACGGTGCTGTCGGCCAATGCCGGTGCGCAGCGCCTGTTCGACAACGGACGGGATGTACTGGAAGGGCGGCAGATCAGCCAGTTGCTCAGCTTGCCGCAGGAATTGGCTGATACCTTGCACCGGGTGAGCGAGCTGGGCAGCCAGACGCTGCAAGGTGAAGGTATCAAGCTTAATCAGGAGCGCTTCTTTGCCGGCATCACGGTCAGCCTGTTCCGCAGCACGGATACCGACAAGGAATTCATGCTGATCGTGCGCGACGAACATCAGCGCCGTATCGCCGAACGTTCGCTGGAACACAACCTGAGCATGCTGTCCGCCATTTCCCATGTGGAAAACCTGATGCTCAGCCGTTGGCCGCGCAAGCAGGTGCTGGACCGTCTGCTGGACGAGTTCATCCGTTTCAGCAGCGCCGAACAGGGGTTCATGCTGGTGCTGGCCGAATTTCCGGACGACCGTTTCGAGATTCATCTGCAGGCCGGTAACTGGCCAGACACCTTGCCACCGCTGGAAACCGTAGCGCACGAGCCAGAACCCCTGACCTGGCTGTTGCAGCGCCTAGCCGAAATGCCGCCTTGGATTACCCTGCCGGTGTCCATGGATGACGATGTATCGGCCCTGATTTGCCTGCTGAAGCCGGATCTTGCCCTGCTGGGCAAGGGCATTCAGCCCTTGGTGGGAGCCTATGCCAACATTCTGGGCTTCTTTGATGAAGAAGACCGGCGCAAGCTGTCCGAATCGCAGTTGCGTTCGGTGCTGCAGGAAGAAGAGGCCATCTATTCCGCCTCACCCATTGGCTTGTTACGGCTGAACGAGCAAATGCAGATCGTGCGTGCCAACCGCATGGCAGAGGACATTTTTGGCCGTGGCGGCAGCAGTCTGCCCGGCATGCACCTGATGGAGCTGCTGGCATCTGACCAAAGCTGGTTCGACCTGACCAGCCAGCTCAACAATATGGTGCAGTACCAGAGCAAGCTGCGCTGCGAGCTGGAGTGCATCAATGCCGAAGGCCGCCCTATCTGGGTGTTGTTTGAAGGCATGCTGCTGTTTCCGGATCGGCCGAATGAAGGCACCATCCTGGCCTGTCTGGACATTACCGAGAGCAAGCTGGCCGAGTTTGAACTGCGCATGGCGCGTGACCAGGCCAATGCCGCCAACCGGGCCAAGAGCTCTTTCCTGGCCACCATGAGCCACGAAATCCGCACCCCGATGAATGGCGTGCTGGGCATGCTGGAACTGCTGGCCATGACCCCGCTCAATCCGGAGCAGAAGGACAGCGTGGACACCATCCAGGAGTCCGCCCGCACCTTGCTGCGGCTGATTGATGACATTCTGGATTTCTCCAAGATCGAAGCGGACAAGCTGGAAGTGGTGCTTACCCCCACCGCGGTCAAACCGCTGCTGGAACAGGTGCGCACGCTGTATGCCGAAACCGCGGCGGCCAAGGGCCTGCAATTGAAGCTGGAAGTGGATGAACGCCTGGCACCAGCACTATTGCTCGATCCCTTGCGCCTGCGCCAGATCCTGCAGAACTTCGTCAGCAATGCCGTCAAGTTCACCGCCAACGGCGGTATCACCCTGCATGTGGAAGTGCTGGAGCAGGAGTTTTCCGCCCAGACCCTGCGCTTTGACATCATCGACACCGGGATAGGCATCGCGCCGGACAACCTGGCCCGGCTGTTCGAGCCCTTTACCCAGGCCGAATCCGATACCAGTCGCCGCTTTGGCGGAACCGGGCTGGGTCTGGCCATCTGCCGGCGTCTGGCCGGGCTGATGGGTGGTCATGTGGAACTCGACAGCCAGCCGGGCCAGGGGACGCGTGCGTCCTTGCTGCTGGTGGCCAATATCGTCGATAGCCAGGAGCTGCC
The DNA here is from genome assembly GCF_041914625.1 of Aquitalea pelogenes. NCBI lineage: Bacteria > Pseudomonadati > Pseudomonadota > Betaproteobacteria > Neisseriales > Chromobacteriaceae > Aquitalea > Aquitalea pelogenes. The sequence goes on along the minus strand of NZ_JAYSDA010000002.1, from coordinate 272,212 downwards.
CGCCGGCGAGCTGGATGACGATGCCACCCGCACCACCCACGCCGCCGCACCGGAAACCGAGGACGGCGCGCATGGCCAGTACCTGCCCATCCTGTTTGCCGAGGACAATCCCACCAACCGCAAACTCACCTTGCGTCAGCTGGAAAAGCTGGGCTATACCGCCGAATGTGCGGAAGACGGTGCCCAGGCCTACGCCATGTGGCAGGCCGGGCGTTACAGCCTGCTGCTGACCGACTGCCACATGCCGGTGACCGATGGTTATGAACTGGCGCGGCTGATCCGTGCCTACGAGGCCGAGCATCCGGAGCGCGGCCGGCTGCCCATCATTGCCTGCACTGCCAATGCCGGGCAGGAAGAACTCAACAAGACCAGCGCGGCCGGGATGGATGATTTCCTGACCAAGCCACTGGCCATCAATATTCTGTCAGCCATGCTGAAAAAATGGCTGCACAACGCAGCGGAGAGCGTGATGGAACCCAGCAATGCAATGTCTTCTGCCAGTACCAGCTGCCCGGTGGACCGGTCTGTACTGGAGGTCTACAGCGATGGTGACATGGCGGTAGAGCTGGAAATACTGCATGACTTTGCCCAGGCCAATCAGGAAGACATGGACGCCTTGCGCCAGGCCGTGAACGCAGCCAATGCCGACCAGCTGGCGTGGGCGGCACACCGTATCAAGGGTGCCAGCCGCATGGTGGGGGCCAATGACATGGGGAATGCGGCCGAGGCAGTGGAGAAGGCTGCCAAGACGGGGCAGGCAGCGTCGGCCATCGGGCTGGTGCCTGTGCTGGAGCAGGCGCTGGCTGCATTCGACAGCTGGTTGCAACAGCAGGACACCGCCAGCGTCTGAACCGCGCTACATGCTGCGGCTGATTGCCTCGCTGCGTTCCAGGGTGGCAATCAGCCAGTCGCGGAAGGCGCGGATCTTGGGTTGCTGGGCCATCTCGTGTGAGTACATCAGGTAATAAGCCCACTCGGTTTCCAGCACGGTATCAAACGGAATCACCAGCCGTCCGCGCTGGATGTCATCGTTCACCATTGAAACCTGCGCCAGTGTCACGCCCATGCCTGCCGCCGCCGCATGCAACGCATATTCCAGCGCATCAAAGGTCACGCCGCTCTCCGGGTTGATATTGCTCACCCCGGCCAGTTTCAGCCAGCGATCCCATACATCCTGATCCCGCCAGGGATGCAGCAGGGTGTGGTATTGCAAATCCTCCGGGGTGCGCAGCGGATGCGGCCCCACCAGCAAGGAAGGCGAGCAGACCGGCACCAGCTTTTCGCGGCAGATGCACTCGATTCGCATGTCGGTATACACCTCGGGACGCGGCATGCCGATGATGGCCAGGTCGTATTCGGCGCGGTTGAACGGCTTGTCGTGAATCAGCTGGGTAATCAGGTGCAGGGTGTATTCCGGATAGCGGGTCTGGAAGTCCGGCAGGTTAGGCAGCACCCAGCGCATGGCCGGGGTGGGCGGTATGCGCACCCGCAGCCCGCTTTGGCGCAGGCGCAGCATTTCGCTGGCCTCGTGCAGCAGCTGAAAGGCGTCACGCGCCGGCTTGACCAGGGCTTCACCCTCGGCGGTCAGCGCCAAGCCGCGTGCCTGGCGGATGAACAGACTGGTGCCATAAAACTCCTCCAGGGTTTGCACGTGCCGGCTCACGGCACCCTGCGTCAGGTGCAGGGCGTTGGCTGCGCGGGTAAAGGACAGGTGTTCGGCGGCGGCAACAAAGACCCGCAAGGCATTCAAGGGAGGCAGTTTCATCGGATTCATGCTGTTTATTCATGGCTGGCATGATTATAACTGCTTTGTCAGGCGAGCAGGGGCTGGTTATCCTTGTGGCTAGCCCGTTGATCTGTCAGGGCAAAGTGCAGCTTGTTTCACCTGAAGCATTTTATTTCAGCAAGTCGGCCATCCCGGCTTGTTTGTGCGACTGATGTGTTGTTTGCATGGCTGATATGCCCGGACACCGTCATCAGGCGCGTCGTCGGTTTTTCTGCGGCAAGTAGCCAGCTTGCCGGTAATCACGCTTTCCACCATCTCCACGTTGGGAACGGTCGGGTCCTGCCTCTGTGACCCGGCCGATTTTTTTTGTCTGCCATTTGGCACGGCTGGCAAGCGGGCAAGAAAAAAGGCCACTTGCGTGGCCTCAAGATTCGGAGAAAAAGCACCGGGGCAATGCCCTGTGCTCCCTGTTGCCAGGGGGCTGCTTTTTCGGGTTCCGAGTGTACAACGATGTGCCGGCTGGGGCAAACCGCATGATGGGCAATTCCGGGTGTCAGTCGCCCAGTGCAGCCAGCAGCTCGGTTTGCTGTTCGGCAATCAGCGCGTCGGTCAACTCGACCAGATCACCATCCATCACGTAATCCAGCTTGTACAGCGTCAGATTGATACGGTGGTCGGTAATGCGGCCTTGCGGATAGTTGTAGGTGCGGATGCGCTCGGAGCGGTCGCCGGAGCCGATCAGGCTCTTGCGCTCGGCCGCCTCTTTTTGCTGCTGCTCGCGGCGCTGGATGTCATTGATGCGCGCCGCCAGCACCTGCATGGCGCTGGCCTTGTTGGCATGCTGCGAACGGCCATCCTGACACTCCGCCACAATGCCGGTGGGCAGGTGGGTGATACGGACTGCGGAGTCGGTCTTGTTGATGTGCTGACCACCGGCACCGCTGGCGCGGAAGGTGTCGATGCGCAGGTCGGCCGGGTTCAGCACCACATCCACCAGTTCGTCTGCTTCGGCCATCACTGCCACGGTGCAGGCCGAGGTATGGATGCGGCCCTGGGTTTCGGTGGCGGGAACGCGCTGCACGCGGTGACCGCCGGATTCGAATTTCAGCTTGGAGTAAGCACCGAAGCCGATGATGCGGACAATGGCTTCCTTGTAGCCGCCCAGGTCCGACTCGCTGGCAGAGACGATTTCCACCTGCCAGCGATTGCGTTCGGCAAAGCGGGTGTACATACGCAGCAGGTCGGCAGCAAACAGCGCGGCTTCGTCGCCGCCGGTGCCGGCACGGATTTCCAGGAAGATGTTCTTTTCGTCGTTCGGGTCTTTGGGCAGCAGCAGTTTTTGCAGCTCCAGCTCCAGCGCGGCCAGCTTGTCCCGACCTTCGTCGATTTCCAGCTGGGCAAATTCCTTCATGTCCGGATCGGACAGCATTTCACCTGCGGTGGCGATATCGTTTTCGCACTGCTGGTATTGCTGGAAGGTTTCCACGACCGGGGTCAGCTCGGCGTGTTCACGGGTCAGTTTGCGGAACTGATCCATATCGGCAGTGGCCGATTCGCTGGCCAGAAGATGGGTGACTTCTTCCAGACGATCGGCCAACTGCGACAGTTTTGTCGCAATCGACGGTTTCATTACGACTCCGGGTGTAAGCGGTACAGGCGGGCGATGGTTTCCACCGCGGCCGCATGCTCCGCGCCGCTCCCCGAGGACAAGGCCTGGGTGGGCGGGTGCATCAGTTTGTTGGTGAGTTGCAACGACAGGCTTTCCAGCACCTTTTCCGGTTCCGTGCCCTTGGCCAGCTGCTTGAGTGCAGCCTCCAGCGCATGGCGGCGCGTGCGCTCGGCCTCGTCGCGCAGGGCGCGGATCAGCGGCACGGTTTCGCGCTTCTTCAGCCAGTCGTTGAATTCGGCCACGCGGGCCTGGATGATGGATTCGGCTTCTTCCGCCGCGCTCTGGCGGGCTTCCTTGCCGACTTCCACGATGCTGGCAATGTCGTCCACCGTGTACAGGTAGACATCATTCAGCTTGCCGACTTCGATTTCGATATCGCGCGGCACCGCCAGGTCCAGCATGAAGATGGGGCGGTGGCGGCGTGCCTTGAGCGCGCGCTCCACCAGACCCTTGCCTACCAGCGGCAGCTGGCTGGCGGTGGAGGTGACCACCACATCGTAGCGGTGCAACACGTCGGGCAGTTCGGACAGGGTGATGGCATTGCCACCAAACTGCTCGGCCAGTTTCTGCCCCCGCTCCAGCGTGCGGTTGGCAATGGTGATACAGGAGGGTTCGCGGGCGGCAAAGTGGGTGGCCACCAGTTCGATCATTTCCCCTGCGCCGATGAACAGGATGTTCAGTTCGCCAATGGTGGGGAAGATCTGCTCGGCCAGCTTCACTGCCGCAGCGGACATGGATACCGAACTGGAACCCACTGCCGTGCTGCTGCGTACTTCCTTGGCCACGGCAAAGGTACGCTGGAACAGGCCGTTGAGCAGCGAACCCAGCGTGCCGACGTTTTCGGCGGTGCGTACCGCGTCTTTCAACTGCCCCAGGATCTGCGTTTCGCCCAGTACCATGGAGTCCAGACCGGAGGCCACGCGGAAAGCATGGCGGGCGGCACTGCTGGCATCCAGCTGGTACAGGTAGGGGCGCAGTTCTTCCACCGGCAGGCCATGGTATTGCGACAGCCATTGCAAAGCCTGCTCCGGATTATTGCTGTTGCAGTAGATTTCCGTGCGGTTGCAGGTGGAAACAATGGCCGCCTCACGTGCCGCCTGCGAGCCGACCAGGCTTTCCAGTGCGTTGGGCAGCACCTCGGCCGGGAAGGCAAGCTTCTCGCGCACCGATAGCGGAGCTGTGTGGTGATTCAGGCCAAAGGCAACCAGATGCATGGGCGGAACAGGGCTGCAGGGGAAAGGCCATATTCTAGCCTAAGTTAATCGTCAACGTCCCCAATTCCGGGGCTTTGCGGTGCAAATGCCACGCAGCGGCGCACATTCTTCCACGGTGTGGATGGCTACCCGCCGGGTCGTCTTCTGTCTTAACATGGCGGCATACTGAAACAGGAGAGCGATATGTCGCTGAATCTTGCCGATATCCGCCAGGATTATTCGAAGAAAGAACTGTCCCCGGACGACTGCCTGCCCGATGCCATCGCACAGTTCGAAGTATGGCTGAACGAGGCCATGACCGCGCAGGTCCACGAACCCACTGCGATGAACGTGGCGACAGTCGGTGCCGATGGCCGCCCCACTGCACGCATCGTGCTGCTCAAGGGCGTGGAAAACGGCCAGCTGGTGTTCTACACCAACTATCTCAGCCGCAAGGGTCAGCAGCTGGCGGACAATCCCTTTGTTTCCATTACCTTTTTCTGGCCAGAACTGGAACGCCAGGTGCGCGTGGAAGGCCGGGTGCAGCAAGTGGCACCGGAAGTGTCTGACGCTTATTTTGCCAGCCGTCCCTATACCAGCCGGCTGGGTGCCTGGGCCAGCGAACAGAGCACCGAGATCAGCTCCAAGAACGTGCTGGTAAGCCGTGCCGCCATGTTTGGCGTCAAGCATCCGCTGCATGTACCGCGCCCGCCGCACTGGGGTGGTTATGCGGTGATTCCCGACCGGGTGGAGTTCTGGCAGGGCCGCCCCAGCCGACTGCACGACCGCGTGGTCTACCTGCTGCAAGCCGATGCCAGCTGGCAACGGGTGCGACTGGCGCCCTGATACGGCCAGTAGTCGGGCCAAAGTGTTTAGCTGGCAGGTAACTGGTGTGCTGCCAGCAAATCCTGGGTGAAGGCGCGGACCACCTCGCTTTGCCTGGCGTTTTGCCGTGTCACCAGGTGAAAAGTGGGGTGGTAGCACAGCTGCGCCGCATTGAGTGCCCGCAGCATGCCCTGCTCCACCATGGGGCGGGCGAAGTGCTCCGGCAGAAAACCCAGGTGATGGCCGGACAGAATCAGAACGGCCATGGCTTCCATATTGTCGGCGCGCGCGGTGACGCGCCAGTTTTCCACCGGTAGCGGGATGTCTGGCAGCGGATAGCTGCGCCACGCCCAGTCATGCCGGGCGGCTTCTTCCACCGATATATTCCCCGCCTGCAAGAACAACGGGTGCTCCTGGCTGCAATAAGCCAGCTGGTGTTCGGTAAACAGGGGCAGGTATTGCAGGCTGGGCGCGCGATGCCAGAAATAGCCGATGCCCAGATGGATGTCGCCGTTGATCAGTGCTTCTTCCAGTGTGCCGGGTGGCAGCATGGATAACATCAGCTCGACCGACTCTTCGCGTTGACGGAAGCGGCGAATGGTTTCCGACAGGCGGGCATGGGCGCGCATGGTGGTGTGCCCCACCACGCCTATGCGCAACTGTCCTACCAGTTTGCGCTCCAGCTGGCGTGCTTCCACGCAGAAAGCCTCGGCGGCATCCAGCAGATGACGGCTGGCATTGAGCAACTGGCTACCCTTGGCGGTAAGGGCAAAGCCGGCGCGGCCACGCTCGCACAGGCGATAACCCAGCCGGGTTTCCAGTGCGGCCAGCTGGTTGCTGATGGTGGACTGGCTGACGTTAAGGGTGGACTGGGCAGCTGAGATGCCACCAGCATCGACAACGGCACGAAAAACCCTGATAAGGCGTAAATCAAGGCTGGACAGGGTATTGAGCATGTTTTTTTCCGGGTGCTGGCGGTGAGTCAGGCCTGTCATTACACACATTCAGATTTATCAATGTAAACAGTGGAATACGGTGATTTTTCCCAAGTTGCCGCCTGAATAGACTGAGCTTCCCTCAACCTCAGTTTCAGGAGTCAGCATGCCTATCACTGAATACAATCAGCCCTTGGGTGGCAATGCCATGCCACGGTTTGGCGGCATTGCCACCATGATGCGCCTGCCCAAGGCCGACACTGCCGCCGGGCTGGATGCCGTGTTTGTCGGCCTGCCGCTGGACATCGGCACCTCCAACCGTAGCGGCACCCGTTTTGGCCCGCGTGAAATCCGCAATGAATCGGTCCTGCTGCGTCCCTACAACATGGGCACCGGCGCCGCGCCCTTCGACACCCTGCAAGTGGCTGATATCGGTGATATCGCTACCAACCCTTACAACCTACTGGACAGCGTGGCGCGCATCGAAGCCGGCTACCGTGAGTTGTTGCAGCATGAGGTGATTCCGCTGGGCCTGGGCGGCGATCACACCGTCACCTTGCCCATCCTGCGCGCCATCGCGGCCAAGCATGGCCCGGTGGGGCTGATTCATGTCGATGCCCATGCCGACATCAACGACGAAATGTTTGGCGAAAAGATTGCCCACGGCACCACCTTCCGCCGTGCGCAGGAAGAAGGACTGCTGGCGCAAGGACGCGTGGTACAGATCGGCCTGCGCGGCAGCGGTTATGCGGCCGAGGATTTCGACTGGGCACGCCGTCAGGGTTTTCGCGTGGTACCGGCGGAAGAGTGCTGGAACCGTTCCTTGCAGCCGCTGATGCAGGAAGTGCGCCAGCAGCTGGGCGGCGGGCCGGTATACCTGAGTTTTGACATCGACGGCATCGACCCGGCTTTTGCACCCGGCACCGGTACGCCGGAAGTGGCCGGACTGACTTCGGTCCAGGCGCTGGAAATCGTGCGTGGCTGTCACGGCCTGAATCTGGTGGGCTGTGATCTGGTTGAAGTCTCCCCTCCTTACGACACCACCGGCAATACCGCCTTGCTGGGGGCCAATCTCTTGTTCGAGATGCTGTGCGTGCTGCCCGGCGTCACTTTCCGGCGCTAGACCGCCATCAGGCTGCCGCAGAGCAGCCCAATACATTCCGTTTGAACCGCCAATACATTGCCATTAGAGCAGATTGAAGGAGAGCAACCATGGGACTCGATATCTTTGTCGTGTTCGTTTATATCGCCAGCATGTTATTGCTGGGCTGGCTGGGCATGCGCCGCGCCACCAGCCGGGAAGAATTCCTGGTAGCCGGGCGTAATCTGGGGCCGGGTTTTTACATGGGTACCATGGCCGCCACGGTGCTGGGTGGGGCTTCCACCGTGGGTACGGTAAAGCTGGGCTATGTGTACGGCATTTCCGGTTTCTGGCTGTGTGCAGCGCTGGGCTGCGGCATCCTGGTGCTGAACCTGTTCCTGGCCAAACCCCTGCTTAAACTGAAGGTGTTTACCGTCACCCAGATCCTCGAGCGCCGCTACAACACCGTGGCGCGGCGGACCAGCGCGCTGGTGATGCTGCTGTATGCCGTCATGCTCTGTGTCACTTCGGTGCTGGCCATTGCCACGGTGATGCAGGTGCTGTTCACCCTGCCGTTCTGGCTGGCGGTCGTGATCGGCGGTGGCGTGGTGGTGGTGTACTCGACCATCGGTGGCATGTGGTCGCTGACCCTGACCGACATCGTGCAGTTCCTGATCAAGACCATCGGGCTGATGTTCATCCTGCTGCCGATCTGCCTGCACCGGGTGGGTGGCTGGGAACAACTGCAGGCCAAGCTGCCTGCTTCCTATTTCAGCTTTACCAGCATTGGTGGCGACACCATCCTCACCTATTTTGTCATTTACTTCTTCGGCATCCTGATTGGCCAGGATATCTGGCAGCGGGTGTTCACCGCGCGCAGTGACGGCGTGGCGCGTTATGCCGGCACCGTTGCCGGGCTGTACTGCATTGTGTACGGGCTGGTGTGTGCGGCCATCGGCATGGCTACCAAGGTGTTGCTGCCGGACCTGGCCGTCCCGGCCAATGCCTTCGCCGCCATGGTGAAGGACGGTCTGCCTGATGGCATCCGCGGCCTGGTGATTGCCGCCGCGCTGGCGGCCATGATGTCCACGGCCAGTGCCGCCCTGCTGGCCGCCTCCACCACGCTGAGCGAAGACCTGATCGTCAGCGACCGGGGCGGCCTGTGGTTAAACCGCATTCTGACCTTGCTGGTAGGGGGCGTGGTGCTGTTGCTGGCCATGGTGGTGCATGACGTGCTCACCGCCCTGACCCTGGCTTACAACCTGCTGGTGGCAGGCATGCTGGTGCCCTTGCTGGGCGCGATATTCTGGCCGCGCGCCACCACTGCCGGAGCAATTGTCAGCATGGTACTGGGCTGTGGTACGGCCATTCTGGCGATGCTGAGTTATGGGCTGGATTCCAACCTGCCCATCTACCAGAGCCTGGTCGTGGCCCTGGTCAGCTTTGTCCTGGTCAGCCTGATGACCGCACGCGGCAGTCAGGTAGCTGCCCGCCTGTAAGCGGCGCTGCTTCTTGCGGCAAGTACAAGGCCGCTGCCCGCTGGGGTAGCGGCCATTTCCATGAAAGGTTTTCATCATGCGAAACCAGCAGGATCAGCTTGCAGCCGGCATGCAGGCGCTGACGGTATGCGTGTTTGATGGTGGTTGGAATCTGCCCTTGTGGGCAGCACAGCAGCAGGGGTTTTTTGCGGCCAACGGACTGGCCATCACGCTGGAATACACCGCCAGTTCTCGCCAGATCATCGCAGGCTTTCTGGATGGCCGTTACCCGGTGGTGCTGTTGAGTGCGGACAATATTATTGCTTACCAGCAGAACCGGGCCGAGCTACCGGTACCGGGCGAACCCGATGCCGTGATGTTCATGGGCGGGGATGACGGCTTGCTCAGTCTGGTCGCCGCTCCGGGAATCTCCAGTATGGCCGGACTTGGCCAGCGCATTATCGGGGTGGATGCACCCGACACCGGTTTTGCCCTGGTGCTGTATGCCTTGCTGGAGCAGGCTGGCCTCAGCCGTGGCGAGGTGACCATTGCTTCGCTTGGCAGTACCGAAGAGCGCTACCAGGCCTTGCTGGCGGGGCGGTGCCAGGCCTCGCTGTTACGCACGCCGTATGAGCTGATGGCGGTAGCGCAAGGATGTCGGGTATTGGCGCAGACGGCAGACATCCTGCCGCATTATCAAGGCACGGTGGGCGCCGTGCACCAGCGCTGGGCAGACAGCCATCCGGCCCAGCTGGCGGGATTTCTGGCGGCCTACCGTGCCGCACTGGACTGGTGTGGGCAGCAGGCCGATGCCGCCACCACCCTGTTGCAGCAGAATATTGCCGGACTGGGCCGCCAGGCGGCCGGGCAGGCTTATGCGCGGCTGATGGACCCCCGGCGCGGCTTGCGCCGTGATTTGCAAATAGACCGCATCGGCATGGACGCGGTACAGGATTTACGTCTGCGTTATCTGCCCGGCGCAGCCGGACAGGAGGCCCGACTGCGCTATCTGGATGACTGCTGACATCGTCTGGGCTGGACTGCGATTCAGCCCAGCAGATGTTCTGCGTGAAAGCGCAGCTGTGCTTCGATCAGGCTGGCGATGAAGTAATAGCTGTGGTCGTAGCCCTGATGGCGGTGCAACTGCAAGGCATGGCCGGCGCTGCGGGCGGCTGCTTCCAGTGCATCCGGCTTCAGCTGGTTTTCCAGAAAGGCATCGGCCAGGCCGATATCCACCCGCAGCGGCGGTATCTGCGGTACCTGGCCCAGCAAATGGCAGGCATCCCACTCCAGCCATTGCTGACGGTCTTCACCCAGATAGGCGGCAAAGGCCTTCTGACCCCACGGTACAGTCACCGGGTTGGCAATCGGGCTGAAGGCCGATACCGATACATAATCCTGCGGTCGCTTGAGTGCGCAGACCAGCGCACCATGCCCGCCCATGGAATGACCGGCAATGGCACGGCGCGGGCTGACCGGGAAGTGCGCTTCGATCAGCGCCGGCAGTTCGCGGCTGACATAGTCGTACATCCGGTAATGGCGGTTCCACGGTGCCTGGGTGGCATTGAGGTAAAAGCCCGCGCCCTGGCCCAGGTCGTAGGCGGGGTCGTCCGCCACCTCCTCGCCGCGCGGACTGGTGTCCGGTGCCACGATGGCAATGCCCAGTTCGGCGGCAATGCGCTGCGCGCCGGCTTTCTGCATGAAGTTTTCGTCAGTGCAGGTCAGGCCGGACAACCAGTACAGCACCGGCACCTTGTCGCCCTGTGCCGCTTGCGGCGGCAGGTAGATGGCAAAGCGCATGCGGCAGGCCAGTACCGCCGAATCGTGCAGATACTGCTTGTGCCAGCCACCAAAGCAGCGGTTGCTGCTGATGTTTTCCAGATTCATTTTCGTCCCCCGGTAACATGCCGGGCCGGCAACTGGGGCGGCCCGGCCACATGGCGCTTAGTCTTTGCCGTAATGAATCACGGAACGAATGCTCTTGCCCTCATGCATCAGCTCGAAAGCGGTGTTCACTTCTTCCAGCGGCATGGTGTGGGTGATGAAGTCGTCCAGGCGGAATTCGCCCTTCAGGTAGCGTTCCACATAGGTGGGCAGTTCGGAACGGCCACGCACGCCGCCAAAGGCCGAGCCGCGCCATACCCGGCCGGTCACCAGCTGGAAGGGACGGGTGGAAATTTCCTGACCGGCACCGGCCACGCCGATGATCACCGACTCGCCCCAGCCCTTGTGGCAGCACTCCAGCGCCGAGCGCATCACATTGACGTTGCCGATGCACTCGAAGGAGAAGTCCACGCCGCCATCGGTCATTTCCACGATCACGTCCTGAATCGGCTTGTCGAACAGCGTGGGATTGATGCAGTCGGTCGCCCCCAGTTTTTTCGCCAGCTCGAACTTGCTCTCGTTGATGTCGATGCCGATGATGCGGCTGGCCCCGGCCATGCGCGCGCCGATGATGGCCGACAGGCCGATGCCGCCCAGGCCGAAGATGGCCACGGTATCGCCCGCCTTCACCTTGGCGGTGTTCACCACCGCACCCATGCCCGTGGTGACGCCACAACCCAGCAGGCACACTTCTTCCAGCGGCGCGGCCTTGTTCACCTTGGCCAGCGAGATTTCCGGCAGGACGGTGTATTCGGCAAAGGTGGAAGTGCCCATGTAGTGGTAGATGGGCTGGCCGTCCTTGGAGAAGCGCGTGGTGCCGTCCGGCATCAGGCCCTTGCCCTGGGTGGTGCGGATTTTCTGGCACAGATTGGTCTTGCCGGACTTGCAGAACTTGCATTCGCCACATTCCGGCGTGTACAGCGGAATCACATGGTCGCCCACCGCCACGCTGGTGACGCCTTCGCCCACCGACTCCACAATGCCGCCGCCTTCATGGCCCAGGATGCAGGGGAAGATGCCTTCCGGGTCGGCACCGGACAGGGTGTAGGCATCGGTATGGCACACGCCGGTGGCCACCAGCTTCACCCGTACTTCACCCGCCTTGGGCGGGGCCACTTCCACTTCCTCGATGGACAGCGGCTGACCGGCAGCCCAGGCAACGGCGGCCTTGCACTTGATGATGTCTTGACTCATGGCGATCTCCTGACGGGGTAATCCACCCCCGCCACGGCATGTATGCGGCGTTGTGCGGGGCGGTTGGGTAGGGATGCTGGCTGGCAGCAGTAAAGCGCCATTGTATTGCGACTGTTTTTGCCGATAATCTGTCTAATTGGTAAATGATTTTTTCACAGGAGTAATAATGGCGGCATGGCAAGGGGTAAGCGAATTCGTCAGCGTGGCCGAACTGGGCAGCTTTACCCGCGCTGCCCGCGCGCTGGACTTGTCAGTCGCGCAGGTCAGCCGCGAAATCACCCGGCTGGAACAGCGCCTGCATGTGCAGCTGCTGTACCGCACCACCCGCCAGCTGACGCTGACCGAAAGCGGCCAGCTGTACTTGCAGCATTGCCGCCAGTTGCTGGACGGGCTGGACGAGGCCGAACGCGCGCTGTCGCTGCATCAGGCCGTGCCGCAGGGCAGGCTCAAGCTCACCGCGCCGGTGGCCTATGGCGAAAGCCATATTGCCCCGCTGATCACGGCCTTTTTGCAACAATATCCGGCGCTGGATATCCAGCTCAACCTCACCAACCAGGTGCTGGACCTGGTGGCTGAAGGTTATGACCTGGCCATCCGGCTTGGGCATCTGAGCGAATCCAGCCTGGTGGCGCGGCGGCTGGCCAGTCGCCGCCAGCATGTGTGCGCGGCCCCGGCCTATTTGCAGCGTCACGGCCTGCCCAACAGCCTGTCCGAACTGGAGGGCCATAACTGCCTGCTGGGCAGCAACGACTTCTGGCATCTGCAGGAAGGCGGCAAACGCCGCCTGCTAAGGGTGAAGGGCAGCCTGCGCTGCAACAGCGGCCATGCGCTGACCCATGCCGCATTGCAGGGTGTGGGCATCGTCCAGCTGCCGGATTACTACGTGGCGCGTCATCTGCACAGCGGTGCGCTGGTGGAATTGCTGACTGCTTATCAGGAGCCGGACGAAGGCATCTGGGCGCTGTACCCGCACAAGCGCCAGCTCTCGCCCAAGGTGCGCATGCTGGTGGACCATCTGGCTGAATGCCTGCCCGGCTTCAAGCCGCCTCAAGCCTGACGCTGGCTGGTTTGCAGGCGTGGCTGGCGATGGTAATGCCGGTATTTCAGCATCAGGCACAGGGAGATGAGGGCAGCAGGCCAGAACAGCGCGCTGAAAATCACCCCCGGAGCCATCTGCTGGCGTAGCAGCTCGGCACCCAGCAGCACCCCGCTGATGGCCCCGAAACGGCCCACTCCCAACATGCTGCCTACGCCGGTGGCCCGGCAGTGGGTGGGATAAAACCCGGCCGCCATCGATGACAGGGCCGACTGTCCGCCGCCAGAGGCAAAACCCATGAAAAACACCAGGCTGCCCAGCAACCAGCCTTGTTCGCCCTGTCCCACACTATTACCCACCACCCAGGCCAGCACACCTGCCGCCAGATAGGTGCCGGCCAGTACCTTGTTGGATTCGTGGCGACCCATCAGCCAGCCCACCACGATGGAGCCCACGCCGCCGCCAATGGGAAACAGCGCACTGATCAGCGAAAACTGTTGCAGGCTCAGCCCGGCCTCTTTCAGCAGTAGCGGCATCCAGTTCACCCCCATGTAGTAAATCAGCATGCTCATGAAACAGCACAGCCACAGCAGCAGCGTGCCCATCGTCCAGGGTTGGCTCAGGACTTCGCGCCAGCTGCTGTTGGCCGATGTGCCTTGTTGTTCGTCCAGACTGAAACGCTGCGCCCCTGCCAGACCGGGGTGACGGGAAATGCGCTGCAAAATGCGCCGGATACGCTCGGTACTGGCCTGGCGCGCCACCAGATAGCGCACCGATTCCGGCATTTTCCAGGCCAGCAGCAGGCACAGCAGCAGGGGGACAATGCCGCCCAGCAACATCAGTGATGGCCAGCCATACAGCGGTAGCAGCCAGCCGGCACACAGGCCACCGGCACCGGCCCCCAGCGGAAAACCGCACAGCATGGCACTCACCAGCATGGCGCGGTGCCGGGCAGGGGCGTATTCGGATAGCAGGGTGATGGTATTGGGCAGGGCAGCACCCAGGCCGATGCCGGTCAGCAAGCGGTAAACGGTAAGAACGGAGAGCGAATCGGCCCAGGCAGTGATGAGGCTACCCAGGCCAAACAGCAAGACCGACCATAGCAATGCCGGCTTGCGTCCCAGCCGGTCGGCCAGCGGCCCGGCCAGCAAGGCACCGATGGCCAGCCCGAACAGGGCCGCGCTCAGGGCCTGGCCCAGCTGGGGTTTGCTCAGGCCCCATTGCTCCATCAGCGAAGGCACGATATAGGCCACGGCGGCCAGATCGTAGCCATCCAGAAACATCACCAGAAAACACAGCAGCAAAATCAACAACTGATAAGGACCAAAACCGGCTTCGTCGATCAGGTCCTCGACATTCAGGGAGGTGGACATGGCTAGAACTCCTGACCGGACAGCGCGGCTGCCCGGTGCAAAGGGGGTGATTACAGCTTGATGCAGACGTTGCTGATGTCGGAGTAGAAGTCCAGCGAGTAGCGCCCGCCCTCGCGGCCCATGCCGGACAGCTTGCTGCCGCCAAACGGTGTGCGCAGGTCGCGGGCGTACCATGTGTTCACCCACACGATGCCGGTATGGATGCGGCGGGCCAGCCGGTGCGCGCGGTCCAGCCGGGTGGTCCACAGTGCGCAAGCCAGGCCATAGGGGCTGTCGTTAATGCGCTGCAGTACTTCATCGTCACGGTCGAACGGGGCGATATGGCAGACCGGGCCAAACACTTCCTCGCGCACGCAACGGGCGTGGTCGGACAAACCCGTCCAGATGGTGGGGCGTACGTAAGCCCCCTGATCTCGCGCATCGCCAAAGTGCGGCACCTCGCCACCGGTCACCACGCGTGCGCCTTCTTCCCGTGCCAGCGCAAAGTAGGACAGCACTTTTTCCCGGTGCTTGTGCGAAACCAGCGGGCCAAGATCGACGTTTTCTTCTGCCGGGTAGCCTATTTTCAGCGCCTCCGCGCGCTGTTTCAGGGCGGCGACAAAACGGTCGAAAATGGGCCGTTCCACATAAACCCGCTCCGAACACAGGCACACCTGCCCGGTATTGAAGAAGGAAGAACGCGTTACGCCCTCCACCGCGGCGTCGAAATCGGCATCGGCAAACACCACGGCGGCATTCTTGCCACCCAGCTCGAACGACACTTCCTTCACTCCGTCGGCCACCGCCTTCATGATGGCGCTGCCAGTGCGGGATTCGCCGGTAAAGGACACCGCGCTGATCTGCGGCTGGCGGGTGAGGTATTCCCCGGCAGAGCCCGGCCCGAAACCATGCACCAGGTTGAACACCCCGGGCGGCAGGCCGGCATCGTGCATCACCTGCGCCAGCAGGGTGGCAGACGACGGTGTTTCTTCCGAGGGCTTGCACACCACGGTATTGCCCATGGCCAGTGCCGGGCCCAGCTTCCAGGTCAGCAACAACAGCGGCAGGTTCCACGGCGAAATCACCGCCACCACGCCCAGCGGCTTGCGTACGGTGTAGTTGAACAGCACGCCGCCATCGGCCTGCGGGGTTTCGCAGCTTTCACTCACTGCGGTGGCGGCCAGGTCGGCAAAGGTACGGAAGTTGGCAATGGCCCGCGGTACATCCAGCGTGCGCGCCAGGTGTACCGGGCGGCCGGTGTCGGCCACTTCGGCGGCGACAAATTCCTCGAAGCGCGCCTCGATGCCATCGGCCACCTTATGCAAAAGTTGTGTGCGTGCGGTCACGCTCATGCTGCCCCAGGGGCCATGCAGCGCCTGGGCCGCAGCCTGTGCAGCGGCGGCCACTTCGGCCTCGCCGGCTTCGGCCACCTGGCAGATCAGGCTGCCATCCACCGGACTGATATTGTCAAAGCGGGCAAGCCCGGTACTGAGAAACTGGCCGTTGACGTATAGCGGCAGTATTGCTGGACTGGACATGGCAATTCCTCCATTCAAAGCCCATGCTGCATCAGCGCAGGATGGGTGAAGGCGAGTGTAGGAACGGCCCTGCCATGATTGAAAATGAATAAATCGGGCTTTGCTATGCCTGATTTTTATACAGCTGCCGACTCCTGCATGTCCTGGCCCACCTGTTTCAGGTAGTCGATCAACTTGCGGCTGGCCGGGGTCAGCGGCTTGTCATGGCGCACCGAATAACCCACCGCAGCCGGTGGCCCCACCTCGCCCAGCGGCAATATCGCCAGCAGCCCGGCTGTTTCAAAGCGACGTGCCGCTTGCAAGGGCATCAGGCCCAGGCAGTCGGACTCCACCAGCAAATTGACATTGGTGAGCAAGGACAGCGATTCGAGCAGGTTGTCCGGCATGGCCAGCCCGGCATCGACAAAAAACTGCTCGGCCACCCGGCGGGCCGGAGAATCCGGCGGCGGCACAATCCAGGGCCAGTGCTGCAGCGCGTCCAGCGTCAGGGCGCTGGCGGCCAGCAGCGGGTGACGGCTGCCCGCCACGATGCACAGGCTGTTGCGGTACAAGGGCTGGTGGCGTAGCGGCAGCTTGCGGGTGAACGGGTCGTCCAGGTCCGGCAGGCGTCCCACCACCAGATCCAGCTCGCCGGAAGCCAGGGCGGGAAACAGATAATCCTGCGGCCCTTCACGCACGGTAATCAGCAATCTGGGGGCCGTCGCTTTCAGACGCAAAATGGCGCGCGGCAGCAGGCTGGAGCTGGCGGAAATCTGCGTGCCCACCACCACATGGCCACTGATGCCACCCTTGAAGGTATTCAATTCGTCGGTGAGATAGCGCAGTTCTGCCATCACCGCTTTCACCCGCTCACCCAGCAACACGCCGTATTCGGTGGGTGAGACCCCGCGATTGTTGCGGTGGAGCAATTCGGTATCCAGCTGCACTTCCAGCTCACGGATGGCCTTGGTGACCGCAGGCTGGGTCAGGTTCAGTTCGCGGGCGGCGCGGGCGATGGACTGACAGCGCAATACCCGGTCGAAAACCAGCAAGGGGCGCAGCTTCAGCCGGTTGAGCACAATGTCGTTGATGGAAAACAGCGCTTGTTCACCCATGACTCTCTCCCGCTCTGCAATGGCAGTGACTATGGCATAACTTTCCGGCATGGCAGAAGCCGGATTATTCATTTTTTGGTACTGATAACGGCTCATACACTGGACTGCGTTTCCACTGAGGCGGCCCGGCCACTTCCGGCCTTGTCCCCATCTTTGCAGGAGAACGCAGTGAGCAATTCCCTCAATCCCGCCCAGCATGAGGCTGCCTTGCGGTTGCGCATGGCAGCCGAGCACGGCCAGCCCTGTGCGCCGGTGCGCAGCCTGCTGGGCGAGCTGGATGTCGATGCCGCCTATGCGGTGCAAACCCTCAATGTCCAGCACGCCCTCACACAAGGCCGACGCCTGGTGGGCAGCAAGATCGGCCTCACCTCCCGCGCAGTCCAGCAGCAGTTGGGCGTGGCGCAGCCGGACTTTGGCCGCCTGTTTGCCGACATGGCCATTGCCGATGGCGAAGAAATCGCCATCCAGCGCCTGCTGCAACCCAAGGTCGAAGCCGAAATCGCGCTGGTGCTGGGGCGCGACCTGCCGTACGAAAAGCACACGCTGGCCGACCTGATTGGCGCGGTGGACTACCTGCTGCCAGCCATCGAAGTGGTGGACAGCCGTATTGCCGGCTGGGACATCCGCATCAGCGACACCATTGCCGACAATGCCTCCTCCGGCCTGTTCGTGCTGGGCAGCCGCCCGGTGCTGCTGCGCGAGGTGGACGTGGTGGGCTGCGGCATGGTGCTGGAGCGCAAGGGCGAGCCGGAAAGTGTTGGCGGCGGTGCCGCCTGTCTGGGCAATCCGCTGCTGGCGGCCTGCTGGCTGGCCGACACCCTGGCCCGGCGCGGCGATGCGCTGAAAGCCGGCGACATCGTGCTGACTGGCGCGCTGGGACCCATGGTATCGGCACGCGCCGGTGATGTTTTCACAGCCCGCATCCAGGGCCTGGGGCAGGTATCCGCCCGTTTTGCCACCACACAGGGAGAGGCAGCATGAAACCCACACGTATCAAGGCCGCCATCATCGGCTCCGGCAATATCGGTAGTGACCTGATGATCAAGCTGCTGCGCCATGGCGAAGCCATCGAATTGGTGGCCATGGTCGGCATCGACGCCGCTTCGGATGGTCTGGCCCGCGCCAAACGGCTGGGGCTGGCCACCACCCATCAGGGCCTGGACGGCCTGCTGGCGCTGCCGGAATTCGCCGATATCAGGATCGTGTTCGATGCCACCTCGGCCGGCGCGCATGTGGAACACAACCGCGTGCTGCAACAGCATGGCGTGCGGGTGATCGACCTCACCCCGGCGGCCATTGGCCCCTATGTGGTGCCGGTGGTCAATCTGGAAGCCCACCTGGACGCGGTCAACATCAATATGGTCACCTGCGGCGGCCAGGCCACCATTCCCATGGTGGCGGCGGTCAACAGCGTCACCCCGGTGCTGTATGGCGAAATTGTCGCCTCGATTGCCAGCAAATCCGCTGGCCCCGGCACCCGCGCCAATATCGACGAATTCACCGAAACCACCTCGCAGGCCATTGTCAGCGTGGGCGGTGCACGCCAGGGCAAGGCCATCATCATCCTGAACCCGGCCGAACCGCCGCTGATGATGCGCGACACCGTGTTCTGCCTCACCGGCCCGGCCGACCGTGCCGCCATTGCCGCCGCCGTGGAGCAAATGGCCGCCAGGGTGAAAGCTTATGTGCCCGGTTACCGCCTGAAGCAGGCGGTGCAATTCGAAGACATCCCCGCAGCGGATGCCGCCGCCTATCCCGGCCTGGGGCCAGACGGCGGGCTCAAGGTGTCCATCTTCATCGAGGTGGAAGGTGCCGCCCACTATCTGCCTGCCTATGCCGGCAACCTGGACATCATGACTTCCGCCGCCATGGCCTGCGGTGAACGCCTGGCCACCCGACTGCTGCAAGCCTGAGGAAACCCGCCATGAACAAACTCTATATTTCCGACGTGACCTTGCGCGACGGTTCGCATGCGGTGCGTCACCGCTATTCGCTGGAGCAGGTGCGCGCCATTGCCCGCACGCTGGACGAAGCCCGTGTCGACTCCATCGAAGTGGCGCACGGCGACGGGCTGGAAGGCTCCAGCTTCAACTACGGCTTTGGCGCACACAGCGATGTGGCGTGGATTGCTGCCGCTGCCGAGTCGGTCAGCCACAGCAAGATTGCCACTTTGCTGCTGCCCGGCATTGCCACCGTGCATGCACTGCGCAATGCCTACGATGCCGGTGCCCGCGTGGTGCGCATTGCCACCCACTGCACCGAGGCCGACATCTCCAAACAGCATATCCAGTACGCCCGCGAGCTGGGCATGGATACCGTGGGCTTTCTGATGATGTCGCACATGACCAGCCCGCAGCACTTGGCTGCCCAGGCCAAGCTGATGGAAAGCTACGGCGCCACCTGCATTTACGTGGTGGATTCCGGCGGTGCCTTGCTGATGCAGGATGTGCGCGACCGCTTCCGTGCACTGCGCGATGTGCTGGACCCGGCCACCGCCACCGGCATTCATGCCCATCACAACCTGTCGCTGGGGGTGGCCAACTCCATCGTGGCGGTGGAAGAAGGCTGCCAGCGCATTGATGCCTCGCTGGCCGGCCAAGGGGCCGGGGCGGGCAATGCGCCGCTGGAAGTATTCATCGCCGCCGCCGAGCGCCTGGGCTGGAACCACGGCTGCGACCTGATCCGCCTGATGGATGCGGCGGACGATATCGTGCGTCCCACCCAGGACCGCCCGGTACGGGTGGACCGCGAAACACTGGCGCTGGGCTATGCCGGGGTGTACTCCAGCTTCCTGCGCCACGCGGAAAAGGCGGCAGAACAATACGGGCTGAAGACACTGGACATCCTGCTGGAAGTGGGCCGCCGCCGCATGGTGGGCGGGCAGGAGGACATGATTGTCGATGTGGCGCTGGACCTGCTGAAACAACAGGAGGTGCGCGCATGAGCTTGCTGATTCAGGAAATGGCGCTTCAGCTGGATATCGCCACCCAGTGTCACGAAGCCACCCCGCAATTGAGTGCACAGCAGCCGTTTGACCTGGCGACGGCCTATCGCATCCAGCAGGCAGGCATCCGCCTGCGCCAGCAACGCGGCGAGCGCGTGGTGGGCCTGAAACTGGGCTTTACCAGTCGCGCCAAGATGATACAGATGGGCGTGGACGCGCTGATCTGGGGCGAACTGACCGATGCCATGCAACTGGCCGATGGCGGCACGCTGGATCTGTCCCGGCTGATTCACCCGCGGGTGGAGCCGGAAATCGCCTTCATTACCGCCATCGACATCGACCGTCCCCTGTCGCTGGCCGAAGCCGGGCTGGCCCTGGCCGGGGTGGCCCCGGCGCTGGAAATCATCGACTCGCGCTATCGCGACTTCCGTTTCAGCCTGCAGGACGTGGTGGCCGACAACTGCTCTTCCGCCCGTTATGTGGTTGGCCCGCTCTGCGCGCCGCAGGCTGCACTGGATAACCTGGGCGTAGTGCTGCGCTTTGATGGCCGTCCGGTGCAGATAGGCAGCAGCGCCGCCATTCTGGGCCAGCCGCTGCGTGCGCTGGCGGAAATCTCCCGCCTGCTGCACCAGCAGGAGCGTGTGTTGCCAGCCGGTTCGCTGATTCTGGCCGGTGCCGCCACCGCGGCCGAGGCACTGCGCCCCGGCCTGCATGTCAGTGTGGAAGTGGCCGGTCTGGGCTGCTGCGCCTTCACCACCGGAGAGCCGACATGAACAACACCCAGGCTACTGTCGTCAGCGGCAAGGCCACACCGCGTGGCCGCTTTCCCCACCTGAAACGAGCGGGCGACCTGCTGTTTGTTTCCGGCACCAGCTCGCGCCTGCCCGACAACAGCATTGCCGGGGCCCAGGCCGATGCCATGGGCGCCACCCGGCTGGACATCGCGGTGCAAACCCGCTGCGTGATCGAGAACATCCGCGACATCCTGGCCACGGCGGATGCCAGCCTCGCCGATGTGGTGGAGATCTGCGCCTATCTGGTGGATATGAACGACTTTGCCGCATACAACGCGGTTTATGCCGAGTACTTCGATGAAAGCGGGCCCACCCGCACCACGGTGGCGGTGCATCAGCTGCCGCACCCGCACCTGCGCATCGAAATCAAGGCCATTGCCTACAAGCCGCGCTAGACGGCCCGGCAGCACTTTTTGAGGAGAAACCACATGCAATTGCAATACGGAATGCCATTGAACCTGCTGGACTGGGCCGAACGCAACAAGGCGGAACTCAAGCCGCCGGTGTGCAATGCTGCCATCTGGCCGGACGGCAACTACATCATCAACATGGTGGGCGGGCCCAATACCCGTACCGATTTTCACGACAACCCGACCGAAGAAATCTTCTACCAGATCAAAGGCAATGCCTACCTGAATATCTGGGACCGTGGCCGCTTCGAACGTATTGATCTGCACGAAGGCGATGTCTTCCTGTTGCCTGCCCATGTCATTCATTCACCGCAGCGCCCGGAACCCGGCCTGTGCTTTCTGGTGGAGCAGCCGCGCCCACCAGGCGCACATGACAGTCTGCACTGGTATTGCCCGGTATGTGCCGGCGAAATCTGGCACATCTCCAAGCAGCTGGAGAGCCTGGTGGACGACCTGCCCAAGGCCTATCAGGCGTTTTACGCCATCGGTGAGGAAGGTCGGCGTTGCAAGCATTGCGGGACGGTGCATCCGGGCAAGGACTACGCCGCCTGGCATGACATGCACCTGCGTGCGCAACACTAGAAAAGACGCATCATGATAGATATTCACTCGCATTTCTTTCCGCGCATCAGCCAGGCCGAAGCCGCCCGGCTGGACCCGCAGCGCGCCCCCTGGCTACAGACGCAGGGGGCGGAGGGGCAGATCATGGTGGGCGATCGGCCGTTTCGCCCGGTGTATGACGCGCTATGGGATGGCGCGCGCCGGCTGGAATTCCTGGACCGGCAGGGCATAGACATCCAGATCATGTGCGCCACCCCGGTGATGTTCGGCTACCACGCGCCCATCGAACGCGCGCTGCCCTGGGCACAGCTGATGAATGACCGGGCGCTGGAAATGGCCGCCATTGCGCCCAAGCGGCTGAAGGTGCTGGCCCAGGTGCCGTTGCAGGATGTTGACGCGGCCTGCCGCGAAGCCAGCCGGGCGCGTGACTGCGGCCATGTCGGGGTGCAGATTGGCAACCACGTTGGCCCGCTGGACCTGGATAACGCAGGCCTGCTCACCTTTCTTGCCCATTGTGCGGCAGAAAACATCCCGGTGCTGGTGCATCCATGGGACATGATGGGCGGCGAGCAGCGCATGAAAAAATGGATGCTGCCCTGGCTGGTGGCCATGCCGGCGGAAACCCAGCTGGCCATCCTGTCGCTCATCCTGTCCGGTGCCTTCGAGCGTTTGCCGCGCAGCCTGAAAATCTGCTTTGCCCACGGTGGTGGCAGCTTTGCCTACCTGCTGGGACGGGTGGACAACGCCTGGGAACAGCGCGACATCGTGCGCGAAGACTGCCCCAACAAGCCGTCCAGCTATGTCGACCGCTTTTATGTCGACTCCGCCATTTTTGATCCGGCGGCGCTGCGTTTGCTGGTGGACACCATGGGTAGCGAGCGGGTGATGCTGGGCTCCGATTCGCCCTTCCCGCTGGGTGAACAGCAGGTGGGTTCGCTGATCCGCCATGCCGGACTGGGCGAGGGACAACAGCAGCAATTACTGGCTAGCAACGCTCGCCGGTTCTTCAATCTGGATTGAGTTGGCAAAGCTGGACGGCAGGGATCGGGCCATACCGCCATCCGGCGACAGCCGGTCCCTGCCTTTCATAAACTTGGCTTCCCTTTCCTCCCGTAGCATGGATGTCTGCGATGAAAATCGACCTGATGTTTCCCGATCTGGCCAGCCGTGCCGTGCAATACAACGCCCGCGCCTCGGTAGCGGATTTTGACGCCTGCATGGCCAATTACGCCCGCCTGGCGCGGCAGGCCAAGGCAGAGGTGGCCGGTATTGTTGACCTGCCTTATGGCATGGGCAAGGCCGAGCGGCTGGACGTGTTCCCTGCCTGCGCGCAACCCGCGCCGCTGTTTGTCTTCATTCACGGTGGCTATTGGCATTCGCAAAGCAAGGAGGACGCCTGCGGCATGGCCGGTGTGCTGCACCAGCATGGCATTGCGCTGGCCACGGTGGAATACACCCTGCTGCCCGAGGCCACGCTGGCAGAGGCGGTGCGCGAAGTGCGCAGCGCCATAGCCTGGCTGTACCGGCATGCCGCCCAGTACGGCATTGACCCGCAGCGTATTCATGTCGGAGGCAGTTCTGCCGGCGGGCATCTGGTGGGCATGCTGTTTGCCCCGGACTGGCAGCAGGATTACGGCTTGCCAGCCGATGTGATCAAGGGCGTGCTGGCACTGAGCGGCCTGTATGACATCCGCCCGCTGTGTGACATCTACGTCAACGACTGGCTGCGCTTGTACCCCGATCAGGCCGCACGGCTCAGCCCGCTGCTTTGCCTGCCCACCGCGGCACAGGCGGGCAAGCTGGTGTTGAGTGTAGGCGGCAAGGAAACCGACGGTTTCCGGCATCAGACGCTGGCTTATCATCAGGCCGCAAGCGCAAAGGGGCTGGAGGTGACGCTGGTGGAGGACAGTCACAACAACCATTTTTCCCTGCTGGATGAACTGGCTGTTGCCGACAGCCCGTTGAGCCTTGCCTTGTTGCGCATGATAGGGGTTTAGGCCGCAGGTGCTATCAGCGCATGCAGCCCGCCCCAGGCAATTTGCAGGCCGACGGCAAAAATCAGGAAGGCCATGAAGCGGTTGATCATGTTTTCCGATGCGGCCCCCAGCCGCGCCACCAGTTGCCCGGCATTCAGATAGCACAGGTAAATCAGCACGCTCATGGCGGCCATGCCGATGATCAGCCCGCTGGTGCTCAGTGCCGAGCGGACATAGCTTTCGTTGTAACTGTGCGCGCTGAGGGTGAGCACCACCGAGATGGTGCCCGGCCCCACGGTGAGCGGAAAGGACAGCGGGTAGAACAGGTCATTTTCCACACTGCTGGCTTGCCCGGCATCCACTGCTGCCGATTCCGCGCTATTGGCCGACTTGTCCTGGCTGCTGGCCGTGCTGCTGAGCGATGTCCAGCCCATCTTGCAAATCATGATGCCGCCGGCCAGCTTCACCACCGGAATCGACAGGCCGAACAGCATCAGGATCCAGCGTCCCATGAACAAGGCGGCAATCACCGTCAGCATGGCGTACCATGCAATCTTGCGGATGGCCTGCTTGCGCTCATCCAGCGGCAGATGGCGGAAATAGGGGTTGACGATGAAGGCAGTGCCTATCGGGTCCACCACCGGAAACAAGGTGATGAAACCCACAAAAGCAGCGTGCAGCACGGTATTGAAATCATCCAGCAAGGCAATCATGACAGGCATCCGGGAGGGTGATTGCAGGGTTTGCCGTGCAACTTGGCAGGGCGTGTCGCCACGGTTTTGCGACGCTAGCACGGGCCTGTCGGCGGCCTCAATGTGCCACCCGGCTTGATCTACGCATTCCGATACCATCTTGGGAAACTTCCCAGCCCCCACTTGATTGCCCGGCCAGGCAGCACAACACGGGTGTGCACAGGAAAACGGGGTGAAATGCCGCCGGGGATTCCGTATCATGCAGCTTTGCCGCCAGCCTGTTGCCGGGCGGCACCATCCCTGTCATCAAGGCCTGTCATGTCCCTCACCCGGCAAATCCCCCGCGAAGAAATCAAGACCATGCCACTGTTTCCGGCGCTGACCCCGGAACAGGTATACATGCTGGACAGCCCGGCAGCCCTGGCCGCAGCCCTGCCTGCCCTGCTGGCGGCTCCGGTGCTGGGTTTTGATACCGAATCCAAACCCACTTTCCGCAAGGGCGAGGAGTCGGACGGCCCGCACCTGATCCAGCTGGCAGACAGCCAGTGCGCCTGGCTGGTGCCGGTGGTGAAGGGTGTGCTGCCGGAGGAAATCAAAGCCTTGCTGGCCGACCCGGCCCGTCCGCTGGTGGGTTTCGACCTGGTATCCGACCGCGCCCTGCTGAAAAGCCGGCTGGGGGTGGAGTGCGGCGGGCTGATCGACCTGGGCAATCTGCTGCCCTCGGACGATGCCCGCATCACCGTGGGTGCGGTGCAGGCGGTGGCGCGCTTGTTTGGCCAGTACTTCCGCAAGTCGAAAAAACTGTCCACCACCAACTGGTCGCGCCTGCCCTTGAGCCCGGCGCAGCAGGCCTATGCCGGCAACGACGCCTGGGTGGCGCTGCGCGTGTATCAGGAACTGCAAGCCCGTGGCCTCTTGCAGGAAACCACGGCATGAGCGACTGGACGCGCGACTTTGCCATTCTGGATGCGCTGGACGAGGCCAGCCGCACCCAGTTGCTGGCGCACAGCCATGCCATGCAGGCCCCGGCAGGCACGGTACTGTTTCGTGAAGGCAGTCCCTGTCAGGCCTATCTGTTTTTGCTGCAAGGGCAAATCCGGGTACAGAAAGTGGGCGAAAACGGCCGCGAAATCACCCTGTACCGGGTGGAAAACGGGCAGACCTGCATTGTCACCACCGCCTGCCTGATGAGCGGTAACGACTACGATGCCGAAGGCGTGGCCGAAACCGCCATCCACGCCCAGGCGCTGCCGATTCCGGCATTTCGCCAATTGCTGGCCGACTCCGCCAGCTTCCGCGACTTCGTATTCCGCGCCTATGGCAGCCGCATTGCCGATTTGCTGTTGCTGATCGAGGAAGTCAGCTTTGGCCGTATCGACCAGCGCTTGGCCGCCTGCCTGTTGCAGCGTGCCCGTGGCCAGGCTGCACTGAGCACCACCCATCAGGAACTGGCGGCCGAGCTGGGCAGCGCGCGCGAGGTGATCAGCCGTCAGCTCAAGGAATTCGAGCGCCGTGGCTGGATTCGCCTTGGCCGTGGCCAGTTGCAGTTGCTGGATGCTGGCGCCTTGCAGCAGCTCGCCGGCAAGTAGGCTGTGGTACAGAGCTGCGAACACAACCTCGTAGAGAACCCGGGCCAAGGCGGCGCAACGCTGGAGCGGGGGTTTTGTTAGCGGCTCTTGTGGCTGGCCGCGCCGCTGTGTGACCTAGTCACTGAAGCGGGCTGCCGCAAGTCCTAATATCTCCTCATCGCCATCCCGCATGGCCCTGAACCGAGGAGAACACTATGTCCCCGAATGTAGGCGGCATCGACCGCATCCTGCGCATCGTGATTGGTATTGCCCTGATCGTCGCCACCGTGGCCGGCCTGCTGCCGGTATGGGGCTGGATTGGCGTGGTGCCGCTGGCTACCGGGCTGATTGGCTGGTGTCCGGCGTATCTGCCCTTCGGCATCAAGACCTGCAAGCTGAAGTAAGCGCGGCTGGCAAAATCCCTGCTGCTGCGCTGCGCCATTGTCAGCAGCAGGTGCAGACCTGCCCGAATGGCCGTAGCCGGTGGCATGGTGTAGCCTGACAGCCTTGTTTTCACCGGGTCTGCCCATGTCTGCCACACCACCTGCCCGTCCGCTATTGCAACGCATCAGCCCCTTGCTGGGGCTGCTGCCCTTTCTGCGTCCCTACCGTCATCGCGCCTGGCTGGCCCTGCTGGCGCTCACCGTGGCCGCCGTCTCCACGCTGGTATTGCCGATGGCCTTCCGCGTGCTGATCGACCAGGGTTTTTCCAGCCGCAATGCCGGTCACATCAACCAGTATTTCCTGATGCTGTTTGGCGTGGCGGTGGTGCTGGCGCTGGCCACCGCCGGGCGTTTTTACCTGGTGTCCTGGCTGGGCGAGCGGGTGACGGCGGACGTGCGCAGTGCGGTGTACCGCCACGTCATCAGCATGAGCCCGCAGTATTTCGAAACTACCCAGACCGGCGAAGTGCTGTCGCGCCTCACTACCGACACCACGCTGGTGCAGACGGTAATCGGCACCAGCCTGTCCATGGGCCTGCGCAATGTGCTGCTGATGCTGGGCGGGCTGGTGATGCTGGCCATGACCAGCCCCAGCCTCACCGGCTACATTCTGGTGACGCTGTTGCTGGTGGTACTGCCCATCGTGCTGTTTGGCCGCCGCGTGCGGGCGCTGTCCAAGTCCAGTCAGGACCGCATTGCCGATTCCAGCGCCATGGCCGGTGAAGTGCTGAACGCCATTCCCACCGTGCAGGCCTTCAACCAGCAGGCTGCGGAAGCCAGCCGCTTTGTCGGCTCGGTGGAGCTGAGCTTTGCCACCGCGCTGGCGCGCATTCGCGCCCGTTCGCTGCTGACGGTGGCGGTGATCATGCTGATCTTCGGTGCCATCGTGTTCGTGCTGTGGCTGGGCGCGCAGCAAGTGCTGGCCGGGCAGATGAGCGGCGGCCTGCTGGCGCAGTTCATCCTGTATGCGGTGGTGACTGCCGGGGCAATTGGCGCGGTGGCCGAGGTATGGGGTGATGTGCAACGCGCCGCCGGGGCTACCGAGCGGCTGATGGAGCTACTGCAACTGGCCTCGCCGGTAACCGAGCCACAGCACCCGCACGCCTTGCCGACGGCAGGGCGGCTGCGTTTGCAGCAGGTGAGCTTTGCCTACCCCTCACGGCCAGAGCAGCCCTCGCTCAGCCAGATTGATCTGGAACTGGCACCCGGCGAGCACGTGGCGCTGGTAGGGCCGTCCGGTGCGGGCAAGTCCACGCTGTTCCAGCTGTTGCTGCGTTTTTACGACCCGCAACAGGGGCAGATTTCCCTGGGCGGCATCGACATCCGCCAACTGGCGCTGGCCGATTTGCGCCAGCACATTGGCGTGGTACTGCAGGATTCGGTGATTTTTGGCAGCAGCGCGCTGGAGAACATCCGCTACGGCAGGCCGGATGCCACGGATGAAGAAGTCTACGCCGCGGCCCGCGCGGCGGCGGCGCATGACTTCATCCAGGCCCTGCCGCAAGGCTATGCCACTTATCTGGGCGAGCGCGGCGTGCGCCTGTCTGGTGGCCAGCGCCAGCGCATTGCCATTGCCCGCGCCATCCTGAAAAACCCGCCCATCCTGCTGCTGGACGAAGCCACCAGCGCGCTGGATGCCGAATCCGAACAACTGGTGCAAGGCGCACTGGAGCGCGCCGCTGCCAATCGCACCACGCTGGTGATTGCCCACCGGCTGGCCACGGTGAAAGAGGCCGACCGCATAGTGGTGCTGGAAGGCGGGCGCATCGTGGCGCAGGGGCGGCACGAGGAACTGCTGCACAGCTCGCCCTTGTATGCGCGGCTGGCGGCCCTGCAGTTTGCCGCCGCTTCAGCCGGCGAGTGACAGGCCGCGCTGGCGGAAGCGCTGGTGTTCCTCTGCCGGAACCAGCGCCCCGCCAGTGGTCCACACCACATGATGGGCATCCGCCAGCTGCTGTTGCAGGCCGTGCGCTGCCAGATAAGCCTGCCCGGCTGTGCTATTGCATAGCCAGTCGGGGCCACGCATCGCCGCTGCAGCGGATGGCTCCAGCGCCAGCTGGCAGTGGTCTTCCACCTGCAAGCGCAGGCGGAACAGATCGTCATCACCAACGGTAAACACCCCGCTCAGCTCTGCCCGCATCAAGGGCGCGACCAAGGGCGAAGCCAGGCCTACCGCCAGCCCGTCGGCCTCGGTGCGGTTGTCCAGGCCGATGTCGTACACCGAGAGCGGCGCATCGCCGCCACTGGCCAGCTGCACCAGCATGCAGGGCGAGGCCACCGGTTCGGCAAAAAAACAATGCATATGCGGGCCGAACAACAGCTTCAGGCCATGGGCGATGCCGCCCGGTGCGCCACCCACCCCGCAAGGCAGGTAGACAAACAGGGGGTGGGCCGCATCCACCACTGCGCCCTGCGCCGCCAGCTGTGCGGCCAGTGGAGCCGCCGCGGCGGCATAACCCAGCAGCAGCGGCAGCGAGTGTTCGTCATCAACAAAATAACTGTTCGGGTCGGCCTCGGCAGTGGCACGGCCCGCCGCCACTGCGGCGGCATAGTCACCGGCATGTTCCACCACCGTCACCCCGCGCTGGCGCAGCCGCGCCTTTTTCCACTCCTTGGCCTCCACCGACATATGCACCACGGCCTGAAAGCCCAGCGCCGCTGCCATGATGCCGATGCTCAGGCCCAGATTGCCGGTGCTGCCCACCACTACCCGATGGCTGGCAAACAAGCTGCGCGCCGCTGCCCCTGCCAGCAGGCGGCGGTCGTCTTCCGGTTGCAACACGCCGTGCTGCAAGGCCAGCGCCTCGGCATGGGCCAGCACCTCGTGAAAACCGCCACGCGCCTTGATGGAACCGGCCACCGGCAGTGCATGGTCGCCCTTCAGCCAGCACCGCCCCTGCACGCCACGGTATTCCGGCCGGGCGTACAGCGCGCTGGCATCGTGCAAGGGGGATTCGATCTGCCCCTGCGTGGCGGCCAGTTCGGGAAACAGCATGGCCAGCAGACCGGCACAGCGCTGCAACCGCGCCGCCGCCGCGCCCACCTGTTCCGCCGTGGGGGCGTTGGCAGGCAGGGTGCTGCCCAAGCGGGGATTCAGCCACAGCAGGGCTTGCTTTGACTGTAGGGCAGCTAATAGGCTGGCAGGCAGGGTGGCGGGCATGGCGTGTCTTCCGGGTGAATGTGCAGACTGCATTCTAGAGCGCCACAGCTGCACAAAAACAGCGATACTTGCTGCTGAATCCATTAGTGGAGCTTATGCCAATGCTGGATGCTTCCATCCTGGCCCACCTGCGTTGTTTTGACGTGGCGGCTCGCCTGCTCAGCTTCACCGCCGCTGCCGGTCAGCTGCACCTGACCCAGAGCGCGGTCAGCCAGCAAATCCGCCAGCTGGAGCAAAGGCTGGGCTACCCGCTGTTCGTGCGTCAGCACCGCCGCATGCAACTCACCGCCCAGGGCCAGACGCTGTACCGCACCGTCAGCACCGCCTTGCAAGACATCGACGCCACTTTGCAGCAGCTGGCGCAGCAGGACAGCGTAGTGCAAATCAGCTGTGCACCGTCCTTTGCGCTGGACTGGCTGATGCCGCGCCTGAGCGCCTTCCAGCAGCAATACCCGGCCATCCAGGTTCGGCTGCGTGCCGAATTCCAGCGCATGAGCCGGCAGGACATGCTGGCTGGCGGAGTGGATATCAGCATCCGCTACGACCCGGACGAGATGGCCGATCTGCCCGGTATTCCCCTGCTGGATGAAGTGCTGCTGCCGGTGGCCAGCCCGGACTGGCTCTCTGCCCATCCCGACCCGGCCCACACCGGCAGCTCACTGACGCGCCTGCATGACAGCGCCGCCTGGGATGGTGCGCCGCCATTTGCCGAGTGGGACTGCTGGCAGCAAGGCGCGGCAGAGGAATTCCGCTTTGCCCCCGCGCCATGGCAGGAGCGGGAATACAATCTGGCCAGCCTGTCGCTGGCGGCAGCCTGTCAGGGGCAGGGCGTGGCCATGGCGCGTGCTGCCCAGGTGCTGGAACTGCTGCAGCAAGGGCGCTTGCAACAGGTGTTTCCTGCCACGGTGGCCGCACCGGCACGTTATGTGTTGCGCTGCCTGCACCCGGAAGACCGCCGGGTACAGCTGTTCAGCCAGTGGCTGCAGCAGGCCTGCCAGCAGTTTGTGCGCCAGCGCCAGCTGCTGCTGGGGGTGTGAACGGGGAGACGGGCAGGGTAAAACTGGCCCGTCACCGTGCTTTGCACTACATTGATTTTTCCTGTTTTCACCACCCGCCACCATGAAGCAGCCATCAACACCGGACAGCCAGGGTTTTCTGCCCGCCACCCATCAGGTGGTGCTGCGCTATCACCTGGCGTGGAAGCAGCGGCAGCTGGAGGACATCCTGGCGCTGTACCATCCCGACATTGCCTATCACGACTTCCTGCAAAACCGGGTATTCCACCACGGCCAGCTGCGCGATTACGTGCTGTCCTCCCTGCCGCAGGGCGAGGCGGAGCGGCTGGAACACATCGACCGCATCCGGGTGGATGGCGATACCGCCTTCATCCAGTACCAGCTGGTATTGCAAGGCGGCAAGGGGCTGGTGTGCTTTAACAGCAGCGAGGCCATCACCGTGCGCGACGGGCTGATCTGGCAGGTGCGCGAGTACGCCACCCTGCAACAAGGGCCGCAGGGACAAGGCCGCCCGGCCAGCCAGCAACCCTTGCAAAAGCTGGGCCTGTCGGCACGGCAACTGGGACGCATGGCGGATGAACTGCACGGCTATTTCCGGCAGGCCCGGCCCTATCTGCAGGCCGACTGCAATCTGGCCGCCGTGGCGGCGGCCACCGGTTACAGCCGCAACCAGCTGTCCTACCTGCTCAACCAGGTGCTTGGGCAAAGCTTTTACGGCTATGTGAACCAGGCGCGGCTACAGCATGTGCTGGACCACCTGCCCGCCAGCGGCAAGGTACGCATGGACGAACTGGCCTTTGCCGCCGGTTTCAACTCGCTGTCGGTGTTCTACCGCTGCTTCCGCCAGCATACCGGCCTGTCACCCGCGGCCTGGCTGCGCCGTTTTCCGCGCGGGCACGCAGCGACGACAGAGGCCGACCCCGCTGCATAAGCTTGGGGACATCAATAACGGGAGAACCGACGATGGCCGCCAGCCCCCCTATCAGCCTGTGGATGGAACAACTGGGTGACAGCCTGTCACCGCGCCCGGCGCTTGCTGGCGATATCGAAGCCGATGTGGCCATTGTCGGGGCCGGTTATACCGGGCTGTGGACTGCCTATTACCTGAAGCAGCAACTGCCGGCGCTGCGCGTGGTGGTGCTGGAAGCTGAGATTGCCGGCTTTGGCGCCTCCGGCCGCAATGGTGGCTGGGTGATTGGCGAAGTGCTGGGCGAGGACCGCTTGCTGGCCGGGCTGAACCCGGAAGCACGCGCCCACAGCCGCGCCCTGCTGCACGACATTCCGGATGAAGTGGGCCGGGTGATCGCCCGCGAAGGCATTGATTGCCACTACCGCAAGGGCGGCGTGCTGTATTGCGCCGCACGCTACCCGGAGCAGGAAGCCCGCCTGCGCCAGCAACTGGCAGACTGGCGCGCCCACGGCCATGGCGAGGACGATTACCGCTGGCTGGATGTGGCCCAGCTGAACCAGCAACTGCGGCTGGCCACCCCGTATGGCGCTGTGTATTCGCCGCATGTGGCCACCATTCAGCCCGCCCGGCTGGTACGTGGCCTGGCGGACTGTGTAGAGCGGCTGGGCGTGCAGATTTACGAACAATCCCGCGTTACCCACTGGCAGCCCGGTGTACTGCACACCGCGCAAGGCCGGGTGCAGGCGCGCTGGCTGGTACCGGCGGTGGAAGGCTATGCCGCCACGCTGCCACCCTTCGGCCAATACCAGCTGCCGGTACAAAGCCTGATCATCGCCACCGAACCCTTGTCCGACGCGCTGTTGGAGGAAATTGGTCTGCGTCACGGCGAAGCCTTCAGCGAAAACAGCCGCCAGGTCAGCTATGGCCAGCGCACCCGCGACAACCGGCTGGTATTCGGTGCCCGTGGTGGTTACCGCTTTGGTGGCAAGCTGCGCCAGGACTTTACCCTGACCGCAGACGAAATCGCGCTGCGCCGCCAGTTGATGGTGGAACTGTTCCCCATGCTGGACAAGGTGGGCATCAGCCATGGCTGGGGTGGCAATCTGGGCGTGGCGCGGCGCTTTCAGCCGCATATGGTGTGCGATGCCAGCCAGGGCCTGGCCTGGGCCGGTGGCTATGGTGGCGAGGGCGTGGGGGCCAGCAATCTGGCGGGCCGCACCCTGGCCGACCTGATGCTGGGGCGCGACAGCCTGCTCACCCGCCAGCCCTGGGTGCGCCAGCCCGGCAGCCTTAGCCGCTGGGAACCTGAGCCATTGCGCTGGCTGGGCTACAACGCCATCATCCAGAGCTTTGTGCGCGAAGACCGCGCGCTGAACCAGCCGGCCAGCGCGCCGTGGCGACGCTGTCTGGCCATGCGCGTAGCCAGCTATATGGAAGGGCTGATGCAGTAAGCGCCGCAGGGACGCCAGGCTATTTTGTCAGCCGCGCTAAGAGCCGCTAACAATACCTCGTAGAGCACCCGAGTCAAGGCGCGCCGACGAAGACAGTACAGTGAGTACGGCAAGTCGGCGCAACGCAGAATCGGGGGTTTTGTGAGCGGGTCTAAGCCCGTTTTATCGATTTCCCTATCTACCACCGGAGCACACCATGTCGATTACCCATTTGCCGGACAGCCATCACGCCATCCTGTCCACCCCCACCCCGGTGGCCGTGCCACTGGGCGAGCCGCTGTCCACCGTGGCGGTGCATGCCGTGGAACGGCCGGACGGGGTGGAGACAGGGGTGTGGGAGTGCACGCCGGGACGCTGGCGGCGGCAGGTCATGCAGGCCGAGTTCTGCCATTTTGTGCAGGGGCGCTGCCGCTTCATTCCAGATGAGGGCAGCCCAATTGACATTGCCGCTGGCGATGCCCTGTACTTCCCGGCCAATAGCAGCGGGGTGTGGGAAGTCAGCGAAACGGTGCGCAAAACCTATGTACTGTTACCGGACTGACGGCTAGGGCTGCGCACCTTTCAGCTGTCATGACGACTGCCTAGACGGGGCAGGAGGCTTGTCCTAAACTGGGTGCTGTCTTTTGCTGGCTGCCGCCTGGCAGCACAAGTTGCCGCCATGAGTGTCGTTGCCAACCTGCTTGCCGCCATGCGCATCCGCTGGCGGGTGCGTATTCCCGCCGCCCTGTGGCCGGAATTCGAGCATTACATCCAGCGTCAGCACCGCCCCTTTTTGCTGCTGACCAATATTGTTGCGGCCTTCGCTTTCTTTTCCTATGTGCTGGCCGATGCGCTGCTGATTCCGGACATGGCGTCCGCGTCCCTGCTGGTGCGCAGCGTGCTGCTGCTGATTGCGCTGTTCAATATCTGGCTGGTGTTCGGCCGTAGCCGCAATGTGCTGCTGATGGACCAGCTGATGCCGGTGCACGACCTGATTGCCACCCTGGCCTGGTTCGAGCTGCTCAAGCGCAGCCACTCGCCGGACGTGCCCACCTTTCTGTATGCCTCGCTCATTTTCATCGTGTTTGCCAACCTGGGCGTACGGGTGTCGTTCAAGGGCGCGGTGGTCAGCTCGCTGGCCATTTCGTTGGCCATCATCAGTAATGTGGCGCTGATGAATCCACACAACAGCAAGCCGCTGCTGGTGTTCTCGCTGGTGTATCTGCCGGTGCTGCTGTTTTGCCTGTTCATGAGCTGGAACACCACCACCAGCGTGCGGCTGGCGTTTTATGCCGCGCAGGAACAGCGGCGGCGCAAGCACGAACTGTCCTTGCTCAACCAGCGCCTGCACACGCTGGCCTCCACCGATGCGCTCACCCGGGTGGGGAATCGCCGGGCCTTTGATGTGCAGCTGGAGGAGTTCTGGCTGCAAATGCGCCAGCATGGCCGCCCCTTTGCCCTGCTGCTGGTGGATATTGATTATTTCAAACCGTATAACGACCACTACGGCCACCAGGCGGG
This sequence comes from Aquitalea pelogenes, assembly GCF_041914625.1. NCBI lineage: Bacteria > Pseudomonadati > Pseudomonadota > Betaproteobacteria > Neisseriales > Chromobacteriaceae > Aquitalea > Aquitalea pelogenes. Next base: position 237,782 of record NZ_JAYSDA010000002.1, on the reverse strand, counting down.
CGACCATATCCTGGCCGATGTGGCCAGCGCCATGGTCAGCTGCCTGCGTAGCGGTCAGGCCCGCGCCTTCCGCTATGGCGGCGAGGAGTTTGCCATCCTGCTGCAAAGCGGCAGCCAGGATGAGCTACAGCACATTGCCCAGCGGCTGTTGCAACAGGTGGCAGCACTGGAAGTGACCCACCAGTACCGGCCGGATGGTTTGCAGCATCTCACCATCAGCCTGGGTGCCGCCGTGTCCAGCATTGCCGGCTTGCAACAGGCGAGCGACCTGCTGGCCTGCTGCGACCGCATGCTGTACCGCGCCAAGCAGCTGGGGCGCAATCAGGCCCAACTGGCCGACACCTCCGTGGCCTGGCAGGCCGAATCAATCCCGGTTTGAACGCTGCAACACTGCGTGCAGCAGCACATTGGCCCCCTTGTTGACTGCTTCCGGGCTGACGTTTTCCGCTTCGTGATGGCTGATGCCCTGATGGCAGGGAATGAACAGCATGGCGCTGGGACATTGCGCAGCCAGATGAATGGCATCGTGACCGGCACCGCTCACCATGTCCTGCTGGCGGTAGCCCCACTGCCTGCCAGCCTCACGCAAGGCTGCCACACAGCTGTCATCAAAATGCACCGCCGGGCTGTACCAGCGCTGGCGCAGGGTAAGCCCGATACCGCGCGCCCGGGCAATGGCATGCAGGCTGTCGCTACAGCAGCTGCGCAGCGCATGCATGCTGTCTTCGTCCGGGTGACGCAGGTCGATGCTGAAGCTTAACTGGCCGGGTACGCTGTTGCGCGCCGCCCGCGCAATCTGCAATTGCCCAACCGTCACCATGCCGCCGGGTTGAAAGTCGGCCGCCAGCCGCTCCAGCTGGCACACCATGGACGCCGCGGCAAACAGGGCATCCTTGCGCAAGGCCATGGGGGTGGTGCCGGCGTGGGCGGCCAGCCCCTCCAGCGTGGCATCCAGCCAGCAAATGGCCTGGCTGCCGGTGACCACGCCAATGTCCAGCCCGGCCCGTTCCAGAATGGGCCCTTGCTCGATATGCAGTTCGAAATAGGCATCCAGCGCCCGCCCCAGCGGCAGGCTGCCACTGTGGCCGGACAGGGCGGTACCCAGGCTGACGCCGTACATGTCCTCCACCACCTGGGCGCTGGCCAGTGGCAGCAGACCGGCAAACACGGCGGAACCCAGCATGGCCGGTGCAAAGCGGCTGCCTTGCTGATTGGTCCACACCACAATCTCCAGCGGCCTGGCGGTGGTGATGCCGGCATCGTTCAGGCTGCGGACCACCTCCAGCGCGGCCAGTACGCCCACGCTGCCATCAAAACGCCCACCGTCAGGCGGGCTGTCCAGATGGCTGCCCATCACTACCGGTGCCGCCTGCGGGTTCCGCCCTTCGCGCCGGGCAAACAGATTGCCGATGGCATCGCTATCCACGCTCATTCCGGCCTGATGGCACCAATCGGCCAGCACGGCACGCGCGGCAAAGTCCTCTGCCGACAAGGCCAGCCGCTGCACACCACCATTGGCAGTGGCACCTATCGTTGCCATGGTCATCAGGCTGTCCCATAAGCGCGGGCCGTTGACATGCAGCATGGCGGATCTCCTGTGGAAAGCGGGCAAGGTTCTGCGCGCGTCTTGCCACTGCGAGCCGTTGGCATACCGGGGATGGACAGCGGCGGACTAAAGCAGCAGGCAGGACGCGCTTCAGGGTAGAGCCTGCTATCACAGCAGGGTGGCAGGGACAGTTCCATCACTGATGCTGGAATGTATTGCGGACTTGTCTGGTTATGCTGCCGGAAGCTTGCGGCGGACGCAGGCCTGCTGAGCGCCCGGCACTGGTTTGGCAAGGACATGCCGCCGGGCGGCAAAGATTGCCAGTGGGCGGAAAAAATGGGCGTAAAGAAATGTAAAGAACTGATTATAAAGAACAAATTTGCATAAATAACGCTGGCATCAAAATTGCAAAGGCAGCAGCCATCGCCACCATTTACCGTTTATCAGGAGCACACCATGGCCATGCCGATTTCCCCGGTCAGCAATTACAACAGCTATGCCCCCAAGACCAATAGCACCAATCGCCAGACCCCGCCTGCTACTCCGGCGGCCACCAGCCCGGCGGACGATCAGCCTAAAAACCAGGGTGGCACCCTGGGTTCGATGATCAATACCAAGGCCTGACTCCCTGCGGTGCCAGGCCTGCGTCAGGCACCCTATACCTGATAACGCGCCAGGATATCTGCCTGCATGCGGGCCAGCTGGTCCAGCTGTGCCGCACTTTGCGCGGTGTTCTGCGCGGCGGCGCTGGCCTCTTCCGATGCCTGGGCCGTGCGCTCCACCATGGCGGCAATATTATTGCTGGCCTCGCCCTGCTGCTGAATGGCGGCGGCTACTGCATCGCTACCCTGCACGGCGGACCCAGCCAGCTGGCCGATACGGCGCATCGCATCTGCTGCCTGGTCGGCACGGGTGACGCCCACCTTCACCAGCTCCTCCGCCTTTTGCATTTGCATGGTGGCATGGCTGGCATTGCCCAACATGGCTTCAATGGTGGAGGAAATTTCCTGGGTGGATTTGGTGGTGCGCTCCGCCAGCTTGCGCACTTCGTCGGCCACCACGGCAAAGCCGCGGCCCTGTTCGCCAGCGCGTGCGGCCTCGATGGCGGCGTTGAGCGCCAGCAGATTGGTCTGGTCGGCAATGTCGCGAATCACGTTGATGACCGTGGCCACCTCGCCGCTATGGGTTTCCATTTCATGAATGCTGCCGGCAGACACCGTCACCACCTGCGAAATCTGGTGAATGTCGCGGATGGTCTGTTCGATGATGCTGCTGCTTTCCACCACCAGCTCCTGGGACGATTTGGCACCAGCGCTTTGCTCCACCGACTGCGCGGCAACGTGGTTGATGCTGACCGTCATCTGCTCGATGGTGGCGGCAATATTGGCTGATGCCTCGCTTTGCGCACCGGCAGCCATGGACACCTCACCCGCAGTTTGTGACAGCTCCTGTGCCGCATGCTTTACCTGGCGCGAACCATCACCCAGCTGGCGCATGGCCCCTTGCAGGCTTTCCAGCAGGCGGTTGAAGGCACTGGCGGTACGGCCGATTTCATCCTGGCTGTCTGCCTTGGCGCGCAGGCGGAAATCCTGCTGGCTGCTGACCTGCTCGATGGTGTTTTCAATATTGCTCAGCCCGTTGCGGATATTGCGGTACAGCAAGGTGGCCAGCACGCTGGTGAGTGCCACGGCCAGCACCATCAGGGTGATGGCCACGGTCAGCACCTGATTGAAGGTGTGGTCGTTGTCCGCCGCCAGCTGGTCCGCCTGCTGGTAATTAAACTTGGAATGGGCTTGCACTGCTTCCATCAGCTGCACGGCGGTGCTGGAAAAATCACCGTTGATGAGGGCGGAAGCCTGCTCGGTCTGGTTGCTGCGCGACAGCGCCAGGATGCGGCTACGCCCCTCGCGGTATTGCGTCATCATGGTTTTTTCCGCCTCCAGCAACTGGCGGTCTTCGGCGCTGGCCCTGTCATTGATGTGGTAATCGTTCATCTGCTTGTCAAAGCGCTGGTCGGCATCTGCCAGGTTCTTTTCCGCCGTTGCTTTCTGCTCGGCGCTATTGGCCAGCACATGGCGCAGGGTATTAGCCCGGATGTCGGCCACGGCACGCAAGGTGCTTTGCATCACGCGCAGATTAGGCAGCGTTTCGCTCTGTACATAGGCAAAGCGCTGCTGGGCGGCATGCAGCTCCTTGATGGCATAGCCCCCCACCAGCAACATGCAGGCCAGGGCAATGGCTAAAGTCAGCAACAATTTTTTGGTAATCGTCATGGTGAACCCCGAAATGAATGATGTTTCACTGCCGCTTCAGATAATGCACAACTCGACACGCAATACTAAAAGGTTTTAGCGTCGTTACTAGTAGCCAGAAAATCTTACTTTATGCCATGTGCGTTGCAGATGAAATTAATGCAAGCAGCATAGCCGGCAACTGTGGCATGCATGTCAAAGCGGTGGAACTGTCCCGCCATGACTATAACAGAACGCTTATTCTGCATCGCCGGTTTACTACTGCAATTGTTTAATATCAGATTTTTTAAATATTTACCTGGCACAGCCAGTCCGGTTTGCCACGGCTTCCAGCAGCATCCCTTTTTGTACTACATTGGCATGTTTTGCCCGCGAGCATCGTTCCATCATGGCCAAACCGGGGAGATAAATGGTTTTGAGCCAGGCGTTGTCCGCCGGGTCGTTTGCAGAATTGTTGCAGTCGCACATGGCAAAACCATGCTGACAACCATGGATAACACTGCATGCAGCAGCAGGGCGGCCATACCCTGTCATATTCCCCATCCAATCGCCCAGAATCAGGAGAACACCGTGTCCATGACTCAACAACTGCGCCCAGCCTGTATGGTGCTGGCCGTCGCCGGCATGCTGTCCGCCACTGCCCACGCGGCAGACGAACAGGTGGTCAAGATCGGCCTGACCGGGCCCTTGAGCGGCCCGCAAGCCGCCACCGGCAAGGATGATGAAAATGGTGCCCGTATGGCACTGGATATCGTCAATGCACAGGGCCTGATCATTGCGGGCAAGAAAACCCGCTTTGAATTAATGTCGGAAGACGACAGTGCCGACCCGCGCACCGGCATGACCGTGGCCCAGCGCTTTGTCGATGCCAACGTCAATGCCGTGCTGGGGCCGTACAACTCCGGCGTGGCCATTCCCATTTCCAAACTGCTGAATGACGCCCAGATCGTCATGGCCACCGTGGCGTCCAATCCCAAGGTCACGCTCAACGGCTATCCCTATGTATTCCGCATCGGCAACACCGACAGCCAGTCCGGCACCCGCATGGCCGCCTTTGCCGCGAAAAACCTCAAGGTGAAAAAATTTGCCGTGATCGACGACCGCACGGCATATGGCCAGGGACTGGCCGACGAATTTGAAAAGGCCGCCAAGGCTAATGGCATCCAGATCGCCGCCCGTGAATTCACCACCGACAAGGCCACCGAATTCACCGGCATTCTCACCAAAATCAAAGGCCTGAAAGTGGATGGCGTGTTCTATGCCGGCTACCATGCCCAGGGCGGCCCCTTACGCAAACAAATGGCCCAGTTGGGCATGGACAACTACCTGCTGGGTGGCGACGGTATCTGTAATGAAGAAATGATCAAGCTGGGTGGCAAGGCGGTGGACGACAAGGTTTACTGCCCGCAAGGCGGCCCGGTGCTGGACCAGAGCAGCAGCGGCAAAACCTTCAAGGCAGCCTACAAGAAGCGCTTCAATACCGACCCGCTCACCTATGCCGCCTCCATGTACGATGGCGTGTTCCTGCTGGCCAAAGCCATGCAGAAAGCCAACTCCATCGACCCGAAAAAGTACAAGCCGGCACTGGCAGGCATCAAATACAGTGGAGTGGCAGGCAGCTACGAATTTGACGACAAGCACGACCTGAAAAACTCCCCCATCAGTGTATATGCCTTCCGCAACGGTCAGCTGATTGCCCTGCCCTGAGTCTGTCCATGTACGCCATGCAGTAAACCAAAAGCCCGCAACAAGCGGGCTTTTGACACTACTACAGCAACAAGCGGCCTCAGTTGAAGGGCGTGGGGCGCGGCGTGTTATTGCTGGAAGCGGGCAGGATGGGCAGCACAACCTGCGGCTGCTTGCCGGTCAGCGTATGCAGGAAGGCCACGATATCGCCAACTTCCTGCTGGCTGAACTGCCGCCCCAGCTGCAGCTGGCCCATGGTGGACACCGCCGCCTCCAGCGTGGGCGCTCCGGCATCGTGGAAGTAAGGCGCGCGCAAGGCCACGTTACGCAGCGAAGGCACCTTGAACAGCATGCGGTCGGCATCCTTGCCGGTTACCCCGGCTCGGCCCTGCGCCGGGTTGCTGGTTTGGTACGGCGACACCAGGCCCATCTTCTGGAAGGAATTGCCACCCACCGCCGGGCCGTTGTGGCAGGCCACGCAGCCAGCGGTCTTGAAGGTTTGATAGCCGCGCAGCTCCTGCGTGTTCAGCGCCTTCTTGTTGCCCTTCAGCCACTGGTCAAAGCGTGAATCCGGCGTCACCAGGGTTTCTTCAAATGCGGCAATCGCCTGCGTCACCTCCTGCATGGTGATTTGCTTGCGGCCAAACACCTGCTTGAACTCATTCACATAAGCCGGCATGGAACGCAGCACATCCAGCGCCAGCACATGGTTGGAGGCCATTTCCTTGGGGTTGGCAATCGGGCCGCTGGCCTGCTCCTGCAAGGACTTGGCGCGGCCATCCCAGAACTGCGCCACATTCATGCTGGAATTCAGCACCGAAGGGGAACGGATAGGCCCTTGCTGCCAATGGTCGCCAATCGAGGAGCTGAGATTGTCACTGCCGCCGGTGGACAGGTTGTGACAGGAATTACAAGAAATAAAGCCAGACTTGGACAGGCGCGGTTCAAAAAACAGCTTCTTGCCCAATTCCACCATGGCCGGGTTTTTAATCACGGCTTTGGGAATAGGTTGAATTGGCTCGCTTTGAATTGCTGCAGCGGCATGAACTGCTGTGGCGGTGAATAGCGGCAACAGCATGCTGAAATAACGGAGAGATTTCATGGTTTGCTCCATCTGCGTTAAAAATGCTTGTTTTAATCAGCCCTGAATAGCGTTAAACCAGAATGCAAGCCAGCGCCATTGCGCAAATCCTTTTCTGGCAAGGGATTTTTCCTGAATAAAATGCCTGCACAAAATAACAGGCAATATTTCCCCCTGGCTGCGGGGCCATAAAAATTAAATAAACAAAAGGTGGAATTAAAACCTTGTAATGAATAAGGTTTTTAATGGCAGATACAATGCGGTAGATTGAAACCGGCAGATTTGTCGCAGATCAAACAGCGCAATTGAAAACCATGCTGAACGAATTGATATTTTAAATGACATTAATAGCCAAAAAATATCAGTGGGCGAGTGGGAGATTAAGACGCAGGGAAAAAGGCAATGCACAAACCGCAGCTGGCTTGCTGTGTAGCGTTGTGGCGGGCAGGTCTGGCGCTGGCGGAGGGGCAGCAGGGCGGATGCATGACAGAGCGTTTGAGGTGTGGCCCAAAGTGAACCAGAAAGGCCACGTGTGGGTGGCTGGGCAAGTCAGCCCTTACTTGGCAAAGAAGATAAAACCCAGTGCCAGGCCAATCAGCAGGCACAAACCGCTGATGCAGCAGATTTTTTCGATGATGGCATCAAGGCAATGCAAGACGTACTGGCCAGCTTTTTTCAGCATGGTTTCCCCAACCATAGAACGTGGCAGTAATTTGGACATGGCACCTTGCCTGGAAAAATACATGGTTTGACAACTCTTGACATAAATTGCCAGCAGACAATAAATGTTAAATCCAGCTGCTACAAGCTATTGCAGGCGCTATTGGCTGTTAAATAATGAAAATAGTCGTATGGCATTGCTGGCAATAGCAAATCCATGCGCGGGGGGAGCGTGCATGCCCGATACGCGGAAAAAGTTCAAGCCGGAGGCTGCTGCGGGCTAGTCATGGGCTGTATGGCCATGCCAGATAGGGCAGGTACCAAGACATCACCGCCTGGCGATGCATTTGGGATACAAATTTCCCCAGTCAGTCTGCTATCAGCCATATGGCGTCTGATTTTTATGCCAACTACACAATTTGCCAGTAAGATTTGGCCATGTGTGATTTGGTAACAATAAGTTAGATATTGTTAACAGTCATTCAAGGGAAAATAAAATATAGTGGGGATTGTGATGAAACAAAAAATCTGTGCACTCAGCATCATGCTGTTTGGCTTCTCTGCGGCTGTTCAGGCTACACCTTACGTACCGCCAACGGTGACAGTAGCTTATGGCGGATACCGATACACCATTACGTCGCAGAATCTGAATTACAACGCCAACTCGGCAACGCTGATCGCACAGCCGTGGTGGGGAAATAGCACACTTGGTAATGCCCTGGCCGGTCTGGTTCGGGGCAATGCTGGCGGCTATCAGGGTAGCTATTCCAGTTTTGGCGCACTTTTTGGTTATGCACTCAATAGTACCGTTGTAAGTATTGATTATTGGAATGGTTCTACTGTTGTACATTGTCCAACAAACTGTCCGGGAGTCGCTAATCCTTACTATTATGCCTACCTGGTCAGCATGCAGCCGGACCTGACACTGACCAGCTCCGCGCAGGATCAGCACAACAATCCCGGCATCAACGCCGCCCGTGTACTGGATGCCAATAGCGCGCTGCAATCCCGCTTCAGCGGCCTGAGTACGGCACAGCAGCAATCCAGTGCAGTCAGCCAGACCTTGCCGGTGCTGACAGGTGCCGCGAGCCAGGCAGTTCAGGCGGCATCCACTGCGGTCAATCAGGTCATTGTCGGTCGTTTGAATACCCAGCGTGGCCAATCGTCCGGTGACACCTTCTACACCGACAAGAATGTTTGGCTGAAGCCCTTCGGCTCACGTGCCGACCAGGCAGATACCGATGGTGTAAGCGGCTACAAGGCCAACATCTTTGGCCTGGCTGGCGGTGTGGATGGCAAGCTCAACAGCAAGCTGCGCCTGGGTGCCGCCTTCAGCTATGCCCGCAGCGACGTGGACAGCAATGCCAGCGCCCCGCAAAGCCTGAATGTGGATAGCTACCAGCTGATCGGCTATGGCTCTTACGACCTGAACGAACGTACTGCGCTGGATTTCCAGGCTGACATCGGTCAGAACAAGAACGAAAGCAGCCGCACGCTTTCTTTCGCCAGCAACGTGGCCAAGGCCAACTACGACAGCTGGACGGTTCACACCGGCCTCAGCCTGTCGCGCAGTTACGCGCTGAGTGAAAATAACAGCCTGATTCCGTCCGTGCGCGTGGATTACACCCGCATTCGCGCTGATGGTTATCAGGAAAGCGGTGCCGGTTCGCTCAACCTGAACGTGGGCACGCAAAATACCGAAGCACTGGTATTTGGCGTGGACGGCAAGCTGGTCAGCAAGCTCAACGACAAGCTCACCCTCAGCACCAGTATTGGTGTGGGCTATGACGCCATGAGCAAGCAGAACGCCATCACCTCCGCCTATGCAGGCGCACCGACGGCAGCCTTCACCACTACCGGCATCAACCCCAGCCCGTGGCTGGGTCGTGGCGCACTGGGCCTGGCCTACAAAACCAGGAACGGTCTGGAAATCACCGGCCGTTACGATCTGGAATACCGCCAGAGCTACCTGGGCCAAACCGTATCGCTCAACCTGAACATGCCTTTCTGAGCGCAGCACAGGTGCAATGAAAAAGGCCCGCAAGGGCCTTTTTTTATTACTTCTGTCCCGCAGCCTCCCGCCACAGCGCAGGCCAGGCCTCTGCCCAGCAGCATTGATGGTTGAACCCCGGCACTGTGCGCAGGCTTACCGGCAGCTGCGCTGTCAGGCGTTCCGCCACGCCTGCGGCCAGTGTTGGCGGGATGTTTTCGTCTTGCTCACCGCTAAACAGCCATACATGGCGGGCGCGCAGATGTTGCAAGCCTTGTTGTGGGTCCAGCGAGCCTTGCAACGGTGACAGGCCGTGCAGTCTGATCCAGCCTGTCGGGTCCACATTACCCGCCACGCCTATCAGCAGCTGCACATCGCTACGCCGCTCGGCCAGCAACAGGGCGAGCGCAGCACCGCCGGAATACCCCACCAGATTGATTTGCCCGGCACCGTATTGCTGCTTGAGTTGATCCAGCGCCTGGTCCAGCGCGGCCACCACCGGCTCGGCAAAGCGTTCAGAGGTCCACCAGCGCTGCTGGCATTGTGCGGGCATGGGCTGCGCGTACTGGCATGGCCGTGCCAGATAGACGGCCACGCCATCGGGCTGCTGCAAGGCCAGTTGCAAGCCTGTGGGCCGCAGTGGGGTTGGGTCGTCTGACGGGGTGTCGCTATTGAGCCAGGCCAGGCCATCGCCTTCCAGATAAACCGTAATGGGCTGATTGCCTGCTACCTGCGCGACCGGGCCGGCACTGAACAGACGGAAGTCCCCGGCCTGCAGAAACTGCCCTTGCCAGCCACTGGCCTGCAGCAACTGCTGCGAGTGCACCAGGCGGCTTGCTCCATCCGGCAGCTGGGCACAGGCGGACAGTAGCAACACGCTACACAACAGGACACTACGCAGCACAGTGGACAACATGGCGGGCACCGGAACCAAAGAAAGCCACACTATAACGCCTGGGCAATCGCCCCCGGTATGCCAGCCTCATTAAAACAACGATCGCCCGGTATAAGTGGTAAACAGCTCCAGCGCCTGCACCCCGGCCAGCGAGTTGCCATTGGCGTCCAGTCCCGGCGACCACACGCACAGCGCCAGTTCGCCCGGCAGCACCGCCACAATGCCGCCGCCCACTCCGCTTTTGGCGGGCAGGCCCACGCGGAAGACAAAATCCCCGGCGGCATCGTAGGTGCCGCAGGTCAGCATCAGCGCGGACAGCCGCTTGTTGGCACTGACGTCCAGAATGCGCTCGCCGGTGAGCGGCACCACCCCGCCATTGGCCAGAAACAAGGCCGCCTGCGCCAGTTCCACACAGCTCATGGTGATGGCGCACTGGCGGCAATAGGCTTCCACCACCTGTTCCGGGTTCATCTGCATATTGCCGAAGCTGGCCATGAAATGGGCTATCGCCCGGTTGCGGTTGGCATGCGCCATTTCCGACTGCGCCACCCGCGAGTCGTAGTTGAGGTCCGCCTGGCCGATCAGCCGCCGGATAAACTCCAGCACCGCCGTGTCGGCCCGCACAAAACGCTGCGCCAGCACGTCGGTTACCACCAGCGCCCCGGCATTGATAAACGGGTTACGCGGCTTGCCCTGTTCGGTTTCCAGCTGCACCAGCGAATTGAACGCCGTGCCGGACGGCTCGCGCCCCACCCGTTGCCACAAATCATCGCCCAGCAGGCGAAACGCCATCACGCAGGCAAACAGCTTGGAAATGCTTTGAATGGAAAAGCGCTCCCCGGCGTCGCCCACGGTAAAGCAGCGGCCATCCACCGTCACCACCGCCATGCCGAACTTGTCCACCGGCACCCCCGCCAGCTCCGGAATATAGCCCGCCACTGTACCGCTGCCGCGCCAGGGGGTAATGTCGCGGTAAATGTCATCCAGAACTGTTTGGTAATCCATCCGGCAGCATCCTGTGTGGCGTTTAAGCGGGGCGATTAATGTACTGGAAACAAAGCCGCCAATTCCAGCGCTTTAGGTGCTGCGCTGCGGCAGGCCGGGAGAATGGCAGCTTTACCCGTGGCCCTTGTTTGATGAAACACCTTGTATTGCCACAATGGCGTGATAGTCTTCAAAGGATGCATTTCGGGTATTAATGCGGGCGGCAATGTTCTGACATGTATTTACATATGTTATGGCCGCGTATGCCGTTTGGGGCGGCATGTATTGATATCTGTCAGGCATTCAATTTACAGAAAATGCCAAAATAAATTTTCTGTCATAAACAACCATAAAAATAATCCGGGACAGCCGCAGCATGCATCACCAGTTGATGGACTGCCGCCTGCACCTGGCATTGATTCCACCGTTTGGAGGCACCATGTCAATTTCTCAGCGTATATCGCTTCTCCTGGCTGTATTGTTCGCGGCCATTGTTTCCCTCAGTTTTGTGGGCATTTATGGCTTGAATGGTGCGCAAGACCGTTTTGAGTACTATCAGGACAACACCGCACCCAGCGTAAAGGCGCTGAGTGAAGCCAATATACTGACCCAGAAAATCCGCGTGCAGGCACGTGACTACCTGATTTTTACCACCCCGGAAGGCCGGGCGCAGGCAGAAAGCAAGCTGAACGACGCCGTGGAACGGGTGACGTCGCTGTTGAATGACTACGAGAAAAACTACATTTCCGACGACACCGACCTGGCCATGGTGAAGCAGGACCGGCAAATGTTTGATACCTACATCAACACCACCCGCAAGCTGCTGAGTGCCGCTGCCGCCGGCAATACCGCCGCCGTACAAGCCGGTTTTGCCGATGGCGGAGATTTCCGCCAAAGCGCTGTCACGCTGGAAAACCAGCTGCTAAAGCATCTGGACTACAACTGGAAGCTGGGCGATGTGCTGCGTGAAAAAAACAAGCAAGCCTACCAGAGCCTGCTGATCACCCAGATTGCCATCAGCGCGCTGGCCATTGTGTTCAGCCTGGTGTTTGGCAGCATCACCATCCGCAACCTGCGTAACCGCCTGAACCGGCTGGGCGACTTTATCGACCACGTTACCGGCAAGCTGGATTTCACCCCGCGCATCCGCGTCACCCGCAATGACGAGCTGGGCAAGGTGGCCGACGCCATGAACAAACTGCTGACCCGCCTGCAAGACAGCCTTAACGAAATCAACCGTGGCGCACTGTCCATTGCCAGCGTGTCCGACTCCCTGTCGCAAAACGCCAGCCAGGTGGCCAGCGCCGCCAGCCAGCAAAGCAGCGCCTCGGCCAATGTGGCCGCCACGGTAGAGCAGATGACCGTCAGCGTGAATCACGTGGCCGACCGTGCCTCCGAAGCCAACAGCATGACCGTGGAATCCGGCAAGCTGGCCAGCGACGGCGTTACCGTCATCAACGACGCCGCCACCGGCATCCGCAATATCGCCGCCAACATCCACAATGCCGAAACCCTGATTCACGACCTGGAAACCAGAACGCAAGACATCGAAAGCGTGATTCAGGTGATCAAGGACGTGGCCGATCAGACCAACCTGCTGGCGCTCAACGCCGCTATCGAAGCCGCCCGCGCTGGCGAACAAGGCCGTGGCTTTGCCGTGGTGGCCGACGAAGTACGCAAGCTGGCAGAACGCACCGCCAGCTCCACCCAGGAAATCACCTCCACCATCGTCAACATGCGGCAAAGCGCCGAATCCGCCGTGCGCGGCATGCAGGACGTAGTAGGCCTGGTGGAACACAGCGTCAGCAACACCACCACCGCCAACGACGCCATCAACCGCATCCAGCACAGCAGCCAGCAAGCCAGTCATGTGGTGGGCGAAATCACCAGCGCCATCCAGGAACAAAGCGTCGCCACCAACAATATTGCCCAGCAAGTGGAAAGCATTGCGCAAATGGCCGAGCGCAGCAGCATCTCCGCCACCGACACCGCCAAGCTGGCGCAAGACCTGGACCAGCTCTCCCGCGCGCTCAAGGGCATAGTCGATACCTACACCCTAAGCTCCGCCCACGCCACGCTGATGTAAGGCAAAGGCAGCCAGGGCACCCCGCCTTGGCTGCCCGGGCGCTAGCGCATGTACAAATCGGTACTGGCGCGGCGCAACTGCTGATGGGTGAGCGACAGAATGCGGTACATATCCTCGCGCGACAGGCCGTCGCCGCGCTCATCCCCCAGCATTTCCAGCAAGTACGTCAACGGCTTCAGGCTGCCGTTAAGGTCGGCCTCCACCTTGTCCAGCCGCGCCTGCAACTGCAGGCACACCCGCCACACCCGCTGCATGCAGGCATCGGCCAATGGGTCCGGCTCTGCCCCCAGCGCCTGCTGCAAGCTTTCCAGACAAGCATGCAAACGGCCCAGCGGCAGGCTGATCTGGCTCATGAAAGAAGCAAACTGCGGGTCGGACTGGGAAGGGAAATTCGAAGGCAGGGACGACGGGAACGGCGGTGGTTGCGGAGTACGGCTCATGGCAAATCCTCCTTAGGTAGGTTCACCCGCCACACGTCGCCAAACGGAGGTGGCAGGCGCAAGGCAGGGTTGGCGAACCGGACCTAAGAACCGGCATACCCGAAGGTATCCCCACCAAGGCCCGCCATAGATGCTGCGAAGCAATGGTGTGTTCGGACACTCCGCAGTCGCAGCTGCGTCAGTCCGTCTTAGGTCACAGGTCGCCAAACCTGATGCCGCTATTGAACGGCACTTGGCGATTATCAGTTGGGTCGGGGGCGGGAAGCAAGGCTGAAACCGGCAAGTCTGGTTAATACCCGGCAAGGCTGAACGCAGCGGAATACCGGCGATGTTGGAATCTGCATTGCGCATGCCCGACACCTGCATAAAAAGTGACGGGCAAATTGTGACGTAAAAGCGGCTGACTTAAAAGCAGCACGCCCTAAAACTGGCCTGCATGACAGATACCCCCACTCCCGACTCCTCCGCCCGCCTGGTGCGCGCACAACTGGCCGCAAACCTCATCCGTTTGCGCCGGGAGAAAGGCATGTCACAAGAGGCCCTTGCTTTGGAAGCAGGCCTGCACCGCACCTTCGTCGCCCACGTGGAGCGGCAAGCCCGCAATATCTCGCTGGACAACCTGACACGACTGGCCAACGCGCTGGATGTGCCTGTTCACAACCTGCTGATGCCCTGACAGCTTCCAACCATGAGCGACCAGCCATGTACGACGAAAAAGACCTGATCTACTCCCCGCTGCAACAGAAATACACCGCCGACGGCAAAACGGTTGAAGTGTTCATCTACCGCCTGCCGGATAGCGGCTGGACACTGGAAATCGTCGATCAGTACGACAACTCCACGGTTTACGATGGCGAATTCGCTACCGATCAGGAAGCCTTTGATCTGTTTCTGGAAGAAGTGGAGTCAGAAGGTATTGAGGCGATGATTGGACCGGCTCCCGCCGTGTGAGGTCAGATCTGTAGAGCGGAAGCCCCGCGATTGTTGGGGGCGTTCCGACATCACACACCCATACCATTACGTAGTAGCTGCTTTTCAGGCTTGTATTTATGCCAATCGCGTGTTTTCCTGTTGGGGTCAATTTATTGATGCTAAGGGAGAGTAGGTGTGGCCCGTCGCAAGCCAAAGCAGAGTTTCGCTCAAGAGCTGATTGCCTCGCCGTGGTATGTCAGTGTGGGCTTTGCTGTTGCCAGTTTGATTCTGTTCAAGCGGATTCTGCCCGCCATGTGGGCGGGCAACATGTTCCTGAACCCTTTATCGCAAGCCTTTGCCGCAATGGCGTGGCTACCAGCAGGCTTCTTTTTCCTGCTCGCGGTGTTGGCAGGCCTACGCCAGTTCGCCCAACGGCCAGCCCGCAACGAACGCACTAGCCCGGCATCCTCCCCGGCTAGCGCTCGACCAAGCGCACCGCCTCCTCCGCGTGAAGTCACGCCAAATATCCCCCCTGTCCCCACCACCAAGCCCGCACCACCAGCAAAACCACAAGCCTGGTCGCTGGCGCTGATTCATAGTCTGGAATGGAAACGCTTTGAAGATGTATGCCAGCAGTTTTACCAACTGCACGGCATTAAAAGTGAAACCACCCCGCTGGGGCCGGACGGCGGGATTGATATCCGCCTGTATCAGGATGACTCCGGCAAGGCCACATCTATCGTGCAATGCAAAGCCTGGGGGGAACGCTACGTGGGCGTGAAGCCAGTGCGGGAATTACTGGGCGTGATGACGCACGAAAAAATTCCCAAAGCCTTCTTTATGACCAGCGGCAAGTTTTCCGACGATGCCAAGCTGGTGGCCAGCAGTAACCACATATCCCTGATCGACGGCGCCATGATGCTGACCATGATTGAGCGCCTGCCTGCTGATGCCAAGCAGCAGCTACTGGAATTTGCCACCCGAGGCGATTACACCACCCCCACCTGCCCGCATTGCGGCATCCGTATGCGTCATGTGGCTGGCAAAGGCGGTAGACCGGATTTCTGGGGATGTCACAACTATCCGAGGTGTAAACAGACGCTGGGGATGAGGAATACCTGATGTAAATCGTATTATGTCTTTATTTTAAAATAGATTGTGCGAATAATTATTTGTGTAAATAAATCAGCCCCGGTTTCTTCGTCGCTATATGTATATTGATATTCTGCCCGGGCAAGAAAATAAAAATGCAGGTGGAAAGTCGTCAAGTTCTTTATGAGAATAAAACTGTATTGTTCAGAATGTTAATATTAAGGGAAAAATAATTTGGATAATCTCAAATTGAAGCGCATGCTGCGCGAGCCGATTCAAGAAATATTTGATGTAGCTCGATATCTTGATGCTGCCGTATCTGCCCATATGCAAGGAAATTCTGATGTTGCAAAGCAGCTGTTTGCTTTAGCTAATCATTCAAGAGTCAGGGAATGGACAGAGTCAATCTGGGGAAAAAATAGCCCTTACGTGCAGGTCAGAAAAATTGAACGTGGCGAGGTAAAAGAGAAACTGCCTGTCAGAATGCCGAATGCTGATCAGAAACGTAAACTATTGCAACGTGATGGCCATCATTGTCGTTTTTGTGGTATCCCCGTTATTCGTGCTGAGATAAGGAAATACCTGCATTCAATTTATCCGGAACAAATTCCTTGGGGGAGTAGTAATATTACTCAGCATGCTGGTTTTCAGTGTCTTTGGCTCCAGTATGATCATGTTATTCCACATTGGCATGGTGGGAGTAATGATTTAGAGAATGTGGTAATTACCTGTAGTGCATGTAACTATGGGAAAATGCAATATTCGCTTGAAGAAATAGGTTTGTATGATCCAAGAGACTTTGAACCAGTAAAGTCAACATGGGATGGTTTGGAGCGTGTACTGTCATTCACCCATACTGTGGATAGCAAGTAATCGTTGATATTTAATGCTTGCATATTAGGTAGCCCCTTCGTGGCTTCATGCTGTGGCGTGATGGGCTGGTGAGGCGATGATGCTGCATGTGTAGATGCAGCTTGATAATGGCTTTGCGGCTTGAGTGCTGTGTCGGATGGAAACTGTCAAGGAATCCTTGATAGTTCAAATACATGCCCTAGCAAGAAAAAAGCGACCAGAAAATCCGGTCGCTTTTTTTACCTTTGCGCATGCAGTTTTGCACGTGCTGCAGGAGCCTACCCCTTACACATCAATATTCCGCGCAATCAGGGCATTGCCTTCGATAAAGGCGCGGCGGGGTTCTACTTCGTCGCCCATCAGGGTGGTGAACACGTCGTCCGCGCCCATCACGTCTTCAATGCGTACCTTCAGCAGGCGGCGCACATTGGGGTCCATGGTGGTTTCCCACAGCTGTTCCGGGTTCATCTCGCCCAGGCCTTTGTAGCGCTGGATGTTCATGCCCTTTTTCACTTCGGCCAGCAGCCAGTCCAGTGCCTGGCCGAATTCGCTGATCGGTTTCACCGTTTCGCCACGGCGTACGGTGGCGCCGTCACGCAGCAGGCCGCTGAGCAGGTCGCCGGTTTTGGCCAGTTCGGCGTAGTCGCCGCTTTCCAGGAAGTCCTGGTCCAGCACGGTAACCAGCACGTTGCCGTGCAGTTTGCGGGTGATCTTGATCAGGTGGCCGTCGTTCTTTTCGTCGTGCAGCAGGTCCAGCGTAATGGCTTCCGCCGGTACCAGTGCGCGCAGGCGGGCGATGGTGTCGTTGGAGGCGTGTTCGCTTTCCAGTGACAGGCGGCCGGATTTCAGCATGGCTTCCAGCACCAGCGGGTCGATGACGCGGCTTTCGCGTTCGATGACGGCGCGGGCCACCAGGAACTGGCGGGCCACTTCGGCCAGGGTGTCACCGGCCAGGGCCGGGGCGTCGGTGCCGGGGATGAGTTCGGCTTTTTCCAGTGCCAGTTGCAGCAGGTACTGGTTCAGCTCGTAGTCGTCCTTCAGGTAGCGCTCTTGCTTGCCGTGCTTGGCCTTGTACAGCGGCGGCTGGGCAATGTAGATGTGGCCGCGTTCCACCAGTTCGTGCATCTGGCGGTAGAAGAAGGTGAGCAGCAGGGTACGGATGTGGGCGCCGTCCACGTCGGCATCGGTCATGATGATGATGCGGTGGTAGCGCAGTTTGTCCGGGTTGTATTCGTCCTTGCCAATGCCGCAGCCCATGGCGGTAATCAGGGTGGCGACTTCCTGGCTTTGCAGCATCTTGTCGAAGCGGGCGCGTTCCACGTTGAGAATCTTGCCCTTCAAGGGCAGGATGGCCTGGAATTTGCGGTCGCGGCCTTGTTTGGCAGAGCCGCCGGCGGAGTCACCCTCGACCAGGTACAGTTCGCACAGCTTGGGGTCTTTTTCCTGGCAGTCGGCCAGTTTGCCGGGCAGGCCCAGGCCGTCCATCACGCCTTTGCGGCGGGTGATTTCGCGGGCCTTGCGCGCGGCTTCACGGGCGCGGGCGGCGTCCACAATCTTGCCGCAGATGGTTTTGGCGTCGTTGGGGTTTTCCAGCAAATAGCTTTTCAGTGCTTCGCTGATGACTTCGTTGACTACCGGGCCGATTTCGCTGGAGACCAGCTTGTCCTTGGTCTGGCTGGAGAACTTGGGGTCGGGCAGCTTGACGGACAGCACGCAGGTAAGGCCTTCGCGCATGTCGTCGCCGGTGGTGTCCACCTTGGCCTTTTTGGCGACTTCGTGTTCTTCGATGTACTGGTTGAGCGTGCGGGTCATCACCTGACGCAGGGCGGTCATGTGGGTGCCGCCGTCACGTTGCGGGATGTTGTTGGTGAAGCACTGGACGCTTTCCTGATAGGAGTCGTTCCATTGCATGGCCACTTCCACGCTCATGCCGTCTTTTTCGCCAAAACCGTGGAACACCTTGGGGTGCAGCACGCTCTTGTTGCGGTTCATGTATTCCACGAAGCCGGCCACGCCGCCGGAGAAGGCGAAGTTTTCTTCCTTGCCGGTGCGTTTGTCGATGAGGGTGATGCCCACGCCCTGGTTGAGGAAGGACAGTTCGCGGATGCGCTTGGCCAGGATGTCGAAGTGGTATTCCACCAGGCCGAAGGTTTCTTCGCTGGCGCGGAAGGTGACTTCGGTGCCGCGGTGGTTGCTGTGGCCGGTAACGGTGAGCGGGGCCACGGCGTCGCCACGGCGGAATTCCATTTCGTGCACCTTGCCGTCACGCCAGATTTTCAGCTTCAGCCAGTCGGACAGCGCATTCACCACGGAGACGCCCACGCCGTGCAGGCCGCCGGAAATCTTGTAGCTGTTGCTGTCGAATTTGCCACCGGCGTGCAGGATGGTCATGATCACTTCGGCCGCCGAGCGTCCTTCTTCCGGGTGGATGTCGGTGGGGATGCCCCGGCCGTTGTCCGATACGGTGATGGAGTTGTCGGGGTTGATGATGACCTTGATGGTGTCGGCATGGCCGGCCAGGGCTTCGTCAATGGCGTTGTCCAGCACTTCAAACACCATGTGGTGCAGTCCGGTGCCGTCCGAGGTATCGCCAATGTACATGCCGGGGCGTTTGCGTACCGCATCCAGACCCTTGAGGACTTTAATGCTATCCGCGCCGTATTCCTGTTCGCTCATCCGCTTCTTTCCTGCGCTGGGGGAGGGGGCGGCGGGGAACATCCCGTCCGCTGTACCTCCCTTTGCTGCTCATGCTCAAAATCTCGAAAACTGCTGCCGGTGGCCGCAGTCACTGCCGACTGTGTTGCTGCTGTATCAGATGCGCATCGGCATCACGATGTACTTGAAGTTGCTGTAGTCCGGAATGGTGACCAGCGTGCTGCGGTTGGCATCGCCAAACGCCATTTGCAGGGTGTCGGCCGGCAGGTTGGTCAGCACGTCCAGCAGGTAGTTGATGTTGAAGCCGATTTCCAGCTCGCCGCCCTGGTAGGCGATTTCCAGTTCTTCTTCGGCTTCTTCCTGTTCGCTGTTGGTACACAGGATGGACATCTTGCCCGGTGCCAGTACCAGCCGCACGCCACGGAATTTTTCGTTGGCCAGAATGGCGGCACGTTGCAGCGCGTGCAGGAAGGACAGGCGTTCGATCAGGAAGATCTTGTCGTTATCCAGCGGAATCACGCGGTTGTAGTCGGGGAACTTGCCGTCGACAACCTTGCTGATGATGACGGTGGAGCCAAAGCTGAAGCGCACCTGGTTGGCCAGCACTTCGATGTTGATCAGCTCGTCGCTGTCCTGCAGCAGCTTGTACAGCTCCAGGATGGTCTTGCGCGGCAGGATGACTTCGGCCTTGGGCAGGGTGGCTTCCACGTCGGCGCTGGCAAAGGCCAGGCGGTGGCCGTCGGTGGCAATCAGTTTTACCTGGTTGCCATCGGTTTGCATCAGCAGGCCGTTGAGGTAGTAACGGATGTCCTGCACGGCCATGGCAAATTGCACCTGGGAGATCAGGCGCTTGAGTTCGCGCTGGCTCAGGCTGAAGCTGGATTCGCTGGCATTGCCTACCGACAGCAGCGGGAAGTCTTCCGCCGGCAGGGTTTGCAGGTTGAAGCGGCTTTTGCCGGCTTTCAGGGTGAGGCGGCCGTCCAGTTGTTCCAGCGTGACGGTGGTTTTGTCCGGGATGGCACGCAGGATGTCCTGCAGCTTCTTGGCCGATGTGGTCAGGCGGAAGTCTTCGCCCGGCAGTTCGTCGGCGCTGGCGGTGGTGATCTGGATTTCCAGATCGGTCGCCAGGAAGCCTACCTGTCCGCCTTTCTTTTCAATCAGTACATTGGAAAGAATCGGCAGGGTGTGGCGGCGTTCGACAATACCGGTCACGGCCAGCAGGGGCTTGAGAAGGGCATCGCGTTCGGCTTGCAGGATCAGCATGTTTCGGGCTCCCGAATGTGTCCAGAGTCAGTTATCGGTTGAATCAACATAATCAGTTACGCAGCATGGAGAGCAACGTATCGTAATCGTGCGCCATATCGGCGTCATTACCACGCATTTCGGCAATGGTCTTGCAGGCATGCAGCACGGTGGTGTGGTCGCGGCCGCCAAAGGCATCGCCGATATTGGGCAGCGAGAGCTGGGTCAGCTCCTTGGCCAGCGCCATGGCCACCTGACGCGGCCGGGCAATGTCACGGCTGCGCTTTTTGCTGTGCATGTCGGACAGCTTGATCTTGTAGTACTCGGCCACGGTTTTCTGGATGGCGTCCACGGTCACCTGACGGTTGCCGGCGGCCAGGATGTCCTTCAAGGCTTCTTTCACCAGGTCCAGTGAGATGCTCTGGTTGGTAAAGCGGGCATAGGCCACCACGCGTTTGAGCGCACCTTCCAGTTCGCGCACGTTGGAGCGTACGTTCTGGGCAATGAAAAACGCCACCGGGTGGTCCAGCTTGATGCTGTCGGCTTCGGCCTTCTTCATCAGAATGGCCACGCGCATTTCCAGCTCCGGCGGCTGGATTTCCACCGTCAGGCCCCAGGAGAAGCGCGAGATCAGCCGCTCTTCCATCCCTTCTATCTGCTTGGGGTAGGTGTCGCAGGTCATGATGACTTGCTTGCCGCCTTCAATCAGCGCGTTGAAAGCGTAGAAGAATTCTTCCTGCGTGCGGTTCTTGCCGGCAAAAAACTGGATGTCGTCAATCAGCAGCAAATCCAGCGAGTGATAGTAACGCTTGAATTCGTCAAACGCCTTGTGCTGGTAGGCGCGCATGATGTCGGCCACATAGCGTTCGGCGTGGATGTAGCGGATTTTGGCTTGCGGGTTCTTCTGGAACACGTGGTTGCCAATGGCCTGAATCAAGTGGGTTTTACCCAGGCCCACGCCACCGTAGACAAACAGCGGGTTGTAAGCCTGGTCGCCCGGATTCTCGGCAATCTGCATGGCTGCGGCACGCGCCAGCTGGTTACCCTTACCGGTCACCAGGGTGTCAAAGGTAAACGAGGGGTTGAGCCGGGTGCTTTCGTGGCTGCCGCCAATGGCTTTCACCGCCGCCTGTTTGGCCGGGCTGGGGGTGTCGTTGCTGGTGGCGGGGGGCGGTGCGGGCTTGCGCGCACTGTTGCTGACCGCAGTGGGCACCGCCAGCGGTTTGCTGCTGGGCGCGCCCAGGCGCAGCTCGACCGGGGCTTCGCCCACCAGTTCTACCGCCAGTTCTTCAATGCGACCAAGGAAGCGATCCTTGATGAATTGCATGATGAAACGGTTGGGTGCAAACAGCGCAATGCCTTCTTCGTTGGCTTCGGCCGCCAGCGGCTTGATCCAGGTATTGAACTGCTGTGAAGACAGTTCGGCCTCGAGGCGTGCGAGGCAGGCAGGCCAGAATTGATCCAGTTCGGTCATTAAGTACACGCAAGTAAAAGCAAAAACCCGCCGTTGACGATATGCGTTGCGGCGGGAGGAGCCATGGTTGCCACCCTGTGGGATGGCCGGACGGCTATGTCCGGCGCGGGTGCAGCCCTGGCATGTGTTCATGCAAGGCAAGTGGCTTGCACCATCCCCCTGTCGTGCTGGCTGCCCTTGGGCGGGCGGC
Organism: Aquitalea pelogenes; assembly: GCF_041914625.1. Taxonomy (NCBI): domain Bacteria; kingdom Pseudomonadati; phylum Pseudomonadota; class Betaproteobacteria; order Neisseriales; family Chromobacteriaceae; genus Aquitalea; species Aquitalea pelogenes. The sequence goes on along the minus strand of NZ_JAYSDA010000002.1, from coordinate 215,745 downwards.
TGCGTTTAATAATTACGCAGGGGGTGGGGTGCGTTAAGTTTCGACATTCTAACGGTTTTCGGCAAAGTTATCCACAGGTGCGCTAAAAATTTGCCATTGACAAGCGGCGGTTTTTCTTGTGAAATCACGCGTTTATTTCCGTTTCGAAACAGGAATTCTTTATCATGAAGCGTACTTACCAGCCTTCCACTACCCGTCGCAAGCGCACTCACGGCTTCCTCGTTCGCATGAAGACCCGCGGTGGCCGCGCCGTTATCGCCGCCCGTCGCGCCAAGGGTCGCAAGCGCCTGGCCGTATAAGTTCAGTAATGACTTATCGCTTTCGCCGTGTGCACCGGCTATTAAAAACGGATGAATTTTCATCCGTTTTTAGTTTGCGGCAAGCGCGCAGCACGGCTTTGTTTCAGGTATATGCCCGTCCCAACGATCTGGGCCATGCCCGGGTTGGCCTGGTGGTGGGCAAAAAGGTCCACAAGCGGGCCGTACGCCGCAATTACATCAAGCGTACCGTGCGCGAGTGGTTCCGCCTGAATCAGGCTTCCTTGCCGGCACAGGACTACATTGTCCGTGCCAAACTTGCTTTTTCACGCGCTGACAGAGCAGAAGCTGTCATCGCCTTGTCTACACTCTTTGCTAAACTGGCACGATGTCGCGCCTCCTCATCCTCCTGATCCGCTTTTATCAACTGGCCATCAGCCCCTGGCTGGCACCACGGTGCCGCTATGTGCCGACCTGTTCCAGTTACGCGATCGAGGCGGTGAGAAAGCATGGCGCCTGCAAGGGCGGCTTTCTGGCGATGAAACGCATCGGGCGCTGTCACCCCTGGGGTGGCAGTGGTTATGACCCGGTTCCCTGAACTTTCCGGTATCGTAGAGATGGATTCCAAGCGACTCATAATCTTCATCGTTCTGTCCATGGGCATCCTGCTGCTGTGGCAGGAGTACTTTGCGCCCAAGCCTGCTCCGCAGCAGGTGGCACAGACACAAACGGCTTCGCAGCCGGACGCACCGGCCAGCCATACCGCCAGCGCCCAGCCTGTTGAGGCTGCCAAACTCACCGCCGGTCAGCGCATTCATGTGACGACCGACGTGATCAAGGCCGAAATTGATACCGTGGGTGGTGACCTGCGTCAGCTGGATTTGCTGAAGCACGATTCCGCCACGGACGCCAAAAAGCCGTTCGAGCTGCTGACCGACAAGAATGGCCGCGTGTACGTGGCGCAGACCGGTCTGGTGGCTGCCAGCAACCCGGCACTGCCTACCCACAAGTCGGTATACACCTCGGCACAGTCCAGCTACACCCTGAGCGGCGACAGCCTGCAGGTGAAGCTGACCGCGCCGGCCGCCAATGGCGTGCAAGTGGTGAAAACCTACACCTTCAAGAAGGGTAGCTACGATATCGCGGTGCGTTTTGACATCACCAACGGTGGCACCACCCCGCTGGCGCCTACCGCTTATTACCGCATCCTGCGTGATGGCCAGGCACCGGAAGGTGAAGGCCGCTTTGCCCACACCTTTACCGGCCCGGCTGTGTACACCGCTGCCGACAAGTTCCAGAAGGTTTCCTTCGAAGACCTGGCCAAGGGCAAGGGTGATTACGCCAAGTCGGCCACCGACGGCTGGGTGGGCATGCTGCAGCATTACTTCATGACCGCCTGGATCCTGAAGCCGCTGGATTCGGCCAGCGTGTGCAAGGACGACAAGTCCTGCCACTTCGAGCTGAAAGACAGCAACGGCCTGTATTCCGCTGCTGCCACCGTGGACCTGAAAACCATCAATCCGGGCCAGACCGCTTCCATCACCGTGCCGCTGTATGCCGGCCCGGAAGACTACAGCGTGCTGACCAAGATTGCCGACGGCCTGGAATACTCCAAGGACTACGGCTGGGTACACATCTTCGCGTCCCCGCTGTTCTGGCTGCTGACCAAGCTGCACGGTCTGGTGCAGAACTGGGGCTGGGCTATCGTGCTGCTCACCCTCACCGTGAAGGCTATCTTCTATCCGCTGACTGCCGCTTCCTACCGCTCCATGGCCAAGATGAAGGCCCTGGCACCGCGCCTGGAACGCATGAAGGAACAATACGGCGACGACCGCATGAAGTTCCAGCAGGCCGTGATGGAAATGTACAAGAGCGAGAAGGTGAATCCGCTGGGTGGCTGTCTGCCCATGCTGATCCAGATTCCGGTGTTCATCGGCCTGTACTGGGCGCTGCTGGCTTCGGTTGAGCTGCGTCAGGCTCCGTGGATCCTGTGGTACACCGACCTGGCCCGTCCGGACCCGTTCTATGTACTGCCGGTGATCATGGCTGCCACCATGTTCCTGCAAACCTTCTTGAACCCGCCGCCGACCGACCCGATGCAGGCGAAGATGATGAAGATCATGCCGGTTGCCTTCTCGGCCATGTTCTTCTTCTTCCCGGCTGGTCTGGTGCTGTACTACGCAGTCAACAACATCCTGTCGATTGCCCAGCAGTGGTACATCAACAAGAGCATTGAAAACAGCAAGAAAGTCGCCCTGCAGTCCTGATATGGACGGTAGTGACTGACAAAGCCCGGCCAGACAAAGGCCGGGCTTTCTTTCTGATACAGTAAAAAATCAACGCAAGTTGACCCAAGCCGCTGTCGCCATCCATCTGGCGGCTGCTTCGGTCAGCCTGTCAGCAGCAAGGAAACCGCCATGCCTAGCCTCTACGCTCCCGTCACCATTTGTGCCATCGCCACCGCACCCGGTCGTGGCGGGGTAGGGGTCATCCGCGTGTCAGGGCGTGACTTGCTGCCCTTTGCCGCTGCGCTTACCGGCGGCAAACAGCCCAAGCCGCGCTACGCGACGTATACCGATTTCTACGCGGCAGATGGCGAGGCTATCGACAACGGCCTGCTGCTGTACTTCCCCGGCCCCAACAGCTTTACCGGCGAAGACGTGCTGGAGCTGCAAGGCCATGGCGGGCCGGTGGTGCTCAACATGCTGCTGACCCGCTGCCTGCAGCTGGGCGCACGGCTGGCCGAGCCGGGCGAGTTTTCCAAGCGCGCCTTCCTCAACGACAAGATGGACCTGGCCCAGGCGGAAAGCGTGGCCGACCTGATTGATGCTTCCAGCGAAACCGCCGCCCGCAGCGCGCTCAAATCGCTGAAAGGCGCGTTTTCCAATGAAATCCACGTGCTGGTGGATGAGCTGATCACCCTGCGCATGCTGGTGGAAGCCACGCTGGACTTTCCGGAAGAAGAAATCGACTTCCTCAAGCAGGCCGATGCACTGGGCAAGCTGCAAACCCTGCGCCAGCGCCTGCAACAGGTGCAGGCCACCGCGCGGCAAGGTGCCATCCTGCGTGAAGGCATGCACGTGGTGCTGGTGGGCCAGCCCAATGTCGGCAAGTCCAGCCTGATGAATGCGCTGGCGGGGGATGATATCGCCATCGTTACCGATATCGCCGGCACCACCCGCGACACGGTGCGGGAGGAAATCGTCATCGACGGCGTGCCGGTGCATATCATCGACACCGCCGGCTTGCGCGATACCGACGACGTGGTGGAGAAAATCGGCATCGAACGCACCTGGCAGGCGGTGGAACGCGCCGACGTGGCACTGGTGCTGGTGGACAGCCGTGAAGGCGTGACTGCCGAAGTGGAAGCCATTCTGGAACGCATTCCGCCGCAACTGCCGCGCCTGTTCATTTACAACAAGGCCGACCTGAGCGGCGAAACCATCGGCATGGCCGAGGAAGATGGCCGCAGCGTGCTGCGCCTGTCCGCTCGCACCCATGCCGGGGTGGATCTGCTGAAAGCCCGCCTGCTGGAGCTGATTGGCTACAGCGGGGCCAGTGAAGGCGTGTTCCTGGCCCGCGAGCGCCATCTGGACGCCATCCGCCGCGCGGCCGAACATATGGAACTGGCGCACACAGACTGGGAAATGGTGGAGATCTTCGCCGAAGAGCTGCGATTGGCACAGAACGCGCTGTCGGAAATCACCGGCCAGTTCACCCCGGACGACCTGCTGGGGGTCATCTTCAGCCGCTTCTGCATCGGCAAGTAAGCCGTATCCGCACCCTCACTCAGCCAGGCTGCCAGCAGCCTGGCGCGTGTCGCAACAAAATTCCAACAATCTTCCGCCGGGCTTTGCTGTACCGTTGGGTACAGGCACGTGTTGTGCCGTTTTGCCATGTCTTGCGGATCAAGTTTGATGGAACAAATCACCGTATACGCCTTTCCGGTTTTCCTGCTGCTGATGCTGGTGGAAATCGGCTACGGCCTGGCCGTTGGCCGGAATACCTATCGCCTGAGCGATGCGCTGGCCAGCCTGAGCCAGGGGCTGCAGAGCCAGCTGGTGGCCAGTGTCAGCATGCTGTTCCAGCTTGGCCTGTATGCGCTCACCTGGCAGCACCTGGCCATCTTTCCCCATGCCGCCTTGTGGGCCACGCCCTGGGGCTGGCTGCTGGCCATTGTCATGTTCGACTTCTGCGATTACTGGCTGCACCGCGTGGGGCATGAGAGCGCGGTGTTCTGGGCGGCACATGCAGTGCATCACCAGAGCCAGCATTTCAATCTGTCCACCGCCTTGCGCCAGGAAAGCACGGTGGCGTTTCTGGGTTGGCCCTTCTATCTACCCATGGCCCTGCTGGGGGTGCCGCCGGCCCAGTTTGCCCTGGCCGGGCTGATTGTGTTGCTGTACCAGTTCTGGATTCATACCGAGCACATCGGCAAGCTGGGCTGGTTCGACCGGGTGTTTTCCTCGCCCTCCAACCACCGGGTGCATCATGCGGTGAACGACCAGTATCTGGACAAGAATTACGGCGGAATGCTGATTATCTGGGACCGCTTGTTCGGCACTTTCATCGAAGAGGATGAGGCCCCGGTTTACGGCACCCGCACGCCACTCAATAGCTGGAATCCCTTGTGGGCCGTGGCATCAGGCTATGTACCGTTGTGGCGGCTGGCGTGCCAGGCGCCGCGCTGGCAGGACAAGTTGAAGGTGTGGTTCAAGGCGCCGGGCTGGCTGCCGCCCGGCGTGCGCGATGACAGCCCGGCATTTGACCTGCAAGCCGCCCGGCAGCGTTATGACCCGCCGCTGACGCGTGCGGCCATGCTGATGGCCGTGGTGCAGTTTGTCTTGCAGACGGCCGCTGCCGCGGCCTATCTGTGGCAGAGCGATGTGCTGGCCACGCCCGCCTTGTGGGGTTTTGCCCTGCTGCAGCTGGCTGGACTGTTCGGCCTTGGCCGTTTGTTGCAGGGTGTGTGTTCGCCCTGGCGTCTGCTGGCGCTGGATGTACTGTTGATGGTGCTGGCGGCTGCTGGCAGCCTGTTGTGAGTCCCAGGCCGGCTGTCGCATTTATGCGGCAGTTGCGCGTCTTTTATCTCTGCTGCGCGGTGTGGCGGGCCAGCGTTCTGGCCTGCTTGCCCTGCCTATCCTGCTGGCATCTGAAATCATAAAACGCTGATATTGGCGGTTCCGGACTCGTGCTGCGGACATTTCCTGTACGGTATTCCGTGTGCGCCGACGGGCAGTGACAAGCAAGTTTGCAGGATGGTGCAATGCACGATAAGCCGGTTGTCACCGTGCTTCTTCTGTTGCTTACACGGATAATTCATTTTTGTTTACAGCACCTTGGTGTTAATGGTTAACCCTGCTTTACAAGCTGGAGGGCGAACCGTTAGTGTCTTTCGACGAGGTGTTTTCCCATGCGCGGCACTGCTCTTGCCCGGATTTTGCCCCGCCTGCTCATGGCAGGCCGGATGGTTCGGGGTGAGAGATGGTGATGCCGCCGCCCTTGCTGCTACCTGCTCCTGTCTTGCAGTGATCCTGCCTGGAGACCCTGCCGTGTTGACCGGATTGTCAGACGGTATATGGTAGGCAAATGTCGCAATTGTGTAAAAGTATTGCGCAAAATCAACATTCGTGTTTTTAATGGAATTCAAACGCTCGTTCGAAATTGGCCTCGCACGGGCGTTCGCTATCTTTGGTTTTTGTTTTTTGTCATTTCACATTGCAGGAGATTCACACCATGCAGATCGCTATTCCGGCTGAAAAGCTGGCTGGTGAAAAACGCGTGGCCGCAACACCGGAAACGGTGAAAAAGCTGGTTGCCATGGGTCACTCCGTGGTGGTCGAGCAGGGAGCCGGGCAGTTTGCCGCCGCTCCCGATGCGGCTTACGTTGATGTCGGGGCCAGCATTGCCCCGGATCGTGCCCAGGCGCTGGCCCAGGCCGATATCGTGCTGACCGTGCGTCCGCTGGACGAAGCCGGCATTGCCGAGCTGAAAACCGGCGCGGTGCTGATCGGCCAGCTGGCCCCCTACCAGAACAGCACTTTCCCGCAGCTCGCAGCCAGGAAGGTTTCCGCCTTTGCCATGGAGCTGCTGCCGCGTACCACGCGCGCGCAGAGCATGGACGTGCTGTCCAGCCAGAACAACATTGCCGGTTACAAGGCGGTGCTGCTGGCCACCCATTACTACCCGCGCTTCATGCCCATGCTGATGACGGCTGCCGGTACGGTAAAGCCGGCCAAGGTGCTGATCATGGGTGTGGGTGTGGCCGGTTTGCAGGCCATTGCCACCGCCAAGCGTCTGGGTGCGGTGGTGGAAGCCACCGACGTGCGCCCGTCCACCAAGGAGCAGGTGGAATCGCTGGGCGGCAAGTTCATCGAAGTACCGATGACCGATGAAGAAAAGGCTGCCAGCGACGGCGTGTACGCCAAGGAAATGTCGGACGACTACAAGCGTCGTCAGGCGGAACTGGTGAGCAAGCATGCCCGCGCCGCCGACATCATCATCACCACCGCGCTGATTCCGGGCAAGAAAGCCCCGACGCTGATCAGTGCCGACATCGTGGCAGCCATGAAGCCGGGTTCGGTCATCATCGACATCGCTGCCGAAGCCGGTGGCAACTGTGAACTGACCCAGCCGGGCGAAGTGGTAGTGACTGACAACCACGTCACCGTGGTGGGCCAGTTCAACCTGCCGGGCGAACTGGCGGCGGATGCCTCCAGCCTGTATGCCAAGAACCTGCTGACTTTCCTGTCGCTGATGCTGAGCAAGGAAGGTTTCACCCTCAATCTGGAAGACGACCTGCTGGCGGCCACCCTGGTGACCCACGACGGCCAGGTGCGTTTCCCGGCGGCCAACTAAGGAGAACAGAGATGGTCGATCCCTTTATCACCAGCCTTACCGTCTTCGTGCTGGCCGTGTTTGTCGGCTACCACGTGGTGTGGAACGTCACCCCGGCGCTGCATACCCCGCTGATGGCGGTGACCAATGCCATTTCCGGCATCATCATCGTCGGTGCCATGCTGCAGGTGGTGGACATCAACGGTTCCGAAATCACCCTCACCTCGGTGCTGGGTACCATCGGCATCTTCCTGGCCAGCATCAACATCTTCGGCGGCTTCATGGTCACCCAGCGCATGCTGGACATGTTCAAGAAGAAGAAAAAATAAGGAAGAACCATGGCTAATATTTCCGCAGTACTTTATCTGGTGGCGGCTGTGCTGTTCATCCTGGCGCTCAAGGGGCTGTCCAGCCCGGTGACGGCGCTGCGCGGCAACAAGTTCGGCATCATCGGCATGGTCATCGCCGTGGGTACCACCTTCATGATCATGGACAAGCCGGTGCTGGGGCTGATTGCCGCTGCCATCGTGGCTGGTGCCGTGATTGGCGGCTGGAAGGCCAAAACGGTTGAAATGACCGGCATGCCGGAGCTGGTGGCCGCCATGCACTCGCTGGTGGGCCTGTCCGCGGTACTGATTGCCGTGGCTGCCATTTTCCATACCGGCGTGGAACACACCCCGGTGCAGAAGGTGGAACTGTTCATTGGCGCGTTTATTGGTGCCATCACCTTTACCGCCTCGGTCATTGCCTACGGCAAGCTGTCCGGCCGCTTTGGCTCCAAGGCCGTCAGCTTCAATGGTCAGCATTTGCTGAACCTGGTGCTGGCACTGGCCATGGTGGGTTTTGGCGTGGCCTACTTCGTGACCGACAGCCATGCAGCCTTCCTGCTGATGGTGGCCATTGCGCTGGTACTGGGCGTGACGCTGATCATCCCGATTGGCGGTGCCGACATGCCGGTAGTGGTGTCGATGCTCAACTCCTATTCCGGCTGGGCGGCGGCGGGTATCGGCTTCACGCTGAACAACCCGGTGCTGATCATTGCCGGTGCTTGCGTGGGTTCGTCCGGTGCCATTCTGTCCTACATCATGTGCAAGGCGATGAACCGTTCCATCGTGTCCGTGCTGCTGGGTGGCTTTGGTGCCGAGGCGGCGGCTGGTGGTGCGGCGGGTGACAGTGGCCCGAAGAACTACAAGTCCGGTTCGGCAGAAGACGCCGCCTTCCTGATGAGCAATGCCGACAGCGTGGTGATCGTGCCGGGTTATGGCCTGGCGGTATCGCGCGCCCAACACGCCTTGCAGGAGTTTGCCGAGCTGTTGCACGAGAAGGGTGTTACCGTACGCTACGCCATTCACCCTGTGGCAGGCCGCATGCCGGGCCACATGAACGTGCTGCTGGCCGAAGCCGAAGTGCCGTACGAGCAGGTGCTGGAGATGGAGGAGATCAACTCCGACTTCAACAATACCGACGTGGTGCTGGTGATTGGTGCCAACGACGTGGTGAACCCGGCTGCGCAGAAGGACAAGTCCAGCCCCATCTACGGCATGCCGATTCTGGAAGCGCACAAGGCACGTACCGTGATAGTGGTGAAGCGTTCGATGAGCGTGGGCTATGCCGGCCTCGACAACGAGCTGTTCTACATGGACAAGACCATGATGGTGTTTGGCGATGCCAAGAAAGTGGTGGAAGACCTGGTGAAAGGCGTGGTGCACTAAGCACTGCTGGCCAAGGTATCACCCCACCCAACCCCGCCTGTTTGGCGGGGTTTTTTCATGCTGTGCTGCCAGTTCAACGGCTATGGCCGTCCTTGTGGAGAGTTGACAGTGCTCGCCGGATGGAACTCATGACCCGTTCCGGCCTCTTAAATATTAGTATTGTTTAATTTTGGAGATAGCAATGCACTGGAAAACCACAGCCATCATTGTCGCCCTGTTGTCTGCCCCGGTGCTGGCCCGGCCAAACCTGATCGGTACTGACTGGCAGCTGGTGTCGCCCAAGGTGGCCGAACCGCAACCCACGCTGTCGTTTCAGGCCAAGGGCATCAGCGGCTTTGCCGGCTGTAACCGTTTTACCGGCCACAGCAATGCCGAAGGCAAACTGGTGATTGCCACCACGCGCATGATGTGTCCCCCGGCCATGATGCAAACCGAACAGGCCTATGTCGGTTTCCTGTCACACCCCTTCCAGATCAAGACCGACGGCAAGGCACAGCAACTGGTGCTGACGGGTAAGGCTGGCGACGAATACCGCTTTGTGCGCAAGCAGGACAAGGCCGCAGGCCAGAACACCGCTGCCACGGCCCCGGTACAACGCCCGCAGTATCTGTATGTGAGTGCCGTGCGCAAGAACTGCAGTGCCGGTGCGGGGCAGATGCAATGCCTGCAGGTACGCAGCAGTGAAAACCAGCCCTGGCAGCTGTTCTATGGCGGAATCGAAGGCTTTACCCCGCAGCCTGATACCGCCTACTACCTGAAGCTGCGTTATGAAACCGTGGCCAACCCTCCGGCGGATGCCCCGGCGGTACGGACCATTCTGGAGCGCGTGGTGTTCAGTGAAACAGTCACGCGCACCAAGATATAAGCAGTCCGTGTGATGGCAAGAAAAAAGCCCGCTTGTGCGGGCTTTCTTTGTGGTTGGCAATGGGGCTCAGTCGCCCTTGGCCAGTGCCAGTTCCAGGCTGCGGTGGTAATGCTGTGCGGCCTGTTCTTCCTTGCCGGTGGCTTCAAACAGCCGGGCCAGTTCGGCATTGGCGCATAGGGTGGGCTCGATGGAGTTGCTGGCTTCCAGATAGCTTTGCGCCTTGCCCCACAGTTGCTGGTTCATGGCCAGACGGCCCAGCGCCAGCAGCAGCATGTAGTCGCGCGGACGGGTTTTCAGCCAGTCCTCTGCACTGCGCATCAGTTCCAGACGTTTTTCCGGCGACAGGCGCTCGGCCAGCTGGCCCAGTTCGCGGGCCAGTTCCGGCGTGGCCTGATCCTCATCCGCCAGTGCTTCGGCCAGCAGGGTAGCTGCATAGTCGAAGTCTTCCAGCGCAATCAACCGGCTGACGATCTCGCTGACCAGGACAGGGTTGCGACGCTCGGCTTCCGGAATGCGGCGCAGCCAGTCGCGCACCTCGCGGCTGCCGACAAAGCCGGTCAGCTGCTGGCTGTAAGCGGCCAGGCGATAACGGCGGGCTTGTGACGGTTCCAGTGCCTCGGCCTTGAGCAGTTTTTCGGTCAGTGCCAATACCGCTTCTGGCTGACGTTGCAGCAAACGCACTTTCAGTTCCAGGCGCAGGGCATTGGTGAGGTTGGGCGACAGGGCACGGGCGCGCTCGATGGCTGCCAGTGCGCCCAGTGCGTCCTTGGCTTCCAGCTTCAGTTCGGCATCCAGCATGTGGCGCGCCAGTTGCAGGCGCTCGGGCAGGGTGTCTAGCTGTTGCAGGTACTGGTCACGCTTGTCCAGATCGCCGGTAGCACCGGCAGAGCGGGCGGCCAGCAGCAGGGCCAGCGCACGGTTTTCTGCCGCGTACTCGTCTTCCATGGCCTTGAGGGCTTCGCGTTCGGCTTTCTGGAAGCGGCCTTCAAAAAAGGCGATCCCCGCTTCGCGCAGGGCGTGGCGGGCTGCTTTCAGCTTTTTCTGGCGCTGGAAACGCTTGACCTCGGCCGGCAGCCCGGCAGTGATGCTGATGACGCGCATCACGGCATAAGCCAGCACGATAAGCACCACAATGCCCAGCAGCAGCAGGTTGAACGACACTTCCATGCGCCATGGCGGCAGGAACAGGATGGCGTAGCCGGTATTCAGGGTGGAGGCCAGCCCCACCAGCACGGCCAGCGCAAACAGGCCGGTAATCCAGATGACGAATTTCACCGCTTAGTCTCCCTTGTTGCCCTGCGCGTCACGAACCGCCTTCAGGCTGGCGTTGAGGTCGGGCAGGGTGACGGACAGCGGAGCGGACTTGAGCTCTTGCAAGGTGGCCAGCCACTGGCGCGTGGCCGGGGCGTTGCCATCGAAATAGCGCTGCACATAGTCCTGAGCGGCATTGATGTCGGCGCTGTAGGTGGTGCCGTCACGTTGGAGCAGCGCCAGGCGTGCGTCCAGCAGACGCATTTTCAGGTTCTCGCGCAGGAAGAAGGACTGCTCCGGCGACAGCAGCAGGGCTTCGGGCTTGTCCATGCGGCGGATGTGCACCAGCTCGCCCAGGCTCTGGCTGATGTCGGCCACCAGACGTTCCCAGAAGGGGGCGGTGTCCGCCACGCGCTTGGTGGTTTGCTTGTCCTGCAGATGATGGGCATCCACCACCAGCGGCATGCTGCTGCTGGACAGCATCAGGCGGTCCAGCTTCACGGTCAGGCCGACGCTGTCCAGAACGGGAAGCGCCTTGAGTTTTTCCAGGTCGGTAGCCACTGCCTTTTTCACGGCAATCAGCTGCGGCTGGTCAAACTTGGACAGGCGTGCGTCCACCATTTGCAAGGCGGAGATGGCCGCGGTGACATTACCGGCCAGCTGCAGCTGCTGGCTGGCAATGGCCAGCGTGTGTTCCACCTCGGACAGCAGCCAGTCGGAGCGGTTTTTGGTCAGCTCCTGGTACATGCCGTTCAGGGTGTTGTACTGACCGGCGGATTCATTCACGCGGGTTTCCAGCACCGCCAGTTTGGCATCGGTGGCGCGGGCGGCGCTGAGCGCTTGCTCGGTCAGGCCACGCAATTCCTTGGAGGCACCATTGCCTTCGGCCATGCGGCCCGCCAGTTCCTGGCGTGCGGCGGCCAGTTCCTGCTGGGTGCTGTACAGCTGATAGCCTGACAGGCCAAGGGCGGCCAGTGCCACCAGCAGGGCCAGGTTCAGCTGTTTTTTGCGGGCGGGACGGGGAGTGTCGACAGTCTGGGTTTCGCTCATGGGTGACGGCAGAACCATTCTCTGAGGCCGCTGACGAGCGCTTCGTCATCGGCCCGGGTTGTCACGATGCGTGTCGCGCCCAGTGCCTGCAATCGTTCGGCAATGCGCGGGTGCGGCACGCAATACAAAAGGCATTGTAACGTCACGGCCCTTGCCGGGCCAGCCAGTCTGAACAATTGCTCCACCATTTCGCTGGAAGTGATCACCATGGCGTCTGGCGGGTCATCATCCAGCAAGCCCCAGTCCGGCGTGCCGTCCACGCGCTGGTAGACCTCGGCCAGTGTCACATCGGCTCCGCGCTGGCGCAGGGTGTCGGCCAGCAAGGCGCGGCCGCCCAGGCCCCGCACGATCAGCCAGTGCTGGCCGGCGACATCCGCCAGCTGGGGCAGGGCCAGCAGGGCTTCGCTGTCGCTGCCGGCGGTGGGGAACAGGATGTCCTGCCCGCTGAGCCCGGCCAGGCGGCGTGCGCTGGCCTGACCCACGCAAGCCAGTCGGGCGTTGAGAGCTTGTTGTTGCAGTACCGGCCAGGCGATGTCGATGGCGCTGGGGCTGACAAAAAACAGCCAGTCCGCCAGTGCGGCTTGTTGTGGCAAGTGTGCCAGCGCATCAGGACGAGGCTGGATGTCCATCACCGGGAAGGGTTGCCCCTGCCAGCCGGCATCGGCCAGCAGGGTCAGCAAACGGCCGCTTTGTGCGGCCGGTCTGGCCACCAGGATGCGGCGGCCGGCTGTTGTCATGCCTGGTCTTTCAGTACGGCGTCGATCAGCGGCTTGGCACCATCGTCCAGCAGGCGCTTGGCCACGGCGCGGCCCAGCGAGTCGGCATACTGACGCGGCGCACTGGCGGTGGCGGTCAGCATGACCGAACCATCCGGATGTGCCACAAAGCCGCCCAGGGTGAGCACGTCATCGGTCAGGGTGGCAAAGGCGCCCAGCGGCACCTGGCAGCTGCCGCCCAGTTCGCGCGCCAGTGCACGCTCTGCGCTGACACAGGCGTGGGTGTCCGGGTGGTTCAAGGGTTGCAGCAGGGCCAGCATGTCGGCGCGGTCGGCGCGGATTTCAATACCCAGTGCACCTTGACCGGCGGCCGGCAGGCTTTCGGACGGGGCGAGTTCTGCGCGAATCCGGTCGTGTAGTTCCAAGCGCTTCAGGCCGGCGGCAGCCAGAATGATCGCGTCGTACTCGCCTTCGTCCAGCTTGCGCAAGCGGGTTTGCACATTGCCACGCAACGGTTTGATCACCAGTTGCGGGTAGTGGGCGCGCAGTTGCGATTCGCGGCGCAGGCTGGAGGTGCCCACCACGCTGCCTGCCGGCAGCTCGGCCAGGCTGGCAAACTTGTTGGAGACAAAGGCATCGCGCGGGTCTTCGCGTTCGCAGATGGCGGCCAGGGCAAAGCCCTCCGGCAGCACCATGGGCACGTCCTTGATGGAGTGCACGGCGAGGTCGGCACGGCCTTCGGCAAGGGCAACTTCCAGCTCTTTCACGAACAGGCCCTTGCCGCCGATCTTGGACAGGGTCTTGTCCAGAATCTGGTCGCCTTGGGTGGTCATGCCCAGAATCTCGACGGTAAGGTGCGGGTACAGTGCTTGCAGGCGGGCCTGGATATGTTCGGCCTGCCACATGGCCAGGCGGCTTTCGCGGCTGGCAATGACGATCTTGTCCATGAATTGCGGTCCTGACGATGAATTTTCGCCCGATTCTAGCATGCAGCCGGGGTGATGCCTGGAGTGGTATCAAGGAAAAGCCATTTCCTGCCCAGGGTCACGATCAAGGGTGAACCCGCGTTGCTGTTGTGCACAAAATGTGCGAAAAAAATCAGGAAAATTCGGTAATGAACACACTACAGCTGCAATGCTGCCTATGATGGTCGTTGCGCAGCCGCTTGAAGTCAGATTGCAGTCTGACTTGAACAGGTTGCCCGACCATTTAATAAACAGGCCAACGGCCATGCCACGCTCGACATGGTGTCAGTACCGATTGGCCAGACAATGCAACAAAGGAAACAGGACATGACGGAGCTGGACAAGGATCTTCCCCTACGTGCCGACCTGGCGCGGCTGGACCGCCTCTTGGGCGAAGTGTTGCATGCCCAGGAAGGACCGCAGGTATATCAGGAGGTAAAGGCCATTGCGGCACGTACCCCGGAGCAGCGCGCATTGCCGCTGCCGGATACCCTGTCGCCCAAGGCCACCACCGCCCTGGTGCGCGCCTGTGGCCTGTATGCGCAGTTGTTCAATATTGCGGAAGACCTGCACCACACCCGTCGTCGTCGTGCGCACCAGATTGCCGGTTCGCGCCCGCAGCAAGGCAGCCTGAACCGGGCACTGGCACGCCTGAAAGAGGAAGGCGTCAGCTTTGCCCAGCTGTCCGATACCCTGCAGGATGCCTATGTCGGTGCCATCCTTACCGCCCACCCCACCGAAGTGCAGCGCCAGAGCGTGCTGGATGGCCACCGTGCGGTGCGCAAATTCCTCAGCCAGCTGGGCTCGCCGGACCTGACCCCGGAAGAGGAAACCGAACTGGATGGCAAGCTCAAGCGGGTGATCCTGTCCATGTGGCAGACTTCGGAAATCCGCCATTTCAAGCTGTCGGTGGAAGACGAAATCAAGAACGGCGTGGCCTACCACCCGATGACCTTTTTCTCCGCCCTGCCGCGCTTGTACGACCGTCTGGGCAAGGAAGTGACTGCCGCCTGGGGGCAAAGCCCGGTGTTGCCGCCCTTCATTCGCGTGGGCAGCTGGATTGGTGGCGACCGTGACGGCAATCCCAACGTCAACGCCACCGTGTTGCGCCATGCCTTTACCCTGCAAGCCACCCAGGCCTTCGAGCACTATCTGTCCGAGCTGGCATCGCTATACCGCGAACTGTCGCTGTCCGAGCGCCATGTCAGCGTGAGCCCGGCCTTGCAGGCCCTGTCCGACCAGACGCCGGACAACAAGGAAAGCCGCGAGCAGGAACCCTATCGCCGCGCGCTGGCCACCATTGAAGCCCGTTTGCTGGGCAAGGCTGCCGAGCTGGGGCTGGCGGTGCGTGGCCGCTGGCCGGTAGCCGAAGCCTATCGTGACACCGCCGCCTTCCAGGCGGACCTTGCCATCGTGGCGGATTCGCTGATTGCCCATGGCAGCGACTTGCTGGCCGATGGCCGCCTGGCACGCCTGCGCCGCGCGGTGGAAGTGTTCGGCTTCTTCCTGATGCCGGTGGACCTGCGCCAGTTTGCCGGCATGCACGAAGCGGTGGTCAGCGAACTGTTTTCCAGTGCCGGACTGGAACATTACCCGGCGCTGGACGAGGCTGCGCGCATTCGCGTATTGCTGCGCGAACTGGCCACCCCGCGCCTGCTGTACTCGCCGTATCAGCAGTACAGCGCCGATACCGAAAAAGAGCTGGCCATCTTCCGCGAAGCCGCGCTGATCCAGCAGCAGTTCGGTACCGAGGCCATCAGCCAGAGCATCATTTCCAACTGCGCTTCGGTCAGCGACATCCTGGCGCTGGCGCTGATCCTGAAGGAAACCGGCCTGATCCGGCTGGAAAACGGCCTGCCGGTGTCCACCATCAACGTGGTGCCGCTGTTCGAAACCATTGCCGACCTGGTGGCGGCCACCGACATCATGGACACGCTGTTTGCGTTGCCGTGGTACCAGTTGCTGCTCAAGAGCCGCGGCATGCTGCAAGAAGTGATGCTGGGCTACTCCGACAGCAACAAGGACGGCGGCTATCTCACCAGCCAGTGGGAGCTGTACAAGGCGGAACAGCGTCTGGTGCAGAGCTTTGACAAGGCAGGGGTCAAGCTGCGTCTGTTCCACGGCCGTGGCGGCTCGGTGGGCCGTGGTGGCGGCCCGTCCTTCGAAGCCATCATGGCGCAACCGGCCGGCAGCGTGGCCGGACGCATCCGCATTACCGAGCAGGGCGAGGTGATTGCCTCCAAATATTCCGACCCCGACATCGGCACCCGCAACCTGGAAGCGCTGGTGGCTGCCACGCTGGAAGCCAGCCTTACCACCCACCCCAGCTGCGAGGCGGATGGCGAAGTATTCGACGAGCTGTCCGAAGCTGCCTTCAAGGCCTATCGCCAGCTGGTGGAAACCGAAGGCTTCATGCAGTACTTCCTGGAAGCCACGCCGATCAATGCCATTGCCAAGCTCAACATCGGCAGCCGTCCGGCGTCGCGCAAGAGCCTGGCCAGCATCAAGGACCTGCGTGCCATTCCCTGGGTGTTCTCCTGGTCGCAATCACGGGTGATGCTGCCCGGCTGGTTCGGTTTCGGTTCGGCCGTGGCCGGTTTCATTGCCCGCCATGGCGACGAAGGCCTGGCCCGTCTGCAAGGCTTGTATCGCACATCACCCTTCTTCCAGGTGATTCTGTCCAATATGGAACAGGTGCTGGCCAAGGCCGACCTGGGCATCGCGCGCCGTTTTGCCGCGCTGGTGTCCGACCGGGCGCTGGCGGACAAGCTGTTTGGCCAGATTGAAGCGGAATGGCAGAAGACCCACGATGCCTTCTTTGCCATCAGCGGCCAGACCAGCCTGCTGGAACAGAACCCCACCCTGCACCGCAGCCTGGAAACCCGTCTGCCCTATCTGGATGCACTCAACCTGCTGCAGGCCGACCTGCTGCAACGCCTGCGTGCCAACCCGGACGATGCCGAGGCGCTGTACGCCATTCACCTCACCATCAATGGCACCTCGGCTGGTTTGCGTAATAGCGGCTGATCTGTCTTTCTGCTGGGCAATAAAAAACCGTCACCCTTGGTGGCGGTTTTTTATCGCCCGCGCATTGCCCGGCATACCGGGAAGCAGGGGCTAGCGGCGCAGGAAATTGCTTTCGATCAGCTCTACCACCTCACCGCCATGGCCGGACAATATGGCCTTGGCTGAATACAGCGCGGTATGCAGCACTTCTCCTGTGGTGACGGTGGGCGGCATGACCAGTTCGTACTGGTTCACCTTCACATCCAGCAACATCGGTCCGGACTCGGCCAGCCACTGCGCAACGGCCTCCGGCAGCTGGTCGGCATGCTCCACGCGCAGGCCCTTGAAGCCGATGGCTTCGGCCATTTTCACCCAGTCAGGGTTGTGCAGATCGGTGAAGGCATTCATCAGGCCTTCGGTTTTTTGTTCAATCTCGACAAAGTCCAGCGCGCTGTTGTTGAGGATGACAATCTTGATGTCCAGCCCCTCTTGCACGATGGTCAGCAAATCGCCCATCAGCATGGACAGACCGCCGTCACCGCAGATGGCAATCACCTGGCGGTGCGGGAAGGCGTTCTTGATGCCCAGCGCCTCCGGCATGGCATTGGCCATGGTGCCGTGAATCAGGCTGGCCAGTGTGCGGCGCTTGCCATTGGCAGTGGTGTGGCGCAGCAGCCAGACCATGGCGGTACCGGAGTCCCCCACCAGAAAGGCATCGTCAGCGGCCATCTGGTCAATCAGCTTAACCAGATATTGCGGGTGAATCAGGCCGTTATGCCCCGGCTTTTCTTGTTCTGCCAGCCAGTGCAGTGACTTCTGGTGCAGCTTCAGGCACTCCTGCAGGAAGTTGTCGTCCTGCCGTTCCGGCAGGCGTGGCAGCAGTTTTTGCAAGGTGGTGCGGATGTCACCCACCACGCCCAGTTTCACCGGATGTCGCCGCCCCAGGTGGGTGGCCTGATTGTCCACCTGCAGGATGGTGGCGCGGTGCGGGTAGAACGATGTCCAGGCAAAATCCGCCCCCAGCAACAACAGCGTGTCGCACTCCTGGGTGGCGTGATAGCCCGATTCAATACCCAGCATGCCGGTCATGCCCACATTGAACGGATTGTCCGGCTCGATGAAGTCCTTGGCGCGGCTGGTGTGTGCCACCGGAGCCTTGAGCCGGCGCGCCAGTTCCACGATTTCGGCATGGGCATCGGCGCAACCGGAGCCGCAATACAGTGCCAGCCGCTCGGAAGACAGTAGCAGGTGTGCCATTTCATCCAGCTCGGCTTCGGACGGGCTGTACACCGGTTGTGGATGATGGGCGCTGAACGGCAGACCGGGCGCTACACATTTACCGGCCAGATCGCCCGGCACAATCAGCACGGCCACGCCACGCAGATTGATGGCCGCCTGTGCGGCCTGGGCGGTGAGTCGTCTGGCTTGGGAAGGATGGTAGATCGTGGCGCAAAAATGACTGCAGGTTTTGAAAATGGATGCCAGATCCACTTCTTGCGGAAACTCCATGCCCAGTTCGGTCAGCGCCACCTGGGTGGCAATCATCACCACCGGCGAGCGATTGCGGTGTGCTTCAAGCAGGCCGTTGATGGTATGCAGGCTGCCCGGACCACAGCTGCCGGCGCAGGCAGTGAGGCCGCCGGTCATGTAACTTTCCGCCCCGGCTGCCATGGCGGCCACCTCTTCGTGGCGTACATGTACCCATTTGATCTGGCTGTGGCGGATGGCGTCGGTGATGTGGTTGAGCGTGTCGCCGACGATACCGTAGCAGTTCTTTACCCCGGCTTGTTCCAGTGTTTCGACAATGATTTTACCGACAGTGTTGTGTTGCATTGCGGGCGTCTCCATGGGTGGGCTGGTCGAAAGATGTGGTCAGGCTGTTGCAAGCTTGCTGCCTGTGCTACGTCTCGCCGTGCTTGTCCCCAAGCTGCGACAGACCGAAATAATTGCTATCCATCTTTGCCCCACGCCAAAGCTGCTGTCGCCACCTGTTTTCTGGAGTTAGTCGCGAAGATTAATTTCATTTCCCCGTATTTTTTCCATGTGGCCGTGAAATTTCCTTTTCTCTGCTGATGCGCTGTCAGCCTCTTGTTGTTTTGATTTGCTGGTGAGAATCATTCCATCCGCCAGTCAGCCCGGACTGCATCTTCTGTAGCAGTCCTTGCCTGCTGGTCCGCGACCACACAGTGACAGGAGGTATGGATGGAATCCGATAACTTGCCGTCCCCCGGCCCGGCCACCCCGGCCCGCCGGCTTTTCCTCAAGCAACTGGCGGCTGCCTCCGGCAGTGTGCCGCTCAGCCAGGCGCTGGCTGGCGGTACTGCCGCCGCCTTGCTGCTTCCTGCCGGGCAGGCCGCCGCCGCCACCAGCCCGGCAGTGGCCATCAACCAGGTATATGGCTACCAGAGCTTTGGTCCGGATGAAGCGGCCTTTGTCGAGGCCATGCTCAACATCATGTGTCCGGCCGACCATCTCACCCCCGGTGGAGTGGACTGCGGTCTCGCCATCTATATCGACCGTCAGCTGGCCGGCAGCTTTGGCCAGGGGGCGCGGCGCTACGCCGCCGGGCCATTCCTGCAGGGGGCTGCCCAGTGCGGGCCGCAACTGCCGCTGACGCCGGAGCAGTATTTCAAGGCGGGCATAGCAGAAGCCGACCGCGCTGCGCAAAAGCTTTATGGCCAGTTGTTTGATGTACTGACTCCACAACAGGGCGATGCCTTCCTGCAGCAGCTGGCGGCAGGGCGAGTGGCGGGCGAGCAGCTGGATCTGGCGGAGTGGTTCAACAGCCTGGTGTACCCGCTATTTGCCGAAGCCTGTTTTGCCGACCCGCTCTATGGCGGCAATGTGGGCATGGTGTTCTGGAAGATGATCGGCTACCCCGGCCTGCCTGCCACGCATGCGCTGGATGTCGTCCAGTATCTTGGCAAGCCTTATCCCGGTGCTGCCAATCCCAAATCCATCGCCGACTTCAGCTAGGGACAAGTCATGAAAACACGTGCAAGCAAAACCGTGGTCATTGTGGGGGGCGGCCTTACCGCCGGCCTGATTGCCCGCCAGCTGACCGCCAAGGGGGTGGAAGTCCTGGTACTGGAACGCGGTGGCGATCACAGCAAGGGTCCGGAATCCAGCCTGCCCAACCAGCGGGATGAACTGCGCTGGTCGGTGCGTCAGGGACTGATGCAGGACTGGTCGCGCGAAACCTATACCCTGCGCCATCAGCACAACCAGACTGCCTTGCCGGTGCGCTGGATGGAATCCTTCCTGCCGGGGCAGGGGCTGGGCGGGGCTGGTAATCACTGGAACGGCCACCTGTGGCGCTGGGCCGAGTACGACCCGCAGCTGCGCAGCCATTATCTGCATCGCTACGGCAAGCAGGCGATTCCGGCGGACATGCCCTTGCAGGACTGGGGGGTGACATATGCCCAGCTGGAGCCGTATCACGACTTGTTCGAGAAACTGTTCGGCGTCTCCGGGCAGGCAGGCAATATTGGCGGCAAGAAACTGCCGGGTGGTAATCCCTTCGAAGCACCGCGCAGCGGGCCTTATCCGCAAGCGCCCTTGCAGGTGCTGGAGTCCGGGCTGGTGTTCAAGCAGGCTTGTGAGCAACTGGGTTATCACGCCTTTCCGCAGGCAGCGGCCAATTCTTCCGGGGCCTATACCAACCCGGATGGACAGAAGCTGGGGCAATGCCAGTATTGCGGCCATTGCGAGCGATTCATCTGCGAAGCCAATGCCAAGGGGTCGCCGCAGGTGTTGCTGTATCCGATGCTGCGCGAGCGCAAGAGCTTTGAAGTGCGGCTCAATACCCAGGTACTGGGGCTGCGCTACGATGCCGCCGGCAAACGTGCCACCGCCGTGCATTGCCTGGATTTGCTGACCGGCGAGGAATACGAGCAGCCCGCCGAAGTAATCGTGCTGGCAGCCTTTACCATGAGCAATACCCAGTTGCTGCTGCACAGCAAGATTGGCAAACCGTACGACCCGGTCAGCAATACCGGCGTGGTGGGGAAGAACTTCTGCTATCAGGTGAATGCCGGGGTGGATCTGTTCTTCAAGGACAAATGGTTCAACCCCTTCCTGGCCAGCGGCAGTACCCAGATGGTGATCGACGAATTCAACAACGACAATTTCGACCACAGCAGCCTGGGCTTTCTGGGTGGTGCCACCATTCAGGCCTACCAGTTCAGCGGACGTCCCATCAAGGGACGACGGGTGCCGGATGGCACGCCGCGCTGGGGCACCGCGTGGAAGCAGGCCAATGCCGACTGGTATGCCCACTCCATGACGCTGGGCATCGAAGGCAGCTGCTATCCGCACCGAGGCAACTACCTCAGCCTGGATCCGACCTATCGCGATGCCTATGGCCGGCCATTGATCCGCATGACCTTCGACTTCCGCGACAACGAACAGAAAATGGCGGCCTTCCTCAGCAACAAGATGATGGAGATTGCCCGGCACTGCGGTGCGGACAAGGTGGGCAGCCTGCAAGGTCTGGTCACCCCGTTTGACAGCCGGCTGTACCAGACCACCCACATTGTGGGCGGCACCATCATGGGCGAGACACCGCATGACAGTGTGGTGTCACCCCATCTGCAACATTGGGACGCCCACAACCTGTTTGTGGTGGGGGCGTCGGTCTATCCGCACAACTCCGGTTACAACCCCACCGGCCCGCTAGGCGCACTCGCCCTGCGGCTGGGGGATGACCTGCAGCGCTATCTGCAGCGTCCGGGCCGTCTGTAACGCCATCTGGCCGCCCGCACGGTGCGGCCTTGTTCACCCCAAAGGAGATTCCCATGCGTATTTTCCTGTTTGCAGCTGCCTTGCTGCCGTTGTCGGCATTCGCGGCTGGCCCAGCTACGCCGCCCGCTGCTTTTGCCCAGTGCGCCGCCTGTCACAGCGTGACCGGCAGCAATGGTGTTGGCCCCAGCCTGAAAGGTGTGATCGGACGCAAGGTCGGCAGTTATCCGGGCTTTCGTTACAGCCGGGCCATGAAAACCCTGGGCAAGAGCTGGGATAAGTCTTTGCTCTCCGCCTATCTGGCCAATCCGCAGCAAACCATTCCGGGTAATGTGATGCCGTTTGCCGGGGTGCCGGATGCCGGCCAGCGCACTGCCATCATCGCTTATCTGGCGACATTGAAATAAAGACGGCCAGTGCACGGGACGGGGGGGCGGTGTGGCTTTGCTTCGCGCCGGCCCCCGTGTCGGCTGTGTTCCCGTCTGGCGGCTCAGCCTGTCCGGGTAGTCCGGTATGGCCGGACCACCCTGCGTTAGCAGGACTGCTGGTGATCGGCAAGAGGCCCGCCTCCCGCCCATGGGCCAGCAGGCAAGCTCCCGGCTTATGCGGAATATCGGCAGCTGTCTGTTGCCAACCCGCTGTCAGAACCCGGAGCCGCCATGTCCACTGCTTTCCCTCATCTGCTGTCCCCCTTGCGTATCGGCAAGCTGACCCTGCGCAACCGCATTGTTTCCACCGGCCACGACACCGTATTGCCGGTTGACTGCCAGGTCAGCCCGGCGCTGATTGCCTACCATGCCGCGCGGGCGCGTGGCGGAGTCGGCCTGATCGTGCTGCAGGTTTCCGGCGTGCACGAAAGTGCGCGTTATACCTCGCACGCGCTGATGGCTACCGACGACAGTTGCATTCCCGGCTATCGTGCGCTGGCCGAAGCCGTGCATGCCGCAGGGGCTATGCTGTTTGCCCAGCTGTTTCATCCGGGTCGTGAAATCATGGAAACCGCCGATGGCATGCAGGCGGTGGCGTATTCCGCCTCTGCCGTGCCCAGCGAGCGCTTTCACGTGATGCCGCGCGCCCTGAGCGAAAGCGAAATCGCCGCCTTGATTGCCGGTTATGCCGCTGCCGCACAACGTATTCGCGCGGCGGGGCTCAACGGGGTGGAAATCGTCGCCAGCCACGGCTATCTGCCGGTGCAGTTTCTCAACCCGCGACTGAATCTGCGCACGGACGGCTATGGTGGAAACCTTGACGGTAGGCTGCGTTTTTTGCGCGAGGTGGTGGCGACCATTCGCGCCGCAGTGGATGAAGACTGCGTGGTGGGCTTGCGCATTTCGCTGGATGAGCGGGACAGCGAGGGCCTGCAGGAAGATGAAGCCTTGCAAGCCTGTGTCGCACTGCAAGACCAGCTGGATTATGTCAGCCTGGTGGCCGGTACCTCGGCCAGCCTGGGTGGCGCGGTGCATATTGCCCCGCCGATGGCGTTTCCGGCGGCTTATCTCGCTACCCCGGCCGGACGTTTCCGCCAGGCGCTGTCCATTCCATTGCTGCTGGCGGGCCGCATCAACCAGCCGCAAGAGGCGGAACAACTGCTGGCCCAGGGCGTGGTGGACGCCTGTGGCATGACACGGGCGCTGATTTGCGACCCGGAGCTGCCCAACAAGGTGGCCAGGCAGCAGCCGGATGCCATCCGCGCCTGCATTGCCTGCAATCAGTCCTGCATCGGCCGTTTTCATCGCGGCCTGCCCATTTCCTGCATCCAGAACCCGCTCTCCGGGCGCGAATTGCAGTTCGGCCCGCTGACACCTGCCAGCAAGCCGCGACGGGTGATGGTGGCGGGTGGTGGCCCGGCCGGCATGCAGGCCGCAGTGATTGCGGCGCAACGCGGCCATCAGGTGACCTTGTACGAAGCAGCGGCGCAATTGGGCGGGCAGGTACTGCTGGCACAGCAACTGCCGGACCGGGCGGAATTTGGCGGTCTGATCACCAATCAGCAATACGCACTGCGCGCGGCCGGGGTGGACGTGGTATTGCGACGTCGGGTGGAGCGGGCCTTGGTGCAGCAACACGCGCCGGATGTGCTGATTCTGGCCTGTGGCGCCACACAGGCCACACCGCGGCTGGAGGTGGGCGGTAGCCTGCCGGTGCACGACAGCTGGGACGTGTTGCAGGGAGCCCGTGTCGGCGCGCGGGTAGTGGTGAGTGACTGGCGTGCTGACTGGGTGGGGCCGGGGCTGGCCATCCGGCTGGCCGAGGCCGGGCATCGGGTGACGCTGGCCGTCAACGCACCGCTGATGGGACAGGCCCTGCCAATGTATGTGCGCGACCAGCTGGCCGCGCGGCTGCACCAGCTGCAAGTGGCCATCCTGCCTTATGCACGCTTGTATGGTGTGGATGACCACACTGTTTATTTGCAGCACACCGCCAGCGAGGAAGCCATGCTGTGCGAGGACATCGACAGCCTGGTGCTGTGCCAGCCGCCGCAGCCGGATGACTCATTGCGTCAGCAACTGGACGGGCTGGATCTGGAAGTGCACGCCATTGGCGATTGCCAGACGCCGCGCACCGCCGAAGAGGCCATTTACGAAGCCACCCGGCTGGCCTGGACCTTGTAAGCAGCAACCGGCGCGGCCGCTTATACCAGTTGCAGGCGGCCGCCTTCGTTTTTCAGGTGCGGAATCAGCGCGTCATCCTGATGCACCGCCAGCATGTTGACACCCGCCGAAAACAGGCGATAACCCAGCGCCTCCAGCCAGGGGCGGATGACCGTCATGTCCGACTTGATGATTTCCATGAAAATCAGCGGACGGCAGCGGCGGATGGACTGTTCCGCCCCGCGCAGCACCTGTTCTTCCATGCCTTCCACGTCGATCTTGATGAAGTCGATGCGTTGCAGGCCCAGCGAATCCAGGCTGACCAGGTCGATGCGGATGGTGCGGTGCTGGTAGTCCAGCGCCTGACCGATGAATTCGTTGCTGGCCGACTGCTGCAATTCCACGCTGCCAAAAGAGCCGGGGCGCAGGTAGTCCGGTTCCGGAATGTCGATCTGCCCGCAGTGCTCGCCCACGGCGGAGTTGAGCGCATTCACGTTCAGGCAGTTGTTGAGGACGATATTGCCGCACAAGGCGTAGTAGATTTTCTCCTGCGCCTCGAAGGCCACCACATGGCCCCAGGTGTACATGAAACGGGCCATCTCGATGGTGTGCACCCCGATATTGGCGCCGCAGTCGATGGCCAGCACGCCTTCACCCCGGTCGCGCAGGCAGCTGGCCAGCAAGGCCAGCACAAAGTCCACCTCCTCCTGCTCGTAGCCGCTTTGCGTCATCAGCTGATAGCCCACGCCATAGGATTCGCCATCGGAAGGGGCAAAGTCGTTGCGGTTGACGATCATGCTGCCGTGATTGGTAGACAGCAACATGAAGGGCGCGGGGCGCGGAATGTTTTTCATGGCAGAAACCCGTCAGGAGAGATAGCGGCGATTATGCCGCACTGCGCCGATGATGACAGATCAATGTTGCTGGCTGGCAGCCTGCTCCATGCGCCGGTCCGGCACCAGCCACCACAGTGCCAGCAGGCCGTATACGGCAGCGCCCAGCCAGCTGGAATAAAACGACAGGCCGATGCCCAGCAGGTAGAACAGCGGCGACAGCCTGCCCTTGCGGTCGCGGCCCAGCGCATGCAGCAGCACCTCGCGGTTGCCCGGTACGCACAGCAAGGTACGCTGCATCACATACCAGGCCAGGGCGGACATCAGCAGCACCACGCCATACAGTGCCACCGGCAGGGATTCCATGTGGTTTTCACCCATCCAGCCGGTGACAAAGGGCAGCAGCGACAACCAGAACAGCAGGTGCAGGTTGGCCCACAGCACCCGGCCGTCCACATGACGCACCACATGGTAGAAATGGTGGTGGTTGTTCCAGTAAATGCCCACGTAGACAAAGCTGAGCACATAGCTGAGGAACACCGGCCACAGTGCCGCCAGTGCGGCGAGGCTGCTGTCATGCGGAACCTTGAGTTCCAGTACCATGATGGTGATGATGATGGCGATCACGCCATCGCTGAAGGCTTCCAGCCGGTTCTTGCCCATGTCTGGCTCCGTGGTGGCTAGCGGGAAAAAGGGTTCTGCCCAGCCGGGCTTGCCGGCTGGTAGGGTAGGCGGATCATGGTGTGGTACTGGCCATCGGCCTGGGCCACTTGCAGCGATGCTTCTGCATCGTAAAACAGCGCCAGCCGCTCACGCAGATTATCCAGTGCCATGCGGTTGCCCTGATGGGCGCTGACCTGCTCAGCGGACAAGGGGTTGCTGACACTGAGCAACAATTGCCCGCCTTTTACTTCTGCCCGCACCCGGATTTCACCACCTGCGCGGCAACGTTCCACGCCATGATGCACGGCGTTTTCCACCAGCGGTTGCAATAGCAGCGGCGGCAGACCGGCATCCAGCGCAGCATCGATATGCCAGCGCACATTCAGCCGCTCTCCCAGCCGCTCGCTCTCGATGGCCAGATACATGCGCGCCAGCTCGATTTCACGTTCCAGCGTCGAAGTACGGCCGGGGTCGGCCATCTGCGCGCGAAACAGGTCGGCCAGGTTCTCCAGCACCATTTCCGCTTTCTCCGGCCGCGAGCGGATCAGCGCAATGGCCGCGTTCAGGCTGTTGAACAGGAAGTGGGGGCGTATGCGTGCTTGCAGTGCCGCCAGCCGAGCCTCGCCCAGCGCCGGTGACAGGGCACGCTGGCGCAGGCTGAAGTAATGCAGCAGCAGCAGGGACAGCAGCCCGGCCAGCAGCGGGCGGTCCAGCCGGGGCAGCTCCAGCGGATTGAGCAGCCGGTCCTGCAGCACGACACACAACATGCTGATGACCATCACCAGCAGGCTGGCATGGCGCTGTCGGCCAAGCCAGGGTGACAGGGCACCCAGCAGGCCCAGGCCAAGCAGCATGGACGGTTCGGCCCAGCTGGCACCTGCCAGCAGGCGCAGCCACCAGCCATCCCCATCGCTCTGGTACAAGGTGCAGATCAGCAACAGCAGGTTAAGCAGCAGCAGGATGCGCAGCATCACACCCAGATTGCGGAAATCCGGAATGGCAAAAACCGTGTGTGGCCGACGGTGCTGATCCATGTGCAGTCATTGGGTAGAGTGGAATTGCATCATAGCAAGCGGCCGGTGCGGCGGGCGAGCCAGCTCGGCGGCTCAGGCGCTGGCCAGCTGCATGCGGCGGCGCGGGCGTACGGCCCACAGGCTGGCGGCCACCATCAGGCCACCCCCCAGCCAGCTGGCCACGGAGAGTGATTCACCCAGCCACAACACGGCAAAGGCGGCACCAAACACCGGCTCGCTGCCGGTTAACAGGGCCACCCGGGTAGCACTGCTGTGGCGCAAGGCGTAATTCATGGCAAAAAAGGCAAACAGGGTGCAGAACAATACCAGATAGAGGGTATTGCCCCAGAAGGCCAGCGCGGTGGGCAGCGCGGGCAAGCCTCCCTGCATGCTGGCCAGCAGCAGGCAAAAGAGGCAGATCACCAGGCTTTGCAAGCCGGTCAGCGCCAGCGTGGCCACCGGCTTGCCGGCAGTCAGCTTGCGGGTGAGGCAGCTCATCACCGCGCGCAGCAAGGCCGCCAGCAACATCAGCACATCGCCACCATTCAGTTGCAGCTGTGTGGCACCGCTCAGCAGCCAGGCACCCAGCAGTGACACCGCAGCAGCCAGCAGCGCATCGGCAGCAGGCTTTTGCCCCAGCAGCCACCATTCGGCAAACGGTGTCAGTACCAGGCACAGGCTGATCAGGAAGGCCGCATTGGCGGCACTGGTATGGGCCACGCCAACGGTCTCGCACAGGAAAATCGCCAGCAAACCGATGCCCAATGGCAAGGCCGCCTGCAAGGTTGCGCGCCGGACGGCCGCATCTGCCAGTGCGCGCTGGGCGGGCAGCAGCAGGATGAAGGTCAGGCCGAAGCGCAGCGCCAGCAGGCCGAGGGCGGGATAAAACAGCAAGGCCTGCTTGGCCAGGCCATAGCTGCTGCCCCATACCATGGCTACCAGCAGCAGGAGCAGATCCGGCAGGAAGGGATAACGTTGATGCAAGGGGTGCTGGGCGGGCATGTCAGGCTTTCACGGAAGGGTAATGGCTGGATTATCATTGCTGTGTCTGGTATTGATAATCTCCGGTTTTGGAACAGGAATTGTGCTGCATGAGAACAAATAAACTGATTGGCCTGTTGCCGGATATGGCGGCGTTTGCCCTGGTGGTGGAGCGTGGCAGCTTCTCCGCCGCAGCGCGGCAGCTGGGCATGACCCCGTCGGCTATCAGCCGCCAGGTGGCACGGCTGGAAGCGGCATTGGGCGTGCGGCTGCTGGAGCGTAGTACCCGCCAGTTACGGCTGACCGAGGCCGGAGACGCCACCTTGCAGCGCTGTCGCAGCATGCTGGATGCCGCCGACGAAGCAGTGCAGCTGGCCCAGCAGCAACATGCCCGGCCACAGGGTACGGTGCGGGTCAGCATGCCCAAAGCTTTTGGCCGTTTTGTGGTGGCACCGCTGATTCCGGCCTTCCTGGCGGCTTATCCACAGGTGAACGTGGAATTGTTCATCAGCGACCGCGATGTCGACCCGCTGGCCGAGGGGCTGGATTTCACCATCCGGGCCACCGACACCCCGCCGCCGGGCATGGCCGGCCGACCGCTGATGCCGATACGCCAGTTGCTGTGCGCATCGCCGCAGTATCTGGCGACACATGGCCGGCCTGGCCATCCTCGCGAGCTGGCAAATCATTTGTGCCTGTATCTGGCCGAACATGCCGGGGACAAGCGCTGGCAATTACGGCGTGGCAACGAACAGCTGAGCGTGACGGTGCAAGGCCGTTATGCCACCAATCACAGCGAGTTACGCTTGCAAGGCGTGTTGAACCATCTGGGTATTGCGCCGCTGCCGCACTTTACCGCGCAGGCGGCATTGGAATCCGGCCAGATAGAAACCGTGCTGGATGACTGGGAGTTCACCACCGCCTATCGTGGCATGGCCTGGCTGCTTTATCCGCCCAACCGCTATCTGCCACCCAAGGTGCGGGTGCTGATCGACTATCTGGCGGACTGTCTGGCTGATCAAACCACACCCATGACACGGTAATGCCACAGCCGGGCCAAAGCCGGCTCGCCCTCGGGGGTGGCTTTCCCTATAATTGCCGCTGCTGCCTACGGGCAGCCCAAGACAATCACCGCAGGGAACCATCGAGATGCAAGAAAGCCATGCCTGGTCCGGTCGCTTCAGCGAACCGGTTTCCGAACTCGTCAAGAAATACACCGCCTCCATCGACTTCGACAAGCGACTGGCCGAATTCGACATCGAAGGCTCGCTGGCTCACGCCACCATGCTGAACAAGGCAGGCGTGCTGTCCGACGACGATGTGGCGGCAATCCGACGTGGCATGGCCGAAATCCTGGACGACATCCGCGCTGGCCGACTGGAGTGGAGTGTGGATCTGG
This sequence comes from Aquitalea pelogenes, assembly GCF_041914625.1. NCBI lineage: Bacteria > Pseudomonadati > Pseudomonadota > Betaproteobacteria > Neisseriales > Chromobacteriaceae > Aquitalea > Aquitalea pelogenes. The sequence goes on along the minus strand of NZ_JAYSDA010000002.1, from coordinate 186,866 downwards.
AAGACGTGCACATGAATGTGGAACGTCGCCTGACCGACAAGATCGGCGATGCCGGCAAACGCCTGCACACCGGCCGTTCGCGTAACGACCAGGTAGCTACCGACATCCGCCTGTGGCTGCGTGCACAGATTGACGCCATCGTCGGCTTCATTGCCGAACTGCAAACCAGCCTGCTGGAACTGGCCGAAAAACACGCCGACACCGTGATGCCGGGCTTCACCCACCTGCAAGTGGCCCAGCCGGTGACCTTTGGCCACCATATGCTGGCCTATGTGGAAATGCTGGCGCGCGATGCAGAACGCATGACCGACTGCCGCAAGCGCGTCAACCGCCTGCCGCTGGGCGCAGCAGCGCTGGCCGGCACCACCTTCCCCATCGACCGTCATTACACTGCGCAACTGCTGGGTTTTGACGATGTCTGCCACAACTCGCTGGACGCGGTGTCCGACCGTGACTTCGCCATCGAATTCACTGCTGCCGCCAGCCTGGTGATGGTGCACCTGAGCCGCCTGTCCGAAGAGCTGATCCTGTGGATGAGCCCGCGCGTCGGCTTCATCGACATCGCCGACCGCTTCTGCACCGGCAGCTCCATCATGCCGCAGAAGAAAAACCCGGACGTGCCGGAACTGGTACGTGGCAAATCCGGCCGCGTGGTGGGCCACCTGATTGCGCTGGTCACCCTGATGAAGGCGCAGCCACTGGCCTACAACAAGGACAACCAGGAAGACAAGGAACCCTTGTTCGACACCGTGGACACCCTGATCGACACCCTGCGCATCTACGCTGACATGATGCGTGGCGTCACCGTGAAGCCGGAAGCCATGCGCGCTGCCGTGCTGCAGGGCTTTGCCACCGCCACCGATCTGGCCGACTACCTGGTGAAGAAGGGCCTGCCTTTCCGCGACAGCCACGAAGTGGTGGCCCTGAGCGTGCGTTATGCCGAAGGCCGTGGCGTGGATCTGGCCGATCTGTCGCTGGACGAACTCAAACAGTTCAGCCAGCTGATCGAGCAGGACATCTACCAGGTACTGACCCCGGAAGGCAGCCTGGCCCAGCGCGACCACGTGGGCGGCACCGCGCCGAACCAGGTGCGTGCCCAGATTGCCCGCCACAAGGCAAGACTGGCAAGTTGATCAGTTAACGCCGTTCCGGACCAAACCGCCGCTCTCGGCGGTTTTTTATTGGCCTACAGTGTCAGCTGTGATCAGTTTCTCTGGAAGATTACCGTGCAATTACCTTCGCTAGAGCCACTGGGACGCAGCCAGCGCATCATGCTGACCATGTTGCCCGGACTGGCGCTGTTCATGCTGGGCGGCCTGTTGATGCTCTACCAGTTCTACTCGGGTATCCAGTCTGCACTGGAAAGCCAGCTGTCTTACAAGCTGGAAAAAATCGAGCAGATTCTCGATCAGGCACAAAGTACGGGCGAGGCCATGTTGCAGAAGCCGGATCTGGAATGTCGCAGCATCTATCCGGAAATCCGCCGACAGGTCACCACCCAGTCCTACGTCCGCTCGATGCGGCTGATTGATCAGGATGGCCGGGTGTATTGCGATTCCGTCATCGGCTGGCATTCGCCCGCCTATTCGCAGGAATACCCGAACCAGACCCGGCTGCTGCTATTGCCGGGAAACCGCCTGTCGCCCTGGCACCCCTTGCTGATGCTGTGGCTGGACGCCAAGCGGCACGATGTCCACGCCATCCAGCTTGCCGTAGACAGTGATTATCTCAAGGACAGGCTGGCACATCATGAACAGAACACCTGGTTTTACCTGCAGGTTGGCGACCGCTGGCTGGATGAAAAGGGAGGCATGACATTTCCACCGCAACGTCCTCACTGGCAGCAACGTTACCTCAGTTCAGGGCGTTATCCGCTATCCATCGTCATGGATTACTCCATGCCGTGGTTGGTGCTGGAACGGGTGAAGCAGGAACCGGATCAACTGGCCTTGCTCCTGTTGTTCAGCGTCAGTTTCAGCTGGGGGTTTCATCGCCTGCTGCTGCGTAATGGCGCGCCCAGTCGGGAATTGCAACGTGCGGTGCGCGAACGGGAATTCATTCCCTACCTGCAACCGCTGATTGATGCCGAGCATTTGCAGTGGCGCGGGGTGGAGGTGCTGATGCGCTGGCACCATCCGGTGGATGGCATCGTGCTGCCCGATCTCTTCATTCCGTTTGCCGAAAATACCGGTCATATCGTGGCCATGACCCGCGCACTGATGCAACAGACAGCAGAACAGTTAAAAGACTGTCCCTTGCCGCCGGGTTTCCAGATCAGCATCAATGTCAGTGCCACGCATATCGAAGCGGGTAGCCTGCCTGCCGATTGCGCCGCCTTTTTGTCAGCCTTTGCGCCGGGCAGCATTGTGCTGACCCTGGAATTGACCGAACGCGAGCTGATCAAGACCGGCCCGCAAACCGATGCCCAGCTACAAAAACTGCATGATATGGGCGTGCGTATTGCCATCGACGATTTTGGCACCGGGCATTCCAGCCTGTCCTATCTGCAAAAGCTGGATGTGGACGAACTGAAAATAGACCGCAGTTTTGTGGCCGGCATCGGCAGTGACAGCCTGTCGGCCGATATCCTGGACAGCATCTTGCAGCTGGCTGCCAAGCTGGGCCTGGCCGTGGTGGCCGAAGGCGTGGAAACCCTGCAACAGGAAGATTATCTGCGCAGTCATGGCGCGCATTTGCTGCAAGGCTATCGCTATGCCAGGGCGATGCCGATTGCCGAGTTCCTGCATCGTCCCGAATGGCATAATGATGCCTCTCCGTTCCTGGCCAAGGCCAGGGCCGACGCACACTCCTGAGTAGAGGCAAAGCAGCAAGATGAAACCAGCCGTCATCGGCATTGCCGGCGTAACCGTTCCCGGTGCGCTGGACTGCCTGTCCAAAATGCATCAACTTTCCGCCCTGATGTGTGGCGGTCACCATCATCACCCCCGCTTCGTGCTGGACCAGCCAGACTTTGGCGTGGTGCATGCCGCCCAGTTGCAAGAGCGCTGGGATATTGTCGAGGACTCCATTGTCGGCTCCTTGCAGCGGCTGGCAGCAGCCGGTGCCCAGGTGGCGGTGATTCCGGCCAATACCGTGCATTGCTGTATTGATGGCATTCGCCGCCGTGCGCCCTTGCCGCTCATCAGCATGCTGGATGTGGTTGCGGCAGCGTGCCGGCAGCGTGGCCTGCGCCGGGTCGGCGTATTGGGTACCCGCTGGACCATGCAGTCACATCTGTACCGTGCGCCGCTGGCGGTGGTCGGGGTGGAGGAGTGCATTCCGGATGAAGCAGGCCAGGCCATTGTGCAGCGGGTGATTTTTGAAGAACTGGTTCCCAATGGCAGCGTAAGTAGCGATAGCCTGCAGCAATTATTACAGGTGGTGGCGGACTTGCGGGCGGCAGGTTGTGATGGCGTAGCGCTGGCCTGCACCGAGTTGCCACTGGTACTGGATGAGGCCAATTGCGGCATGGCGGCGGTGGATACCACCGCAGTGCTGGCGCGGGCAGCCATGCAACAGGTTCTGGCCTGAAGCATGCCGGGCCTGCACCTGTTGCAGGCCCGGTGGCTTTTGCCGTCGGCTTGCGGCGGGTCAAGGGCGGATTGGTGCTAGCATTTGCCCTACTACCAGAAAATATGTTAGTAACTAAACATGATTTTCGGAATCGAATCCCTATGAGCCGCTCACCCCGTCACGACAAGATTCTGCAGCTGGTCCGCGAAAATGGCTTCATGCCGATCGAAGAACTGGCCAGACTGCTCGATGTCACGCCGCAAACCATCCGCCGCGACATCAACCAGCTGTGTGAAGAAAATTTGCTGCGCCGTTATCACGGTGGTGCTGCCCTGGGCAGCAGCGTGGAGAACGAGGATTACTTTGCGCGCAAAGGAAAATTCCAGAGCGAAAAGGCACATATTGCCGACATGATTGCCGGCAGCATTCCGGACCATGCCTCGCTGTTCATGAGCATCGGCACCACCATCGAAGCGGTGGCCCAGGCGCTCACCATCACCCACAAGGGTTTGCGTGTCATCACCAACAATATCCATGTGGCGTCCATCATGTCGGCCAATCCGGATTTCACCGTGATGATCACCTCCGGCGTGGTACGCGCCAGTGATGGCGGCATTACCGGGGTGGCCACGCTGGACTTCATCAACCAGTTCAAGGTGGATTACGCCATCATCGGCGTGTCCGGCATCGAGACCGATGGCTCGCTGCTGGATTTCGATTACCGCGAAGTGCGGGTGGCGCAGGCGATGATGTCCAATGCCCGTCACCGTTACCTGGCTGCCGACCACAGCAAGTTTGGCCGCAATGCGCTGGTGCGCATGGGACATATCAGCGAATTCCACACCGTGTTCACCGATGCCGAGCCGCCGGAGTCGCTGGCCAAGCTGCTGGAAGAACACAATGTAAGGCTGATTCTGGCCGATGCAGTCTGACATTCAGCCAAGACTGTATTGATAATCTCCTCTCGCTTTCTGAAAAGAAAGCGAGGCTCCCATCTTCAATTGGTGGGGCAAGGGTGGGGGGATTGGGAAAAGATGGGAAGGCTGCGGAATCCAAGAGTTAGTTGAAAGGCCCGGCTTTGCCGGGTCCAGTACAAGCGCACCAAATAACCTTGTCAGCAGCCTGACGCCCGCACTGCGGGCGTTTTTGCTGTCAGCCCTCGGCTGGCACATCCACCCTGGGCAGCGAATAGGCCTGCACACGGTTGCGGCCCAGATGCTTGGCCTGATACAGCATGTCGTCCGCCTGTTGTACCAGGGTGGTGGTGTCGTCAGCCGTAGCCAGTGAGCTGATGCCGACGCTGAAGGTCTGGCGGAAGGTACGCTGGTTGCTGAATTGGTCGATCTGCACGAATGCCTGCCGCAGGGCTTCCATTACCTGCTGGGCATCTTCCTGACGGGTGCCTGGCAACACGATGGCAAACTCTTCGCCACCGTAACGGCTGATCAGGTCGGAGCGGCGCAGCCTCTCTTTCAGGAAGCGGGCCAGGTTGACCAGTACTTCATCGCCCGCCGGATGGCCGTAGGTATCGTTGACCACCTTGAAATGGTCGAGGTCCAGCATCACCAGCGACAAGGCACGCTGGTCCCGTTTGGCGCGCAGTACTTCGTATTCCAGCTGGGCATACAGATGGGAGTGGTTGAGCAGGCCGGTCAGGCTGTCATTGATGATGTAGGAGCGCAGCTTGCGGTAACGCCTGGCACGGTTGATCACCGTTACCACCAGTTCCTCCGGTGCCACCGGCTTGGTGAGAAAACCGTCAATGCCCAGTGTCAGCGTATCCAGCTGGATGGACTGCCGTTTTTCCACCGACAGGAACAGGATGGGAATGCCATCCAGCAAGCGTTGCTGGCGGATGATCTGTGCCAGTTCCATGCCATTGCAGCCCGGCATGTACATATCCATCAGGATCAGGTCAGGGCGGAACTGCACGATGCCATCCAGCACTCGGGCAGGCTCGGTGACCTGCAGGGTGTCAACACCATGCTGCCCGAGCACGCTGGCGTACAAGCCGGCCAGCGAGGCCATGTCTTCCACAATCATCACCCGCAGCGGGTCGCGTTTTTCACCAATATCGCCAAAATTCAGGCTGTCTATCAGCTCGTGGGCCAGTACCGGCCAGCCCAGAAAACCGGAGCCACCGGCGCGCACCGCCTGCAAACGGGCATCAAAATCGATGCGCGGCGAACAGAACAGCAAGGGACACAGCCCACGCAAGGTATCAGCCAGGGTGAAAATGGGGTCGCTGGCGGCAAAGTCGGTATAGGCCACCACCGCTGCCGGTTTGGCCTCGTTCAGTGCCTGCGCCAGCCGGGATGCCTGGTACATCACCCGCACTACAAAACCATAGCAGCTTAATTGCTCGCACAGGCTGGCAGACTCCTCGCTTTCCGGCATCCACAGGTATAGCAGATGTGGCCCGGGCTGGCTCAAGCCGGGGTTGTACGGTTCGGGTGTTGTCTGCCGGTCGGCCATCATCGCCAGCTGGCTGACAATGCCCAGGTGGTGGCGCAGTTCGTTGTAGCGTTCCGGTTCACTCGGGCTGGCATCGTTCTGCAGCAACCAGTGCTGTAGCAGATTGCGCAATGCGGTGCATTCGCTGCGCAGGGGCAATGCCTGTTCCGCGTCGATGTGGCGTTCCAGATTGTTCAGCAGTGCCAGCAGGTGTGCAGCCAGCGAACGGTCCCAGCGCATCACCAGCATGTGGCCGATGCGATCGATTTCACGTGCAGCGTGTTCTCTTGCCGAGTGGTGTAGGTTGCTTGCCAGCTTCATAGTGTTATCCGTTATTCAGACGTGGGCGAGGTCTGTGCGACAGCCTGGCGGTGCAGTAGTGCTGTGCAAACATGGGCAAGACTCAAGGCATTGCAAAGGAAAGCAGGGCCTGAATGCGCAATGTTATAATTCTGGCTTGATGAATCAGTTGGCGCGCAAATGAACGTATTTTACGAAGAAAGCGGTTCCTTCAAGGTTGGCACCATTGTTTCCCGTGCCGATGCCAGCTTGCAGGTAGATACGCTGCATGGCAAGCGAGCCAAGATCAAATCAAGCAATGTTTTTCTCGAGTTTAGCTCGACTCTGGCAGATTTTCTTCCTGCTGCAGAAAAAATGGCTGATGAGATCGATCTGGATTTCCTGTGGGAATGCAGCCCGGAAGATGAGTTCGAGCACGATGTGCTGGCAGCCGATTACTGGGGCCATGCCCCCTCGGCACTGGAGAGTGCTGCCATCATCCTGCGCGTGTTCGGTGCCCCGATGTATTTCTACAAAAAGGGCAAGGGCCGCTATAAAAAAGCCCCGGAAGAAGCACTGAAAGCCGCCCTGGCCGGTATCGAGCGCAAAAAGCGCGAGCAAGAGCAGATTGATGGCTGGGTGGCCGAGCTGAAGGCCGGTGCCTTGCCGGATGCCATCCGCAGCCAGTTGATGACCTTGCTGTGGAAGCCGGACAAGAACACGCTGGAATTCAAGGCCTTCGACCAGGCCGCGCGCGAGCTGAACCAGCCGCCGCTGAGACTGGCACAAAGCATCGGTGGCATCAGCTCGGTACCGGACTACCTGATGGCCGGTTTCCTGATGGAGTACTTCCCCAAGGGCAGCGGTTTTGGCAAATATGCTCCTCCGCAGCTGCCCGAAGAGCTGCCGCTCTCCGAGGTGGCGGCTTTTTCCATTGATGACGCCAACACCACAGAAATCGACGATGCGCTGTCGGTAGTCGATCTGCCGGATGGCAACAAGCGTGTGGGCATCCATATTGCCGCCCCTACACTTGGCGTGCCGGTGGATTCGGACATCGAAAAACTGGTATGGGGCCGCCTGTCCACCGTGTATTTCCCCGGTGGCAAGATCACCATGTTGCCGGACGACGTGGTGCAGGCCTTTACCTTGCAGGAAGGGCAGGACTGCCCGGCGCTCAGCCTGTATGTGGACGTCACGCCGGACTTCGAACCGGTGGCCTACGAAAGCCGTATCGAACGGGTGCGCATTGCGGCCAACCTGCGTCATGCCGAGCTGGAACAGCAGTTCAACGAAGACACCCTGCTGAATGATCCGGGCGTGGATTACCCGTTCAAGCGCGAGCTGACCTGGCTGTGGCACTTTGCCAATGCACTGGAAAAACGCCGTGGCAAGTACGACCCCACCCGTCCGGTGCAGATGGACTACAACTTTGATGTGGTCGATGGCAAGGTGCTGATCACCCTGCGCAAGCGTGGTGCGCCGATGGACAAGCTGGTGTCGGAGCTGATGATTCTGGCCAACAGCGAATGGGGCCGCATGCTGGCCGAAGCGGATATCCCGGCCATGTATCGCGCCCAGAGCATGGGCAAGGTCCGCATGACTACCCGCCCCGAGCCGCATATCGGCCTGGGCGTGGCGCAATATGCCTGGGCCACCTCGCCGCTGCGCCGTGCCACCGACTTCGTCAACCAGCGCCAGCTCACTGCCATGATTCGTGGCGAGAAGCCGCAGTTCGAGCAAGGCAATGCCATGCTGTTTGCCCTGCTGCGCGACTTTGACACCACCTATTCCGCCTATCTGGGTTTCCAGGACAAGCTGGAGCACTTCTGGTGCCTGCGCTGGTTTACCCAGGAAGGTGTCAGCAATGTCACCGCCACCTTCATCAAGGAAGACCTGGTGCGTATCGACGGTCTGCCGCTGCGGGTACGCATTCCGGGCCTGCCGGAACTGGCGCGTGGTGACCGTATCCAGCTGAGCGTGATCCGCATCGACGAACTGATGGCCGAGATCGAATTCCGCTTTGTCGGCGTGGTGGGCCATGTCGAGGCCGCCAGCGAGGAAGAAGAAGGCTGAGTTCCGTCCCGGCACCAAGTGTCAACAAGAAAGGCTGCCTGTGGGCAGCCTTTTTCTATACAGGCATCACTGATCAGAACATGTCGTCGATGCCGTTGCAGGCCTCTTTCAGATCGCCAATGGCACCGGTCAGCGCATCACGCTCGATGCCCAGTTTGTCCACCACGCTCCAGGGCAGGGTGGTCAGCATGTCGCTTTCGCTCATGTCGTGATTGAAGCCGGCCACCATGTAGGCCGACAGGCCAATCACGATGGCAAAGCGCGAGACATCGCCCAGCAGGTCGTGCTGGTCGCGAATGGCTTGCTGGATGTCGTCCGGGAAATTCCAGCGCCGGGCCAGCTCGGCACCCACTTCGGTCAGGTCCACGCCCAGCAACATGCGTTCGGTGGCCACCCGGTCTGCGCCGCCCGCCACAATCTTGTCGATCTGCACCGCCTGCTGTGGCATGGCCACATGCAGCACCAGTTCGCCGATATTCGACAGCAGGCCACAGGTGTAGCCCAGCTGGGCATCCAGCCTGGCCAGCTTGGCCAGCCGCTTGGCGGTATTGGCCATGGCAAAGCTGCGCTGCCAGAAGCCCTTCATGTCAAAACCCGGTATGCCGGCGGTGGCACCGGTAATGCCGGAGGCAATCACCAGAATGCGCAGGTTGTCAAAGCCCAGCAGTACTACCGCATCGTCCAGTGAACCCACACGGCGGCTGCCGCCAAAGCGCGCGGTATTGGCCAGACGCAGCACACGAGCGGTCAGCACCTGGTCGTGCCCGACCTTGTCGCTGATTTCATCAATATTGATATCGGTCTTGTGAAAGCTTTCAATCAGCTCCTGCACCACCTTGGGTACCATCGGCAACCGTCCGGATGCCTGCTCGAAAAGTTCAGCCACTTGCATGCCATATCCCCTTTGTCATTGTCCCGCTTATTGAGCTTAGGTGAAGTGTTGCAGAAAAAAAGGCCAAAAATGCCGATCTGGCACAAGCAGTCAGGCGACGGGCTGGCCGTGGGCCGCTTCCAGCAGGGCAAACCAGTGCTGGCGGTCCAGTTGCAGGCGGCAGGCAGCAGCTGCTTCATCCAGTGAAGCCAGGCGGCGCGAGCCGGAAATGGGGATGGGGCGGGCCGGGTGGCGCATCAGCCAGGCCAGCGCCAGCGTGGCGGGAGTGACCGCCAGCTCGGCTGCCATTTGCTGCAGGGCTGCGTGCAATGCCGGGTGGGCCGCAGGCTGTAACAGACGGCCTCCTGCCAGCGGCGACCACACCATGGGGCGGATGCCAGCTTGCAGGCACTGGTCAAAGGTACCGTCGAACAGGGGCGCGCCATGTAGCAGCGAGGCTTCCACCTGATTGGTGAGCAAGGCTGTGCGCGACGAGAGCAGGGCAAACTGGCTGGGACTGAAGTTGGATACGCCAAAATGCCGCACCTTGCCACTTTGCTTGAGGCTGGCAAAGGTGTCTGCCACTTCGTCCGGGTCCAGCAGCGGGTCCGGGCGGTGAATCAGCAGCAGGTCCAGATAGTCCGTGCCCAGGTTCTGCAAGGAAGCATCCACCGAGGCCAGGATATGCGCGCGGCTGCTGTCGTAGTGCTTTACCTGCCAGCCACGGCTGGCATCTGCCGGCTTGATGCCGCATTTGCTCACCAGCTGGATGTGCTCGCGCTGGCCGGGGTTGGCCTTCAGCCACTGGCCGAACAGCGCTTCGCAGCGAAAGCCGCCGTACAGGTCGGCATGGTCGAAAGTGGTGATGCCAAGCTGGATGGCATGCTCCACCCAGGCTGCCAGTTCCGCAGGGGAGAAATTCCAATCGTGCAGCCGCCACAGGCCGGCGGCTACCGGAGAAAAAACTGGCCCCTCGGGGGCCAGTTGTGTTGCATGCAAAGGACTCATCAGGCAATCCGTTGTTCTGTAGTCGGGTCGAACAGCACGGCCTTGGAGACGTCGAACACCAGTTCCATGCTGTGGCCCGGTAGTTTGGCTTCTGTCGGGTGGGTACGGCAGCATACCTTGGTGTTGTTGAGCGAGACAAACACCAGGGTGTCCGGCCCGGTGGGTTCGATCACGTCGATATGGCAGGCCATCACCGGCAGCCCTTCGCGGTAGGCGGTGCGGGCATCGGTGATTTGCTCCGGGCGGATGCCGAAGATGACTTCGCGGCCCAGCCACGGCTTCATCTTGTCCTGGGCATGCGGCAGCGGCAGGATGACGCAACCCTTGTCGTCACAGATTTTCACCCCCAGCACCCCGGCCGATTCCACCACCTGCGCCGGAATGAAGTTCATCGATGGTGAGCCGATGAAGCTGGCGACAAACAGGTTGGCCGGGTTGTCGTAGATGTCCTGCGGGCTGCCGAACTGCTGCACGATGCCGTCCTTCATCACCGCAATGCGGTCGCCCAGTGTCATGGCCTCGATCTGGTCGTGGGTGACATAGACGATGGTGGATTTCAGCCGCTGGTGCATCAGCTTGATTTCGGTACGCATTTCCACCCGCAGCTTGGCATCCAGATTGGACAGCGGCTCGTCGAACAGGAAGATGGACGGGTTGCGTGCCAGGGCACGGCCCATGGCCACGCGCTGACGCTGGCCACCGGACAGTTGCGAGGGCTTGCGGTCCAGCAGGTGGGTCATTTGCAGCATCTGTGCCACGCGTTCGACAGTGGCGTCGATTTCGCCCTGCGGCATCTTGCGGATTTCCAGGCCGAAGCTGATGTTCTTGCGCACGCTCATCGACGGGTAGAGCGCATAGCTCTGGAACACCATGGCAATGTCGCGGTCCTTGGGCGACAGGTCGTTCACCCGTTTGCCGCCGATTTCGATATCGCCGCTGGAAATGTCATCCAGCCCGGCAATCATGTTCAGCAGCGTGGATTTGCCGCAGCCGGAAGGGCCTACCAGAATCAGGAACTGGCCGTCTTCGATGGCGATGTCGATGCCCTTGAGCACCTCGGTGCCGTTGGCGTAAGTCTTGCACACATTATTGATGGAGAGAGCAGCCATCGTTCAACCTTTCACAGCACCGGCTGTCAGGCCACGCACGAAGTAGCGGCCGGCAACCATGTAAACGAACAGGGTGGGCAGGGCGGCAATGATGGCCGCTGCCATGTCCACGTTGTATTCCTTCACCCCGGTAGAGGTGTTCACCAGATTGTTCAGCGCCACGGTGATGGGCTGCGACTCGCCGGCGGCAAACACCACGCCGAACAGGAAGTCGTTCCAGATCTGGGTGAACTGCCAGATCACGCACACCATGAAGATGGGGCCGGAAATGGGCAGCAGGATGCGGAAAAAGATGGTCCAGAAACCGGCGCCGTCAATGCGCGCGGCCTTTACCAGCTCGTCCGGGATGGTGACGAAGAAGTTGCGGAAGAACAGCGTGGTGAAGGCCAGGCCGTAAATCACATGCACCAGCACCAGCCCGCTGGTGGTATTGGCAATGCCCAGCTCGCCCAACAGGCGCGCCATCGGCAGCAGCACCACCTGGAAGGGAATGAAACAGCCCACCAGCAGCAGGGTGAACAGCACGTCCGAGCCACGGAAGCGCCACATCGACACCACATAGCCGTTGACCGCGCCAATCAGGGTGGAAATCAGCACCGAGGGCACCGCCATCTTCACCGAGTTCCAGAAAAAGCCCTTCATGCCGCCACATTCCACGCCGGTGCAGGCGCTGGACCAGGCCTTGCTCCAGGCATCAAAGGTGATGGATTGCGGCAGGGCAATCAGGTTGCCGCCACGGATGTCGTCCAGGGTTTTCACCGAGGTGGACAGCATCACGTACAAGGGCAGCAGGTAGTAAATGGCCATCAGCACCAGTGCGGCATACAGCACGATGCGGCCGGGAGTCAGGTGTTTAGCCACGTTTGGCGCTCCTTGTTTCCATATACATCAGCGGCACCAGTACGGCGACGATGGTCATCAGCATCATCATGGCCGAGGCAGCCCCCAGACCCAGCTGGCCGCGGGTAAAGGCAAACTGGTACATGAAGATGGCCGGTACGTCGGATGCCGTGCCGGGGCCGCCGCCGGTCAGCGCCATCACCAGGTCGAAGCTCTTGATGGCGATGTGCGACAGGATCAGCAGCACGCTGAAAAACACCGGGCGCAGGCTGGGGATGATGATGCGCCAGTAGATCACCGGCAGGCTGGCACCATCCACCTGGGCGGCCTTGATGATGGAGTCGTCGATGCCGCGCAGGCCGGCCAGGAACAGCGCCATCACGAAACCCGACGACTGCCACACCCCGGCAATCACCACGGTGTAGATGGCCTTGTCCGGGTCCACCAGCCAGTCGAAGGTGAAGTCGGGAAAGCCCCAGTCATTGATGACCTTCTGCAGGCCCATGTCGGGGTTGAGCATCCATTTCCAGGCGGTGCCGGTAACGATGAAGGACAGCGCCATCGGGTACAGGTAGATGGTACGCAGCGTGCCTTCGGCGCGGATTTTCTGATCCAGCAGCACGGCGAGGAACAGGCCGACGGCCAGCGTGCAGCCGATGAACAGGCCGCCGAAAATGCCCAGATTGGCGACCGCAGTCCACCAGCGGTCATTCTCGAACAGCGCCTGGTACTGGATCAGGCCGGCCAGGTCCATTTGTGGCAGCAGTCGCGATTCGGTCAGCGACAGCCAGCCGGTCCAGGCGATGAAGCCGTAGACGAACACCAGGCTGATCAGCAAGGTGGGCGACAGCACCAGCTTGGGCAACCAGCGGTCTGCCAGCGCCGACAGGCTGGCTTGTGATTGGGATGAGGACATGAATCAATCCTTGCATGCAGCCGTGGCGTGCTGGCGCAGGCGCGCAGCAGGCCGCTTCCCGACCGTGGTCACGGTGCGGAAGGGCAGTCGGCGTACATGTTTTGCTTCGGTGTGGGACAGACAGCTACCGGGCCGGCATGGCCGGCAGCTGTCTACGGCATAGCGCGCCCGGGCAGCAGGCCCGGGGCAATATGGCTGCTTGCTTAATGCACCTTGCCAGCCTTGGCCAGACGCTCGGTGGCGGTTTTCGGGCTCATGGATGAGTTCATGAACTGCGAAATCACGTCATCAATCGCGCCTTCGGTGGCAGACGGCATGGCCATCTTGTGGGCAAAGCTGGGCACCAGGCCGCCACTCTTGGATGCGGCGGTCAGGTCAGCCTTGGACTTCTTGGCACAGTCGTCAAACTTGTCCATCGGCGTATCCAGGCGGGCCGGGATGGAGCCCTTGTTCAGGTTGAACACTTCCTGGAAGTTCTTGCTCATCACGGTTTCGGCCAGATCAGCCTGTGCCTTCTGCGCCGCTGGGTCCTTCTGCTTGAACATGGCCAGGCTGTCGATGTTGAAGGTGAAGCTGCCAGACGTACCCGGTGCGGCTACGCACAGGAAGTCCTTGCCCGGCTTCTTGCCGGCGGCGGTGAATTCACCCTTGGCCCAGTCACCCATGAACTGCATGCCGGCCTTGCCGTTGATCACCATGGCAGTAGCCAGGTTCCAGTCACGGCCAGCGGCACCCTTGTCGATATAGGTTTTCACCTTTTGCAGGGTTTCAAACACTTTCAGGGTGGTGGGGCCGGCCAGGGTGGCCTGGTCCAGCTGCACGAAGGCCTTCTTGTAGTAGGCCGGGCCACCTACGCCCAGCGCCACCGATTCAAACAGGGTGGCGTCCTGCCACGGCTGGCCACCGTGGGCAATCGGCTGGATGCCGGCTTTTTGCAGCTTGTCGGCGGCTTCAAAGAATTCCGGCCAGGTGGTCGGCACCTTGGCACCGGCCTTCTTGAAGGCGTCCGGGTTCACCCACAGCCAGTTCACGCGGTGCACGTTCACCGGAGCGGCCACGTACTGGCCCTTGTATTTCATCACCTGGCTGACCACCGGCGGCAGCTGCTTGTCCCAGCCTTCGGCCTTGGCCACGGCATCGATATTGGCCAGCACGCCTTCGGCACCCCATTCCTGGATGGCCGGGCCCTTGATCTGGGCGGCGGTAGGCGGGTTGCCGGATACCACGCGGGTTTTCAGTGCGGTCATGGCATTGTCGCCACCACCACCGGCAACGGCGAAGTCTTTCCAGTTATCGCCCTTGGCGGTCATCATTTTCTTGAGTTCGGCCACGGATTTGGCCTCGCCACCGGAAGTCCACCAGTGCAGCACTTCCACTTCCCCGGCAAATACGCTGGCCGGCAGCAGGGTGGCAGCCAGCAGGGCGGCGCTCAGTTGCTTGCGTTTCATTCTCTTGTCTCCGTCTTGTAGCGTTGCATTTCGGTTTTTTATGTTCCATTCCGCTGGTCGCTGCCTGTGGCAACGGGCGGGATGTGCAAGAACTATAGCGGCAGATTGTAAGTTTTGTGTAAGGTTTGCGTGGAAATGCTGTAAGAAAATGCAGGTGAGGCAATGCAGTGCGACATGCTATTGGAATGAAATCAATAACTTCAAGGCACTGAACTGGTGCTGCTGTGCAGCAAAATGGTGCGCTGTAGTGTGTCAACTACACTACTGGACAGTTTATTCAGCTTCGTTTTCCTGCTTGAAAAACAGGCTGGCACACAGGCCATGGGGCGGGTTGTCGCTCAGTTCCACCCGGGTGTGATGGCGGCGGGCAATCTCCTGCACGATGGCCAGACCCAGCCCGCAGCCCTTGCCTCCCACGCTGTTGTTGACCCGGTAAAAGCGCTGGAACACCTTTTCGCGTTCCGCCGCGGCTATGCCGGGGCCGTTGTCGCGCACGGCCAGACACAGCTGCGTCCCCTTGCGGTGCAGTTCCACCGTGATTTCACCACCCGGCGGGGTGTACTGGATGGCATTGTCCAGCAGGTTGGCCAACAGTTCGCGCAGCAGGCCGGCATGGCCCTGCATCAGCATTTTTTCATCACTGCTGTCCAGGCCCAGGTCCAGCCCGCGCGCCAGCGCACGCGGCACGACCTCGGCGGTGACTTCGCGCGTCAGCTGGTTGAGGTCCAGCAGGCTGCGCTGCAAGCCGGTTTCCGGTTCGGCACGGGCCAGCGCCAGCAGCTGGTTCACCAGGTGAATGGAGCGGGCCACGCTGGTTTCCACTTGCTCCAGCTGGCGGCAGGCGCGCGGTATGTCCGGTGTCTGGCCTTGCAGTTCGGCCTTTACCAGTTCGGTTTGCGACTTGAGTCCGGCCAGCGGTGTGCGTAATTGATGCGCGGCATCGCCAATGAAGCGCCGCTGCTGGTCCACCTGCTTGTTGACCTCTTCCAGCAGGCTGTTGATGGCGGCGGTCAGGGTGCGGACTTCGGCCGGCGCATTGTTGACTTCGATGGGGGCCATATCGCGTGGCGAGCGGTTTTCCACCACCCGGCGCAGGCGGCGCAGTGGCGACAGACCACGGCTGATGCCGGCCCACACCAACAGACTGGTCAGCAGCATCAGCCCCAGCAGGGGCAGGCCCATGTCCAGCAGGATCTTGCGGGTGAGTTCGGCACTCAGGGCACGGCTTTTGGCCACTTGCACCAGCATCAGCTGTGGTTGTTCCGGCGTGCCTGCCAACAGGTACAGGGCCGCCACGCGCACATCCTGGCCCTTCATGCTGGCGTTGTAGAAATAGCTGCTGCCCGCCTTGGCCACCAGCTCATGCGGTGGCGGTGGCATGGTGGGCTCGCCCAGCAGGAAGGCGGAAGGCGGCGAGCTGACCATGTAATACACCCGGTCGCTGGGGTCTTCTTCCAGGATTTCCCGTGCGGCACGGGGGAAGTCGACATAAAAACCATTGCCGAAGGGCTTTACCTGCCGCGCCAGCGCGCGTGATGTCTGCGCCAGCGTCTGGTCGATGACCTCATTGGTGTAGCGCACCGCCATGGCATGCGCCAGCATGGCCGCCGCCAGCCACAGCACCAGTTGCGGCAGCAGCAGCCAGATCAGCAGCTGGCGGCGCAATGACAGTTGGCGCGGGCGGGTGGTTTCAGTCATCGGCAGCCTGCATCAGCAGATAGCCAAGGCCACGTACAGCGCGGATACCTACGCCACTGCCATCCAGCTTCTTGCGCAGGCGGTGGACATACACTTCCACCGCATTGCTGCCGATTTCCTCCCCTGCACCGGTGAGGGCGGCAGAAATCTGCTCCTTGGTCAGCACTTTTTCCGCCTGGCTCATCAGGATGAACAGCAGTTCCAGCTCGCGCGCCGACAGCTCCAGCGGCTGGCTGCCCGCCCAGGCGCGCTGGGCGCCGGGGTCCAGCCGCAAGCTGCCAAAGTGCAGTTCTTCCCGTTGCAGCGCATCGCGCTGCGGGTCGATGGCGCGCTGCCGGCGCAGCAGGGCGCGGATGCGGGCTTCCAGCTCAGGGAATTCGAACGGCTTGACCAGATAGTCATCTGCACCGGCATCCAGCCCGGCCACACGGTCTTCCATGCTGTCCAGCGCGGTGAGCAGCAGGATGGGCAGCGCAGGTTGATGCACCCGTACATTGCGCAGCACCTTCAGGCCGTCCTGACCGGGCAGGCCGATATCCAGAATCACCGCATCAAAGTGCTCGGCCAGCAATATCTGCTGGGCAGTCAGCCCATTGTCGCTATGACTCACGGCAAAGCCCAGCTGGTTCAGACGGGTGAGCAGGGCGTCGGCCAGCACGGCATCATCTTCGGCCAGAAACAGTTTCATGGGACGGCAGCATCGGGAAAGGAAGGCTTGATGGTAGTGCAGATTAGCCGGGCTGTGCCATCACCGCGCGGTGTGCGGTGCAGCAAAAAGCCCGCACATGGCGGGCTTTGACGGAGTGGGGCAGGTTTACTGCGCCAGCGCGCTGGCCTGCTTGGCCAGTTCGGTGATGCGGGCCCAGTCGCGGTTGGCAATGGCGTCTTCCGGGGTCAGCCAGCTGCCACCAACGGCCAGTACGTTTGGCAGCGCCAGATAGTCCTTGGCCTTGGCCAGGTCAATGCCGCCGGTCGGGCAGAAGCGCAGGTCGGGCAGCGGGCCGGCCAGCGACTTCAAGAGCTTGATGCCACCCACGGCTTCGGCCGGGAACAGCTTGAGGATGTCAAAGCCCTCGTCCTGCGCGCGCATGGCTTCGGACGCGGTGGCCACGCCCGGCAGCAGGGTGAGGTTGGCATTACGTGCGGCAGAGGCCAGCTCCGGGGTCAGGCCGGGGCTGACGCCAAACTGGGCGCCAGCGTCCAGCGCAGCTTCCAGCTGGGCGCGGTTGCGCAGCGTACCGGCACCCACGATGGCGCCGGGTACTTCGTCGCGCATGCGGCGCATGGCAGCCAGGGCCGCCTTGGTGCGCAGGGTGACTTCCAGCACGCGGATGCCACCATCTACCAGCGCACGCGCCAGGTCTACCGCTACAGCGGCGTCATTTACCACGATGACCGGCACTACCGGTCCCTGGCGCAACAGGGTCAAAGCGTCCATATCAGTTTCTCCACAGCGGGTGATGGAAGCTCATGGCACCAGCTTCCGCGGCGTCGGCGGATTCGCGGAATACCGCGAACAGTTCACGTCCCACGCCAAATTGATTGTGTGCAAGGTCGGCACGCGCCAGTTCGCGTGCAGCCCATTCTTCGGCCGGTACTTTCACTTCCAGCGTGCCGGCCACGGCATCCAGTTTCACGATGTCACCATCGCGAACCTTGCCGATACTACCGCCCAGGACTGCTTCCGGCGAGACGTGGATGGCAGCGGGCACTTTGCCCGACGCGCCGGACATGCGGCCATCGGTGACCAGTGCCACGGCAAAGCCGCGTTCTTGCAGGATGGACAGCGCCGGGGTCAGCTTGTGCAGTTCCGGCATGCCGTTGGCGCGCGGGCCCTGGAAGCGGATGACGGCGACAAAGTCGCGTTCCAGCTCGCCGCGCTTGAACGCAGCCAGCATGTCGTTCTGATCGTTGAATACGATGGCCGGTGCTTCCACGATGCGATGTTCCGGCTTGACGGCGGATACCTTGATCACGGCGCGGCCCAGGTTGCCAGCCACCACGCGCAGGCCGCCATCGGCGCTGAACGGGTCGGCCACGGTGCGCAGCACGCTGTCGTCGCCGCTCACGGCGGGAGCCGGACGCCATTTCAGCGTGCCATTGTCCAGCCACGGTTCGTTGGCATAAGCCGACAGGCCACGGCCGACGATGGTGTCCACATCTTCGTGCAACAGGCCGGCGGACAGCAGTTCGCGGATGACAAAGCCCATGCCGCCTGCGGCGTGGAAGTGGTTTACATCGGCCTTGCCATTGGGGTAGACGCGGGTCAGCAGCGGGATGATGGCCGACAGTTCGTCAAAATCGTCCCAGTTGATGTCGATGCCGGCGGCGCGGGCAATGGCCACCAGATGCAGGGTGTGGTTGGTGGAACCACCGGTGGCCAGCAGGCCGACAATGGCGTTGACGATGGATTTTTCATCAATCATGCGGCCAACCGGGGTGAAGTTCTCACCCTGGGCGGCAATGTGGGCGGCCTGACGGGCAGCGGCGCGGGTCAGTGCCTCGCGCAGCGGGGTACCCGGATTGACGAAGGCGGTGCCCGGCAGATGCAGGCCCATGATTTCCATCATCATCTGGTTGGAGTTGGCCGTGCCATAGAAGGTACAGGTACCGGGGCCGTGGTAGGACTGGCACTCCGATTCCAGCAGCTGATCCCTTCCCACCTTGCCTTCGGCGAACAACTGGCGCACCTTCGCCTTGTCGTCGTTGGCAATGCCGGTGGTCATCGGCCCGGCCGGAACAAACACCGCCGGCAGATGGCCGAAGGTCAGCGCGCCAATCATCAGGCCAGGAACAATCTTGTCGCACACGCCCAGATACAGGCTGGCGTCGAACATCTGGTGTGACAGGGCCACCGCGGTGCTCATGGCAATCACGTCACGCGAGAACAAGGACAGCTCCATGCCAGGCTGACCCTGGGTCACGCCGTCGCACATGGCAGGCACACCACCGGCAAACTGGGCGGTGGCACCGGCCTTCAAGGCTTCTTCCTTGATCCAGGCCGGGTAGGCTTCCAGTGGCTGGTGGGCGGACAGCATGTCGTTATAGGCAGACACGATGGCCAGATTGGGGCGGTGGGCCTCTTTCAGGTGAATCTTGATATTGTCCGGCATTGCCGCAAAGGCGTGAGCCTGGTTGGTGCAGGACAGCTGGGCGCGTTCCACCTTGCCCTGCTGGGCGGCGGCCTGAAGATGATCCAGATAGGCAGCGCGACGTTCGCGGCTGCGATCTATGATGCGCTGGGTAACGGCGTGCAATACCGGGTGCAGGGCCATGGCGATTCCCGTGATGAATGTGGGTAAATGGTAGTTTTACTACACTTAAATTGCAAGAATTCAGCCAGTGCCTTGCCGTGGCAAAATGGGGGTGATTAGCACGAAAGTCGCTCCAGTAAAGGATTGTGTCGTTTTATGCCCGATTGGACAGGTGTTGCTTTCTGCGGATTATCCCGGCAACACACATGGACATGGCAAAATCGGGTGGTAATATAACTACATTGCAAATGCACAAGACGGAAGATCACTATGGATAACCGTAGCACGCCCACCCCGGCCTTCGATATGGTGCTGTTCGGTGGTACTGGCGACCTGGTAATGCGCAAGCTGTTGCCGTCGCTGTATCAGGCCCATGCCGCCAGCCTGCTCAACCAGCAAGGCCGTTTGCTGGCGCTGGGTCGCAAGGCGATGAGCCGCGACGACTACCTGGCGCTGGTGGAAAAGAATGCACGCCAGCATATCAAGGAACACTTCGATGCGGCGGCCTGGGAATCCTTCCGTGCTCGTATCGACTATCTGCAGGTTGATGCCGGTGAAGCTGCGCATTATCCGGCACTGGCCGAAGCGGTGGGCCAGCATCCGGAACGGGTGGTGGTCTGTTATCTGGCCACTGCGCCCAATCTGTTTGCCGGCATTTGCGAAAACCTGGCTGCCGTGGGACTTAACCGCCCCAATGTGAGGGTAGTGCTGGAAAAGCCGCTGGGTATCGACCTGGATTCCTCCAACGAAATCAACGATGCGGTGGCTCATTTCTTCAAGGAAGACCAGCTGTACCGCATCGACCACTATCTGGGCAAGGAATCGGTACAGAACCTGATGGCCATCCGCTTTGCCAACGCGCTGTTCGAGCCGCTGTGGCGTCGCGAGTGGATTCACGATGTACAGATCACCATTTCCGAAGACCTGGGTGTCGGCACCCGTGGTGACTTCTACGATGGCACCGGCGCGCTGCGCGACATGGTGCAGAACCACCTGCTGCAACTGCTGTGTATCGTCGCCATGGAGCCGCCGGCCAATATGGAAGCCGACGCGGTGCGGGACGAAAAACTCAAGGTGCTGAAGGCACTGCGCCCGTTCAGCGAGCAGGATGTGGCCAACAAGACCGTGCGCGGCCAGTACAAGGCCGGTGCGGTGGCCGGTCAGCCGGTGGTGGGCTACTTGCAAGAGCAAGGCATTCCGGCTGATAGCCAGACCGAAACCTTTGTCGCCCTCAAGGCGGAGATCGACAACTGGCGCTGGGCCGGTGTGCCTTTCTTCCTGCGTACCGGCAAGCGCATGCAGGAGCGGCTGGCGGAAATCGTCATCAACTTCCGCGACGTGCCGCACCAGTTGTTCTCCGGCCCCTTGAGCGGCAGTCACACCGCCAACCGCCTGGTGATCCAGTTGCAGCCGGAAGAAAGCATCCGCCTGTACTTCCTGGCCAAGGAACCGGGCGATACCATGCGCCTGCAACCGGCCTACCTGGACCTGGACTTCTACAAGGCCTTCAAGGTGCGCCGTGCCGACGCCTACGAACGCCTGCTGCTGGATGTGATCCGCGGCAAGCTGGCCTTGTTCATGCGTCGTGACGAGCTGGTGGAAGCCTGGCGCTGGGTGATGCCCATCATGGAATGCTGGCAGAACAGCAGCAACACCCCGCCCAAACAATACACGGCAGGCACCTGGGGCCCGGCGGCTTCCAGCGCCCTGCTCAGCCGCGACGGCATCAGCTGGCACGAAGAAAGCTGACCGACCTGACCCGTCCGGGCCGCCGCACTGGCCTGCCCGGGCAGGGCAATTCATAACAAGCCGGCCAGCAAGAGCGGCAATCACCCGGTGTCATGGATATCAGGGGCCGGGTGCAAGGTGAGGATGACATGCATGCAATGGTTTGAATTTCCCGATGCACCGGCCAGCGCCGCCGCCCTGGCCGCTACCGTGGCACAACGCTTGTCGGCCGCTCTGGCGCGCGATGGTCGCGCCGTGCTGGCTGTTTCCGGTGGCAAATCGCCGGTTCCCTTCTTTCACGCGCTGCGCAGCCAGCC
This sequence comes from Aquitalea pelogenes, assembly GCF_041914625.1. Lineage (NCBI taxonomy): Bacteria > Pseudomonadati > Pseudomonadota > Betaproteobacteria > Neisseriales > Chromobacteriaceae > Aquitalea > Aquitalea pelogenes. The sequence goes on along the minus strand of NZ_JAYSDA010000002.1, from coordinate 165,355 downwards.
GCTGGACTGGTCGCGCGTGCTGATCACGCTGGTGGACGAACGCTTCGTCCCGCCGGATCACCCGGACAGCAATGCCGCGCTGGTGCGCGAACATCTGTTACAGGATGCCGCCGCTGCCGCCCGTTTTCTGCCGCTGGTGGGCGATGCCCGTGATGACGTCGCCGAACTGGCCGCCGCCAATGCCGCCTACCAACAACCGACTGTCGCCGTATTGGGCATGGGTGAGGACGGCCATACCGCTTCGCTGTTTCCCGGTGCTGACGCGCTCGCTGACGGGCTGGACATGGCCCGCAGCCTGCCCTTGCTTGCCGTACAGCCGCTCACCGCGCCGCACCTGCGCTTCAGCATGAGCAAGGCCGCTTTGCTCGCCTGCGACAGCCTCATCCTGTCCATTCAGGGGGCGGGCAAACGCCAGGTGTTCGATCAGGCTGCGCAAGGTATCAATGACAGCCTGCCCATCAGCCATTTCCTGTTGCAGACGGAGTGCCCCATCGATGTCTACTGGACTGCCTAATACCTGGCCGCGGCTGCTGGCCGATATCGGCGGCACCAATGCCCGTTTCGCCCTGGAAACCGCGCCTGGCGTGCTGGAAGACATCCTGGTGCTGCCCTGTGCCAGCCACCCCACGCTGGAAGCGGCCATGCGCAGCTATCTGGCCGAGGTGGGCACCCGTGCGGTGGCCCATGCCGCCATCGGCATTGCCAACCCGGTGACGGGTGACTGGGTGCAGATGACCAATCACCACTGGGCGTTTTCCATTGAAGCCACCCGTCAGGCACTGGGTCTGACCTCGCTGATCGTCATCAACGATTTCACCGCGCTGGCGCTGTCGCTGCCGCACCTGCCACGTCAGGAACTGGTACAGGTGGGGGGCGGTGAAGCGGTTGCTGGCAGCCCGCTGGCGCTGATTGGCCCCGGCACCGGTCTTGGCGTGTCGGCCCTGATTCCGTCGCCGGGTGGCTATATGCCGCTGGCCGGTGAAGGTGGCCACGTCAGCTTTGCCCCGTTTGACGAGCGCGAGGCTGCCATCTGGCGCTATGCGCGCGATCGCCACGGCCATGTATCGGCCGAGCGCCTGCTGTCCGGCCCGGGGCTGGTGCTGATTTACCATGCGCTGGCGGCACTGGCCGGTGAACCGGAGCAGGACCTGTCCGCTGCCGACATCACCGCCCGTGGCCTCTCGGGCGACTGTCCGCGCTGCCGCGAAACGCTGGATGCCTTCTGCGCCATGCTGGGTACGGCGGCGGCCAATCTGGCGCTGACGCTCGGCGCCCGTGGCGGGGTATACCTTGGCGGTGGTATCGTTCCACGTTTGATCGACTACTTCAAAACGTCGCCATTCCGCCCACGCTTCGAGGACAAGGGCCGTTTTTCCGCTTATCTGGCGGGAATTCCGGTGTTTGTCATCAACAGCCGTTACCCTGCGCTGATCGGCGCGTCGGCAGCGCTGGCGGCGCACCTGGAGCACTGACCCATGCTGGAAAGAATCAAGTCTCAGCTAGAAGCCCTGTCTTCGGCCGAACGCAAGGTGGCCGAACTGGTGCTGGAGCAGCCCTACACCATGATGCAGGCCGCAGTGGCGGATATCGCCCGCAATGCCGGCGTCAGCCAGCCCACGGTGATTCGCTTCTGCCGCTCCATGGGCTGCTCGGGCCTGCCCGATTTCAAGCTGAAACTGGCCGGCAGCCTGGTCACCGGCGTGCCTTATGTGCATTCCAGCGTCCGGCCGGAAGACCCCACCTCGGAAATCGTGGCCAAGGTGTTCGACAACACCGTCACCGCGCTGCTCAAAAGCCGTAACGACGTCAACCCGCAGGCCATCGAAGCGGCCATCGAGGCCATTTCCCGCGCCCGGCGGGTGGAGTTCTACGGTCTGGGCAACTCCGGCATCACCGCCGCCGATGCCCAGCACAAGTTCTTCCGCTTCGGCATTTCCACCGTGGCCTATGCCGATACCCACATCCAGATGATGGCGGCCTCGGTATTGGGGCCGGACGACGTGCTGGTGGCCATTTCCAGCTCTGGCCGCTCGCGCGAGCTGCTGGATGCGGTGGAAGAAGCCACTGCTTCCGGTGCCACCGTGGTGGCCATCACCGCCAGTGGTTCTCCCCTGGCACGTGCCGCCACCATCGCCCTGATGGCGGACACCCAGGAAGACAATGAAACTTACAGCCCGATGATTTCCCGCATCATCCACCTGGTGCTCATCGACGTGCTGGCTGTGGGCGTGGCCTTGCGCCGCGGCCCCGGCGTGATCGGACAACTAGAAAAAACCAAGCACAGTCTCAAAGCAAAGAGACTGGCCGAACGGACAGAAGAGGATTAATCATCATGAGCGAACTGACCCAACTTCCCGCCTGGCAAACCCTGTGGGACCACTTTGCCGATGCCAAGCAGCTGCACATGCGCGAGCTGTTCCAAAACGACCCGGAGCGGGCCGAACGTTATGGCCTGGAAGTGGGGGGCCTGTTCCTCGATTACTCCAAGAACCGCATCACCGACGAAACCCTGAAGGGCCTGATGCAGCTGGCGCGCGAAGCCGGGCTGCCGGAACGCATCAAGGCCATGTTCAAGGGCGAAAAGATCAACAGCACGGAAAACCGCGCCGTGCTGCACGTTGCCCTGCGCAACCGCACCAATTCGCCCATTTTCGTTGATGGCGAAGACGTGATGCCCAAGGTGAATTCCGTGCTGGAACGCATGGGAAAGTTTGCCCACGCCGTGCGCTCCGGCGAGTGGCTGGGTTATACCAACCAGCCCATCACCGACATCGTCAACATCGGCATTGGCGGCTCGGACCTGGGCCCGCTGATGGTATGCAGTGCGCTGCGCCCGTTTGGCCACCCGCGCATGAACATGCACTTTGTCTCCAATGTGGATGGTGCCCAGCTGAAGGAAACCCTGAAGAAGGTGCATTCGGAAACCACCTTGTTCGTGGTGGAATCCAAAACCTTCACCACCCAGGAAACCCTTACCAATGCACTGACCGCGCGTGACTGGTTCCTACAGCGTGCGCGGGACGAAAAAGCGGTGGCCAAGCACTTTGTCGCCGTATCCACCAACCAGAAAGCCGTGGCGGATTTCGGCATCGACCCGTCCAACATGTTCGAATTCTGGGACTGGGTGGGTGGCCGTTACAGCCTGTGGTCGGCCATCGGCCTGCCCATCATGCTGTATCTGGGCGAGGAAAACTTTACCGAGCTGCTCAACGGCGCGCACATCATGGACCAGCATTTCCGCAATGCACCGTTCGAGCAGAACATGCCGGTGTTGCTGGCCATGATAGGCATCTGGTACATCAACTACTTTGGTGGTGGCAGCCACGTGATTGCGCCGTACGACCAGTACCTGCATCGCTTGCCGGCCTTCATCCAGCAACTGGACATGGAGTCCAACGGCAAGCAGACCCAGCTCAATGGCAACCCGGTCAATTTTGAAACCGCGCCCATTATCTGGGGTGAAACCGGCATCAACGGCCAGCATGCCTTCTTCCAGCTGCTGCATCAGGGCACGCATATTTCGCCGATCGACCTGATTGCCTCGCTGGAAAGCCGTGGCAGCCTGCCGGGTCACCATGAAATCCTGCTGGCCAACGTGTTTGCCCAGGCCGAGGCCTTCATGCGCGGCAAGACCGCCGACGAAGTACGCGAAGAACTGGCCGCGCAAGGCATGAAGGGCGATGCACTGGAAGCACTGGTGCCGCACAAGGTGTTTGCCGGCAACCGTCCCACCAATACCTTGCTGATGAGCTTCCTCGACCCGCGCAACCTGGGTTCGCTGATTGCGCTGTACGAGCACAAGATCTTTGTGCAAGGCGTGATCTGGGGCATCAACAGCTTCGACCAGTGGGGGGTGGAACTGGGCAAGCAACTGGCCAAGACCATCCACGCTGAACTCACCGGCAAGCTGAAAACGGCCGAGCACGACAGCTCCACCCGCCGCCTGATCCAGCTGTACCGTCAGGCCAACAAGAGCAAGTAAGCGCACTGGCTGAGCCAAGGGCCACCCTCAAAGAAAAACGCCTCCGGATGGAGGCGTTTTGCATGGGACTGGCAGCGAAGATCAGAAATTGTACCTGGCGCTGTAGATCACCGCGTTCTGGTACTCGGACGAGCCCAGCTTCTGGTCGGCATAGCGGTATTGCACGCCGGTGGTGAAGCGCTTGTTCACATTCCACCACAGGGCGATGGCACCGTTTTCGCCGGTGTTGTGCTTGTAGTTGGCCACGAATTCGTGCTTGCGGGCGAATTCGGTTTCATGCCACTGGGTCACCAGGAAGGACTGACCAAAGGCGCTGAACGGGTAGAGCAGCACATAGCCGGCCATCCAGCCGTTGTAACCGGAACCGATGCCGAAGGAGTCCAGCTCGTTGTGCGCGCCAATGAACGGCTTGATGGTCAGGTTGCCGTACTTCAGTTCGGTGCTCAGGCCCAGTACGCGGTTCTGGCTGAAGAAGTTGTTGCCACGGGTGTCGTAAACGTGTGCGTACAGCTGTACCGGTACGTTGCCCACCTGGGTCAGGTTGAAGCGGCCAATGGCCTTGGTGGTGTAGCGGCGGTCATAGCCGTTCAGGCCGTCGCCACTCTTGCCCGGGTTTTCCAGGTCGAAGAAGCCGTAGACATCACCCCAGTTGCCACCCATGCCGCCTTCGGCTTCCAGGTAGCCGAAGTCTTTCTTGCCACTTTGCTCCGTGGTACGGGAAGACCAGTCGAGGTAGTTGGCACTGACATTGGCAAAGGACCAGTTGTCGGCATGCGCCAGGGTGGAGCCGCTGATCAGAGACAGGGCCAGCAGCAGTTTGCGAGCTTTCATTTTTTCCGCCTAAGTGAACTTTTTTTATGTAAAACCCGCAGGACAGACCATACGGGGGCGCGCAGGGTAGCGCACAAGTCTCTACATTGAAAAGTTTCAGTTCAAGCGACGTAACATTTCAGCAACATTATGAAAACGGGCTGTATTGCTGTTGGACAATATGCAGCAAATGTCGTCATCAGCGGACATTGGCTGGCAAGTAGGCGCTATCTGGCCAGCCATAGCGCAGCAGGCTGATGCTGCCGCTGGCAGAAAATTCGACGCCCTCTTGTTCCAGCAACACGCGCTGCCAGTCGGCCTGCTCACTGCCGGGGCGGGACAGGCGGCCGGCACTGTTCACCACCCGGTGCCAGGGCAGACCGTGGCCGTCCGGCAGGCTGCCCAGCAGCTTGCCGACATGACGGGCGTGGCGTGGAAAGCCAGCCTCCGCCGCCAGCACGCCGTAGCTGCTGACCCGGCCGGGCGGTATCTGCCGCACCAGCGCCAGCACCGCCAGTTCGAAGGCGGGTGACATCAGCGGAAGCGGGCGTCCGCCACGAAGGGATTGTGGCGCTTTTCATCGCCAATGGTGGTGAGCGGGCCGTGGCCGGGAATCACCACGGTGTCGTCCGGCAACAGGAACAGCTTTTGCTGGATGGCATCGATCAGCTGCTGGTGATTACCCATGGGGAAGTCGGTACGGCCGATGGAGCCCTGGAACAGTACGTCACCGGCCACCAGCACACCGGCGGCGGCGCTGTAGAACACCACATGGCCGGGCGTGTGGCCGGGGCAGTGGATCACCTGCAGCGTTTCCTGGCCGATGCTGATGGTATCGCCCTCGTTCAGCCAGCGTTCCGGGGTGAGGGCCGGGCTGGAGGGAAAACCGAACATGCGGCCCTGATTGGGCAGCTGGTCCAGCCAGAAGCTTTCGCTCTGTTCCGGGCCTTCAATCTGCACGCCCAGTTGGGCGGCCAGTTCACCGGCACCACCGGCGTGGTCGATATGGCCGTGAGTCAGCAGCAGCTTGGTGACGCTGAGTCCTTGTTGCGCGACCCAGGCGCGGATGCGGTCGATATCGCCACCGGCATCGACGATGGCGGCTTCGCGCGTGACATCGCACCACAGCACGCTGCAGTTCTGGGCAAAGGGGGTAACCGGAATCAGGTGATACTGCAGGGACATGGCGGTGCTCGGTGCAATTGGGATGGCAAATTGTGGCATGGCAGGCCGCTGCGGCCAAGCTTGTCGGGGCGGGGCGGCCGAAACTGGTAAAATCGCGCCATTCCCGCTTTACCGGAGGCCATGATGAGCCTGATTCCCGAAATCAAACCGCAGCAGTCGCTGGAGTTGCTCAAAGAACTGCATATCCTTACCCGCGACGGCAAGATCAACCAGGACACCCGCCGCAAGCTCAAGCAGGTGTATCACCTCTACCAGTTCATCGAACCCCTGATGCAGGACGTGCTGCAAAGCAAGGGGGACGTCAGCCTGGCCGACCACGGCGCGGGCAAGTCCTACCTGGGTTTCATCCTGTACGACCTGTTCCTCAAGGACAAGGAGGCCGGCCGGGTATTCGGCATCGAAACCCGGCCCGAGCTGGTCAGCCGCTCGGAAGAACTGGCCGCGCGGCTGGGCTTCGACCGCATGGGTTTTCTCAACCTGACGGTGGAGCAGTCCATCACCTCCGAGCAGTTGCCGGCCCAGGTGGACATCATTACTGCGCTGCATGCCTGCAACACCGCCACCGACGACGCCATCCGCTTTGCGCTGGCCAAGGACGCCAAATACATCGTGCTGGTGCCGTGCTGCCAGGCCGAAGTGGCCGCCGTGCTGCGTCAGAAGAAGAACGAGACCTTTGGCAAGACGCCGCTATCCGAACTGTGGCGTCATCCCATCCATACCCGCGAGTTCGGCAGCCAGCTGACCAATGTGCTGCGTTGCCTGCAACTGGAAGCCCGCGGTTACCAGCTGACGGTGACCGAGCTGGTGGGCTGGGAACATTCGATGAAGAACGAGCTGATCATTGCCAAGAAAACCGGCAAGGGCAAGCAGAGTGCGCGTGAGCGGCAGGAAGCCATTCTGCGCGAGCTGAACCTGGAAGACTTGCGCGAACGCTTTGTTTACTGAGCAGGCTCTGGCGGGGCGGTACGTGCCGCCAGCCAGTCGCTCAGATCGCCGCTTGCCACCAGCTGGCGCTTGGCGGCGGCCGACAGGCGCTTGAAAGCGTATTCGGCCTTCAGCGCCTGCGATTTGTCAGCAAAGGGATAAACCAGCGCAATGCGCTGTGGCGGGTTGAGCCGGGTATAACGTGCGCCTTTGCCGGCCAGATGCGCGGCATAGCGCCGCGCCACGTCATTGCTGATGCCGGTGTACAGCGCGCCGTCACGGCACTCCAGCACGTACAGATGCCACTGGCCGGCGGGGCTGGTGGTATCAGCCTTGTTCATCGTCCAGCTTGGGCAGCGGGCGGATGCTCACCCGTTCGGTACGATTGCCTTTTTGCTCGGTCACCACGATTTCCCAGCCCGCTTCGCGAATGCTGTCGCCCTGGCGCGGAATGCGCTCCAGCCGGTGCATCAACAGGCCGGCCACGGTGTGGAAGTCCTCTTCCTCGTAGTTGCCCAGCTCGATGTACTGTTCCAGCGTCACCAGTTCGGTGCTGCCTTCCACATCCAGACTGCCATCTTCGCCCTGTACCAGCGCCGGTTGTTCATGGCGTTCGTGTTCTTCCGGGAAGTCCCCGGCAATGGCTTCCATCAGGTCCTTCTGGGTGACGATGCCTTCCAGACTGCCAAATTCGTTCACCACAAAAGCCATGTCGGCAGCTTGCTGACGGAAGGCCTCCATCGCTTTCAGTACCGTCATGCCTTCCGGCAATACCAGCGGCTGGCGCAGTGCGGCCATCACGTCCAGCGTCTGGCCGTCCAGCAACTGGGCCAGCAAGTCCTTGCGTGCCACGATGCCCAGCGGCTCGTCGATGCGGCCGGCACCCACTACCAGCAGGCGGGAGTAGGGGCTGTCACGCAGCACCTTGCGTTGCTGCTCGGCATCCTGGCTGATGTCCAGACGGTGGATGTCGGAACGCGGGGTGGCAATCACCCGGATCGGTCGTTCGGCCAGGGTCAGTACACTGTGTATCATCGCCCGCTCATTGTGGGCAAAGGCTTCTTCCGCGTCCTCGTGGGGGCCTTCCTCGTGTTCCTGCTCGTGATGGCCGCCGTGTTGCAGCGGCGCATTGCCCAGCAGGCGCAGTACGGTGTCGGCGGTACGGGAGCGGAAACTGTTACGGCTATTGAGAAAGCGCTGACGGTTGACGTTGGCAATCTGGTTGAACACCTCGATCAGCACCGAGAAACCAATGGCGGCGTACAGATAGCCCTTGGGAATATGGAAACCGAAGCCGTCGGCAATCAGGCTGAAGCCGATCATCAGCAAGAAGCCCAGACACAGCATCACCACGGTGGGGTGGGCGTTGACGAAGCGGGTGAGCGGCTTGCTGGCCATGATCATCATGCTCATGGCAATCACTACGGCCAGCATCATGATGCTCAGGTGCTCGGCCATACCGATGGCGGTGACCACCGAGTCGATGGAGAACACGGCATCCAGCACCAGAATCTGCACCACCACGGTGGCAAAGGCGGCATAGGCCTTCTGGCCATTGCCTTCACTGTGCTCCACCCCTTCCAGCCGCTCGTGCAGCTCCATGGTGGCCTTGAACAGCAGGAACAGGCCGCCGCCCAGCATGATCAGGTCGCGGCCGGAAAAGCTCTGTCCCTGCACGGAAAACAGGGGAGCGGTGAGTTTTACCAGCCAGCTGATGCCCGCCAGCATGAACAGACGCATGATCAGCGCCAGTGACAGGCCAAGCACACGGGCGCGGTCGCGCTGATGAGGTGGGAGCTTTTCGGCCAGGATGGCCACGAAAATCAGGTTGTCGACGCCGAGCACCACCTCCAGCACGATCAGGGTGAGGAGGCCGAGCAGGGCATAAGGGTCAGACAGCCAGGATAAATCCATGATGTAAAAACAGGGTCCTTGAAAAGAAACAGTCAACACAATAACAAACCACGGCCTTCTTGTCCGTGGTGCAGGCAAAGCAAAGCCCCGGCAGTGCTGCAGGCCGGGGCTGGAGGAGGGTTACAGGCCGCCGTAAGAGTGCAGGCCGGTCAGATACATGTTCACCCCGAGGAAGGCAAAGGTGGTGACCAAGAGGCCGATGACCGCCCACCAGGCCAGCGGCTTGCCCCGCCAGCCCTTCACCAGCCGGATATGCAGCCAGGCGGCGTAGTTCAGCCACACGATCAGTGCCCAGGTTTCCTTCGGGTCCCAGCTCCAGTAGCCACCCCAGGCATCGGCCGCCCACATGGCACCCAGAATGGTGGCAATGGTGAAAAACAGGAAACCGATGGAAATGGCTTTGTACATCATTTCGTCCAGCACTTCCGCGCTGGGCAGCCGGTCTTTCAGCACGCCCTTGAGCACCAGCAGCTCGGCCACACCCAGCATGGCCGACATGGCAAACGCACCATAGCCGACAAAGTTTGCAGGAACATGAATCTTCATCCACCACGACTGCAAGGCCGGGATCAGCGGCTGGATTTCATGCGCCTGACGGTCGAAGCTGTACCACAGGATGAAGCCGACCGCGGCACTGATCACCATCAGCACGAAGGCACCGGCCTGGCGGGTGGCGAAGCGGGCTTCGTAGTACAGGTACATCAGCGAGGTGATCAGGGTGAACAGGATGAAGACTTCATACAGATTGGATACCGGAATGTGGCCAACATCGCTGCCAATCAGGTAGCTCTCGTACCAGCGCACGAACAGGCCGGCGGCACCCATGACGGCCGCAGCCCAGGTCAGACCGCTGCCCATGCGCGACAGCATGGCCGAGCGGGTGAGCAGGCCCGCCCAGTACACCAGGGTGGCCAGGAAGAACAGGGTGCACATCCACATGATGGAGGACTGGCTGGACAGCAGGAACTTCAGCCAGAACGCGCTCTGACCGCGTGCCAGCTCGCCGTGGTACAGGCTGATGCCCAGCAGCGCCACCGTGGCCGACAAGGGGAAAAACCAGCGCCAGGACTTCCAGAACCAGCCCAGTGCCACCAGCCCGACGGCCGAGCCCGCCAGAATGGCTTGCTCGTAACCATCCATATAGGGGTTGTACAGACGCCAGGCCTGCACTGCAGCGACCACAAGCAGCACGGCATACAGCCAGTCAGCCAGTTTCAGCCGCTTGTACATCGGCTGTGCGACAAAGGATTGTGCAAGTTCCATCACTTACCTCGTACTAACTGTTGAATTGCTTCGCCATGACGGCGGAAATCTGCATCCAGGTCACGGTTGTGACGGTTGGAGCTCATGGCCAGCCGCACGCTGCCGGGCATGCAGCAGATCCACAGCCGGATTTCCCGGATATAGAACATCAGCACGATGCCGATCACCAGCATCAGCGAGCCAAGATACACCAGGTTCTTGCCGGGCGAGCGGGTCAGTTGCAGGCCGGATGCCTGAACCTGGTTAAAGCCTTGCAGTTGCAGGAACACCGGGGCGTTGTAATCGTGCAGCGCACTGATGCCCACCAGGCTGTCCAGCAGGAAGCGGTAGCGCTTGCCATCCATGGCCACCGGCTTGAGACCGGCCTTGGCATCGGCCACATCCATCACGTCCACCACCGCGCCTTGCAGGATCTTCACATAGGTTTGTGCCACGGCCTGGCGTTTGTCCTGCGGGACTTTTTCGTCCAGGAACTGCTCCAGCGCCACAAAGCCACCCTGGGCAAAGCGTCCGAGAATCCATTTCACGCTATTGGCAAACTGTTGCTGCATGGCCGGGCTGATGGCCGAACCCTGCATGGCCTTGGCCGTGGTGCGCTTGGCAATTTCGTCGTACAGGGCCGGGTTCATGAAGGCGGTGCGCAGGCGCATGAAGCTGTCCAGCGACAGTTGATCATCCAGCGGCAGGCGCAGGTACTGGAAGGGTTCCGACACCTTGCTGCGCACACCGGCCACCAGATAGCTGACGCCATCTTGCTGGATGGGGGCCATGTAATGATGGAATTCCATCGCCTGGCCCTGTTTGTCACGCAGCTTGAAGGTGACAGACGGGCCGATGTTCTTCAGTTGCTTCTCGTGCTTTACCTCGCGGGCATCCTGCATGCGCTCGCTCAGGCTCTTGCCACTGGCATCGGCATTCTTGTTGCCCATGTTCTCGATGTTGAACACGCGTAGATCGCCAAACTCCAGGTTGTAATCCTTGCCATTGGCGCGCAGCGGCTGGGCGGCCATCGATACACCATTGATGGCCACCGGCTGCATTTGCGGCTGGTCCAGATTCCATGCCTTGAAGGTCAGCGGCGAGCCACCGTCGCCAAAGCTGGCCTGGTAGATGGCCACACCATCCACGATCAGCGGATGGTTCACCTTCACCTGGGCTTCGGTCACCTTGCCGGTGGCCTTGTCGGTGACGGCAATGTCGCTGGCAAACAGCTTGGGCATGCCGTTGCTGTAGTAATCGACATAGAACTTCTTCAGCGTCACGGTAAAGGGCAGGTCCTGCACCAGATAGCCGTTGCCGGAGTTCAGGAACACCACATCGGCGCTTTTGCCCTCTGCCACGGTGACATTGCCGCGGAAGGACAGGTTGGAAGTGGACAGCCGGCTTTGGGGCGGAATCTGGCTTTGCGGAATATCACGGGTTTCCGGCACCACGCTGCCCACCATTTCCGCCAGTTTCAGCGGCAGGTTGCCATCCATCAGCCCGCCAATGCAGATGACGACCAGTGCAATATGGGCAAAAAAGTAGCCCAGCTTGCTGGCTGCACCTTTTTTGGCCGCCAGCACCAGGCTGCCGTCTGCCCGCTGGTGTTCGCGCCAGCGCCAACCCTGGCCGCGCAGATAGGCACGCAGCGTTTCCGGGTCTGCTGCCGCGCCATCAAACACGACACTGTGCTTCATGGCTGCCAGTGAGTTGTCCGAGGCTTTCTCGCGATAGGCCTTCATGTCCTTGATGAAGCCCGGGCCGTTGCGCACGATGCACAAGGTGGTGGACAGCACCAGAAAGGCCAGGATGGTCAGGAACCAGCCGGAATGGTAAACATCGTACAGCCCCAGCTGTTCGAACACGGCAAACCAGTACTGGCCGAATTCAAAGGCATAGTTGGGGTAGGGCTCGTTCTGCTTCAGTACGGTACCGATGATCGAGGCAATGGCCAGAATGGTCAGCAGACCAATGGCAAAGCGCATGGAACTGAACAGTTCGTACAGCTTGTATACAGCGGTGTGGCGGGAGTTTTTTGTCATCTTGGTGCCGAACACAAAAAGGGAAGCCGGTTAAGGCTTCCCTTTTGAACAAGGCTATCCGCAAAAGTTGCGATTAGCGCAGACCCGAAATGTATTCGGCCACAGCCTTCATTTCGGCATCAGTCATGCGGGAAGCAACATCGGTCATGGTGACGTTCTTGCGATCGGTGCCAGCCTTGAAGTCAGCCAGTTGCTTGGCTACGTAGGCAGCATGCTGGCTGCCAACACGCGGGAACTGGTCCGGGATACCCTTGCCGGCCGGGCCGTGGCAGGCCATACAGGCCGGCAGGTGGCTGGTCGGGTTGCCAACGCGGTAGATCTTGGCACCCAGCGGCATCAGCTCCTTGTTGGCCGCTTCACGGGCCTTGGGCTTTTGCTGGCTGAAGTAGGAAGCGACATTGCGCATGTCAGCATCGGACAGTGCAGAGGCCATGCCCAGCATGATCGGATTCTTGCGCTCACCCTTCTTGAAGGCTTGCAGCTGGTTGTAGATATACACCTCATGCTGGCCGGCCAAGGTCGGGTTTGCCGACGCTACGCTGTTGCCATCAGCACCGTGACAGGCGGCACATACCGTGTCAACGATCTGCTTGCCCTTTACCGGGTCTCCCTTGGCAATGCCTTCTGCCCATGCACTTCCAGCCAGGGTTGCCGCAGCTACAGCCAACAGCATCATCCGTTTCATGATCGCTCCTTGTGAGGAATTCTTAAATATCTGTAAAAGTGGCAATTTCAAACCTGTTATTCTATACCAACTGAAATCAACCTTACTACTATGTCGATTTTTAAAAGCGCCACTTTTTATACCACCGTCAACCATTTGAAGGACCTGCCGCCCACCCGGGCCGAGGTCGCCTTCGTGGGTCGGTCCAATGCCGGCAAGTCCAGCGCCATCAATACGCTGGCCAACCGGACCCGGCTGGCGTATGTCTCCAAGACACCCGGCCGTACCCAGCATATCAACTTCTTTGACCTGGGCCAGGAACGCTTCATGGTGGACTTGCCCGGTTACGGTTATGCCGAAGTGCCAGAGGCGGTGCGCGCCCACTGGGTACAGCTGCTGGGCCGTTACCTGCAAACCCGTGACAGCCTGGTCGGGCTGATCCTGATCATGGATTCGCGCCGTCCACTGCTGGAACTGGACCGCAAGATGCTGGCTTTCTTCCGCGATACCGACCGTCCGGTGCATATTCTGCTGTCCAAATCCGACAAATTATCGCGCAGCGACCAGCAAAAGACCTTGACCATGGTCAGGCGCGAGCTGGCAGATTACCCCGCGGTGTCAATCCAGTTGTTTTCCAGCCTGAAGAAAACCGGCGTGGAGCAGGTGGAAGAAGTGGTGGAAGCCTGGTTTGATGCTGTACTGAAAGAACAGGATTCGCTGCCAGATAGCGAATGACGGAACTTTGTCGGCGGGAGAGCTACTAACCGTGCAGGTGCTCCGGCACCTCCCGCTTGCCTCCCTGAGCGGGAGCCTTACGCTGACAATTAAGGCCTTTACCCCGGCGCAATGTGCGCCGGGTTTTTTATTGCCTGCCGTCTGATGCAACAGACATGAAAAAAGCGAGAGCATTTGCTCTCGCTTTTTTTGTCCACTGCCATGGCATCCGGATGGTTTGCCTTGTCAGTTGTTCATCACCACATTGGTCACCTTCAGGCTTTCAGCAGCACTGCGTACTGCCGCATCGGAAGTGAAGGGTCCAAGGCGTACCTTGTAGTTGCCCTGCTGGTTGATGATGCCCAGCTTGCCATCGTAACGGTCGTCCACTTCATCCAGCATTTTCTTCAACAGTGCTTCGGCATTGGCCAGCTTGTTGAAAGAACCGAGCTGCAAATACTTCGGGTTGTCCTCGCTGCGGATATCCGGGCCATTGCTGGCCACAGCCTCGCCACCGGCTACGGGCCATACCCGCTCGATGCTGACCTTGGCACTGCCTTGCTTGACGAAGCCCAGCTTGTAGGCCGCCGCATAGGACAGATCCATCGCACGGTTGCGGTGGAAAGGGCCGCGATCATTGATGCGGACAATCACCGACTTGCCGTTGGCCGCATTGGTTACCCGCACGTAGCTGGGAATCGGCAGGGTCGGGTGCGCCGCAGTCATGGCAAACATGTCGTAGCGCTCACCCGAGGTGGTTTTTCTGCCTTGAAACTGCTTGCCGTACCAGGAGGCCACGCCGGTGGCCTTGAACGGTTTTTCACTGGTGTCCGGACGGAAGCTCATGCCCATCGCGGTGTAAGGCTGGTTGGCTGACTTGATCAGCGGTTCCGTCTGGGGTACTGCATCCGGTACCAGATTCAGGTTGACCGGGATATGGTCGGCGGGGCCGTCTTTCTGAAAATAGGCGCCGCCCTTGTTGTTGGCTACGGTGGGCTTATTGGTCGGCTTTGCCGACTGGTTGGTGGCGCTGGCCGTCTTCACGGTGGAGCAAGCCACAAGTACGAGACTGACAAAAACAAGCCACAGCCATCGGAGTACTGATTGCATAGACCTCCCTTATGCTGTTGGGCACATCAAAAAACGTCGGCGGATACTGCCCTTGCGGGTGTTCTCCCCTGCCTTCGCGACAGTGGACGGCTGCCTGTGTCCTGTGCCATGACTGGCTCAGGTCCGGCATGCCATCCGTTTCACTTCAGGCATCAACATTTCTTGCTGGCCCGTTAGTGTTGGCCGGCCTGTGAACTGTCAGCTTCCTCCTGCGAAATCCAGCTGCCGCCACGCTTCAAACACCGTGATTGCAACGGCGTTGGAAAGGTTCAGGCTTCTCGATTCGGGACGCATGGGCAAACGAATCCTCTGTGTGGAGGGAAATTCCTCCAGCACTTCTGGCGGCAAGCCGCGGGATTCGGGACCGAACAGCAAAACGTCCCCAGGTTGGAAAGAAATCTGGTCGTGGCGCGTAGCGCCCTTGGTTGTTGCAGCGAAAATCCGCCGTCCTTGCAGGGCCTGCTGGCAGGCAGCCCAGTTTTCATGGACAACGACACGGGCGTATTCGTGGTAGTCGAGGCCCGCTCGTCGCAACTTGGCATCCTCCATGGGAAAACCCATGGGTTTGACCAGATGCAGTTCACAGCCGGTGTTGGCACATAAACGAATCACATTGCCCGTATTGGGCGGGATTTCCGGCTGAAAAAGAACAACGGTGAACATCGTTGGCTGGCTGGATTGTTCCAAAGAATCAAAATCTTGGTCAAGTTTTTGGGAAAGATGCCCTGCAGAGCACCCACGCATCGACCCGTTTTGCCCCCTGTTTTTTGAGTATTTCAGCCAGGGCAGACAGGGTCGCTCCACTAGTGGCCACATCGTCGACAATGGCGACGGAAAGCCCGTCAATGCGTTGTTTTACGCCAAATGCATGACGGACATTTCGGCTTCTTTCGGCACGGCCAAGAGAGGCTTGCGGCACAGTGTTGCGTTTTCGCCAACACAGTGTGGTGGAAAAACGGCTTTGCATTGTAGCAGCGATTGCCTGGGCCAGTGGAATGCTCTGGTTGAAGCTGCGCTCTGCAAGTCGTTCTTTTGACAAGGGAACGGGAATGACCAGGTCGCTTGAAACAGCCTGTTTTCGGGCAAATTCGGCCATCAGCGCGGCCAGTGCACCGGTCATTTCCAGCCGTTTTCCATACTTCACTGCATAAATAATTGCATTCAGGGGGTAGCCAAACAGGTATGGAGTGTGTATGGCGTCGAATGCCGGTGGCCGTCGCAGGCAAAAGCCGCAAATATCCCCCGTCAATGCTGGTTCTGCGCAAATGGGGCAGTGCATGGATGGCAGGGCCGGCAAGCTGGCTTTGCAGCTGTTACACAGCCCGTCCGGGCAGTTTCGACGATTACACAACAGACAGTTCTGATTAAATATTGAGCAATTGTCAATAAATTTTCTTTTGATATTTGACAGCATGGGAAGCCCTCTGCAAGACTGCGGCCAGACACTCTCAGCCATGCCGTTTTTTTCTTAAATTATCCATTTGTTCAGTTGTAATTTGGCAATAAATACAATTGGCATTTTTGTTGCAATGAAAGCGCATCATGACCACGCAAACCATTCAGTTTTCCCGTCCGGCAACACCGCATCCAGAAAGCAATGTCTGGTCGGTGGCAGAAATCGAAGCACTGCTGGCACTGCCCTTCATGGAGCTGGTTTTCCGTGCGGCGGAGATTCATCGCCAGTTTTTTGACCCGACCAAGGTGCAGCTGTCGACGCTGATTTCCATCAAGACCGGCGGCTGTCCGGAGGATTGCGGCTATTGCCCGCAATCGGTACATCACGATACGCCGGTGGAAAACCAGCCGATGATGACGGTGGACGAGGTGATTGAGGCTGCGCGTACCGCCAAGGCCAATGGTGCCGGTCGCTTCTGCATGGGTGCCGCCTGGCGTGGCCCGAAGGATGCCGATCTGGAACAGACCCTGCGCATGGTCAGCGAAGTGAAGTCGCTGGGGCTGGAGACCTGTGCCACCTTTGGCTTGCTGAAGGATGGCCAGGCAGAAAAGCTGAAACAGGCCGGTCTGGATTACTACAACCATAATCTGGATACCGCGCCGGAAAAGTATGGTGACATCATCCATACCCGTGAATATGAAGACCGGCTGGACACGCTGGGCAAGGTGCGCGGTGCCGGTTTGTCGGTGTGCTGTGGCGGTATTGTCGGCATGAATGAAACCCGTGCGGACCGTGCCGGGCTGATTGCCCAACTGGCCAATCTGGAGCCGCAGCCGGAGTCGGTGCCGATCAATAATCTGGTGAAAGTGGGTGGCACGCCGCTGGAAGGGGCAGACCCGCTGGACTGGACCGAATTCGTGCGTACCATTGCGGTTACCCGCATCACCATGCCCAGAAGTTATGTGCGTCTTTCTGCCGGTCGGCGCGAGATGCCGGAGGCCATGCAAGCCCTTTGCTTCCTGGCGGGTGCCAACTCGATTTTCTATGGTGACAAGCTGTTGACCACCGGGAATCCTGAGGTGGATGCCGATCGGGTACTGATGGAAAAACTGGACCTGTCGCCGCTGTAAATCAGCCTGATTTTTACTGCCCGGATCGGTCGGATTTTTGCAATGTATATATAAGGAATACTTTTGTGAAAATCCGACCGATTTTGACGTTTTTTTTCTGAAAGAGCCATGCGCGCCCAAGACCTCTCCACTGCCTTGCTGCAATTGCAGCAACAGCACCGTTTGCGACAGCGTCATTTGCTGGAAACACCGCAGTCCAGCCAGGTGGTGATCGATGGTAAAAACTACATCGCATTTGCCAGCAACGACTACCTGGGCCTGGCCAATCACCCGGCCTTGATCGAAGCCACGCGGGCGGCATTGCAGCAATGGGGGGTGGGGGGTGGTGCTTCGCATCTGGTGGCCGGGCATTTTGCCATTCACGAACAGGCCGAACAGGCCCTGGCCGATTTTTGCGGTAGCGAGGCCGCGCTGTTGTTCAGCTCGGGCTATGCGGCCAATCAGGCGGTGATTACCAGTCTGGTGGGACGGGGGGACGCCGTTTTTGCCGACAAGCTCAATCATGCTTCCCTGAACGATGCCTGCTTGTTGTCGCGCGCCAGCTTCCGCCGTTTCCGCCATAACGATCTGCAACATCTGGAAGAACTGCTGGCCAGCACGCCGGCCCGGACCCGGCTGATTGCAGTGGATGCGGTGTACAGCATGGATGGTGACGAAGCACCGCTAAAGAAACTGCTGCAACTGGCCGATAAATACGATGCCTGGCTTTATATCGACGATGCGCACGGTTTTGGTGTGCTTGGCAATGGACATGGCTCGGCGGTGGAACAGGGTATCAGTGGTGAGCGGCTGGTTTACATGGCGACACTGGGCAAGGCTGCCGGTGTGGCTGGTGCCTTTGTCGCCGGTACTGCCCAGCTGGTGCAATGGCTGGTGAACAGTGCCCGCACCTACATCTATACCACCGCGCAACCACCTGCACTGGCAGCAGCCGTACTGGCCAGCTTGCAGCTGATTGCCAGTGAACCCTGGCGCAGGGAACGCCTGCAGCAACACATCAGCAGGGTGAGGGAAAGGTTGGCTGATGTAAATTTTCAGCTGATGTCATCCCGTACGCCGATACAGCCGATTATCATAGGCAGGAACGAGCAGGCAATGTTGCTGGCTGCACAATTGAAAGAGCGTGGGTACTGGGTGCCGGCGATACGCCCCCCCACTGTTCCCGAGGGGACAGCCCGTTTGCGTCTGACCTTGTCCGCAGCCCATACGCCGGACCAGCTGGAGGGCTTGCTGGACAGCGTGGTGTCAGCAATACAGTCATAGGGGATGACTGTGTCTGTTCGTAGCATGACCGGATTTCCCGGCTAACTCATACTACGATAACGACATGAAGAGTACGGCGGATTACCTGTCCACGCAGCAAGAAGCTGCCCGCACTGCGCTGGAACTGATCCAGCGGCAGGGCGAAACAACGGCTGCTGCGCTATGGGCACTGGTGGGCTCCAGTTGGCAATGTCTGGCAACACTCGGTGCGGCATCCAGCCTGCCCAGTGCCCAGGCCTTGTCGGCAGGGCGCTTGCCTGGACCGGACGGCGCTGCCCTGCCGCTGGACCTGCATGGCACTACCCTGGGCTGGCTGGTGTGGCGCGGCAAGATTGCCGATAACGCCGATGCGGTACTTGCCTTGCTGGTGGGGCACTTGCACAGTGCCAGCCTGCATTCTGCCCAGTCCCAGTCCCGGGTGATGAATGAAACCCTGCTGGAAATCAGCCAGCTACCGGGCGAGTGCAATACGCTGGATGAAATGCTGCCCAAGCTGCACCGGCTCTTGATGCGGCTGATGGACGCCAGCAATTTCTACATTGCGCTGTTTGACGAGCAAGGCGGCCAGCTGTACTACCCCTTTTATGCCGATCAGCAAGACCCGGCCCCGCCCTCACCCGAAGCCGTCTTCAGCAAGGAACAGACCACCCGCTCGCTGACAGCCTGGCTGATGCGCATGGGCAAACCGCTGGTATTGACCCGGCAACGCCTGCTGGAAGTCTGCGAGCAAGAACAGCTGGTACTGGAAGGTCCGCTGCCCGAGTTGTGGATGGGGGTGCCGCTGACCAATGTCAGCAATGCGGTGATCGGTGCTGCCGTATTGCAGTTCTATGCCAACCAGGCGCCTTGCACTTCGGCCGAACAGGCCTTGTTCCTGTTTGTCACCCGGCATATTGCCTATGCGCTGGACCGCATGCTGTATCGCAGCCAGCTGGAGCGCCAGGTCTGGTTGCGTACTTGCGAACTTGAAGGTGTGAATGCGCGTTTGCGTTCGGAGATTTCCGACCGGCAACGTGCCGAGCGTTTTCAGGACGTGCTGTTCCGCATTGCCGACCTGTCCAATACCAGCCTGTCGCTGGAAGCCTTCCTGGCGGGCGTGCATCGCTTGCTGATGGAACTGGTGGCAGGGCGCAACTGCCAGGTTGCCCTGTACGACATGAACAGCGACATGCTGAGCTTTCCCTATTGTGCCGATGACTTCCAGCAGGTCAGCCAGACCCGTCGTCCCGGCAGGGGACTGGTAGAGCAGGTATTGCATAGTGGTCGGCCATTATTGCTGGACCGTACCCCTGCACAGCTGAACCCGACGGAAGAAAGCACGGCCCCTCCCATGTGCAGCTGGCTGGGCGTACCACTGTATTGCGGGCACGAGCTGCTGGGGGTGTTGTCGGTACACAGCTACCAGAACGACGTGATTTACAGCTATCGCGATCAGGAAGTGCTGGAGTTCGTTGCCAACAATATCGGCACCGCACTGGCCCGTGTCCGCGCCATGCACGATCTGCAAAATGCCTATGCCGAGCTGGAAGAGCGCGTGCGCGAGCGCACCAGCGAACTGGATGCGGTGAACGCCCAGCTGGAGTTCGACAGTCTGCACGATCCGCTGACCAAGCTGCCCAACCGCAACTACTTTGCCAAGACGCTGCGCCGGGCGTGGGACAGTTATCTGTCCGGCAACGGTGCCCGCTTCAGCGTCATTTTCATCGACCTGGACCGCTTCAAGCTGGTGAACGATACCCTGGGCCACCTGGCTGGCGACCATCTTTTGTTTGAAGCCGGTGCCCGTATCCGCTCCTGCCTGCGGCACTATGACTTCCTCGCCCGGCTGGGTGGCGACGAATTTGCCATCCTGCTGTTTGGCACCGAAACGCTGGATGGCTGCGAGATGATTGCGCGGCGCATCGTCAGCGAGTTCGAACGGCCGGTGATTCTGGCAGGCCGCGAAGTGTTCTCCACCGCCAGCGTCGGGGTGGTGCTGGCAGACCGCGACCACTACCACAAGGCCGAAGAACTGCTGCGCGATGCCGACCATGCCATGTACTGCACCAAGCAGCAGGGGCGGCAAGGTTATACCGTGTTCAATCACCAGCTGCGCATCAACCAGGCCGACCAGCTGGCGCTGGAAAGCGAGCTGCGCCGCGCGCTGGATGCGGAAGACCAGTTGCAACCCTTCTTCCAGCCCTTCATCGACGCGCGCAGTGGCGAGCTGGTGGGGTTTGAGTCGCTGGTCCGCTGGCGGCACCCGCAACGCGGCCTGATTTCACCGGCATTGTTCCTGCCGGTTGCCGAAGAAAGCGGGCTGATCACCCGGGTGGACCGCTACATGATCAATGCCGCCTGCCGCCAGTTGCGCCAATGGCTGGATGCCGGCCTGGTGGGTAGCGACATTGCACTGCACCTCAATCTGTCGTCGGCCAATTTCCACGACCCGGAACTGGTGAGCTGGGTGCGCAGCATCATCGAGGGCTATCAGTTGCCCGCAGCCATCCTGCATCTGGAAATCACCGAAAGTGCGCTGATCGACGTGCCGGAAATTGCCGCCACGGTGATGCACGCGCTGCATCAGCTGGGGGTCAAGCTGGCACTGGATGACTTTGGCACCGGTTATTCTGCGCTGTCCTACCTGCATCGTTACCGCTTTGATGTCCTCAAGATCGACCAGAGCTTTGTGTTTGATCTGGACCGCAAGGAAGAATCCGTCGCCATCGTGCGTGCCATTCTGGCGCTGGCCCAGGCGCTGGGGCTGGATGTGGTGGCCGAGGGCGTGGAAACCGCCGCCCAGCTGGCCCGCCTGCAGGAAATGGGCTGCGCCAAATTGCAGGGCTATTACTTTGCCACCCCCAGCCCGGCAGAAGCCATCGACTGGGAACGGCTGGCGCGCTTTGTGCAGGAATTCCGCCGTGCTGCCTGAGTTTTGCCAGGCAGTGGCTTTTCTTTTACCGGCAGGGCTTGCGAAACAGGCCCTGTTCCCCCATTTAAATGCCCATGAATCTGTTTGTTGAAAGCCGTGGCCGTGGCCCGGATGTGGTCATGCTGCATGGCTGGGGCCTGCATGGCGGAGTGTTCGACCGCGTCGCCAGCCAGCTGGCCGACCATTACTGCGTCCATCTGGTCGACCTGCCCGGCCATGGTGCATCCGCCCCCTTGGCGCGCTTTGATGCTGACGAAGTGGCCGACCTGGTCGATGCCCAATTCCCCTTTCCGGTACAAGTTGTCGGCTGGTCGCTGGGCGGGCTGATTGCCCAGCACTGGGCAGCCCGTCACCCGGACAAGGTAAAGAGCCTGGCGCTGGTGGCCACCAGCCCGCGCTTTGTGCGTGACGACTCCTGGCCGCATGCCCAGCAACGTGCCGCCATCGAAGCGGTGGGTGCCAGCCTGGATGGTGCCTTCGAGCAAACGCTGGAGCGCTTTCTGGCCTTGCAGATGATGGGAGCCCCGGCGGCACGCGACACGGTCAAAGCCGTGCGCGAGCAATTGTTTGCCCATGGCCGTCCGCAAGGCTTGTTGCCTGCGCTGCAATTGCTGCTGGACGCCGACGCCCGTGCACTGGCCGGGCAGATCCGCTGTCCGGTGGCGCTGTTTTACGGCGTGCGCGATGCCATTACCCCGATAGGCGCAGGCCGCTGGCTGCAAGCCGCGCTGGCCGATGCCACCCTGCATGAATTCACCCAGGCTTCGCATGCGCCATTTTTGTCCCATCAGGACGAGTTTGTCGCCAAGCTGGCCCCGCATCTGGAAGCCTCTGCATGAGCGAAGCGTTTTATACCGACAAAGACCGAATCCGTGCCTCTTTTGAGCGCGCGGCCGCCAGTTATGACGCTGCCGCCGTGTTGCAGCGTGAAGTCTCCGACCGCATGGCCGAGCGCCTGTCCTACATCAAGCACCAGCCGCAAGTGATTCTGGATGCCGGCACCGGCACCGGCTATGGTGCCGCCCAGCTGCGCGCCCAATACCCGGATGCCCAGATTGTCGAGCTGGACCTGGCCCACGCCATGCTGTGTGCCTCGCGCGAGCGTCAGCGCGCCGGTGACGGCCTGCTGAAAAAGCTGTTCAAGCGCAGCCAGCCCTGGCAAGTGTGTGCCGATGTGGAAAGACTGCCCTTGGCCGATAACAGCGTGGACATGATCTGGTCCAACCTCACCATTCAATGGGTGAACATTCCGGACAGCGTGTTCAGCGAATTCGAGCGCGTGCTCAAGCCGGACGGCATGCTGATGTTTTCCACCCTCGGCCCCGATACCCTGTTCGAGCTGCGCGAGGCCTTTGGCGGCGTGGACAAGGCTACCCACGTCAACCAGTTCATCGACATGCACGACCTGGGCGATGCGCTGATGCGGGTAGGCTTTGCCGAGCCGGTGATGGACATGGACAAGATCGTGCTGACCTACGACAAGGTGCGCGACGTGATGCACGACCTCAAGGCCATCGGCGCGCACAATGCCACGCGTGACCGCAGCCGCGGCCTGATGGGCAAGCAGGCCTGGCAACGGGTGGAAGCGGCTTATGAAACCCGCCGCCGCGATGGCAAGCTGCCTGCCACTTATGAAGTGGTGTATGGCCATGCCTGGAAAAGCACGCTGAAGAAAAAGGGCAATACCCTGCCGGATGGCCGTCAGGTGATTGAATTCGTCAAACCGGGCAGCTGGCCGGGCAAGGTTTAGCTGTTAAGGATGCTTGGTTGCCAGGCCGGTCAGGGAAGCCACTTCCTGCACCGGCAGGCAGATTTCTGAGCGTTGCCGGGAACCATGTTGCGCCGCAATAATCGAATGAGCCCATTACGCATTCAACCCCGTCACTACCCGTACCCGCTATCATGACGCTTCTTCGCCGCCTGATGCCGGCCAGCCTGCTGGTCCTGCTGGCCGCCTGTACCATTACCCAAGCTCCAACCGAAATCAGCATTCCCAAAACCCCGGTCAAGCCGCGTGTTGCGCTGGCCCTGGGTGGTGGTGCCGCCAAGGGCTTTGCCCATATTGGCGTCATCAAGGTGCTGGAAGCCAACGGCATCGTGCCGGACATCATCACCGGCACCAGCGCCGGCAGCGTGGTGGGCAGCCTGTATGCTTCCGGCCTGAATGGCATGCAGCTGCAAGCCAAGGCCATGCAGCTGGACGAATCCGAACTGACCGACTGGACGCTGTCCACCAAGGGCTTCCTCAAGGGTGAGAAGCTGGAAAACTACATCAACACCCAGCTGGGCAACCGGCCCATCGAAAAACTGCCGCGCAAACTGGGCATTGTCGCCACCGAACTGGACTCCGGCCAGAAAGTGGTATTCCGCATGGGTAACACCGGTCAGGCCGTGCGGGCTTCGGCCAGCATTCCCAATGTCTTCCTGCCGGTGGTGATTGGCGGCAAACGCTATGTAGATGGCGGGCTGGTCAGCCCGGTGCCGGTATCGGCCGCGCGCGAGATGGGGGCCGACTTTGTCATTGCGGTGGATATTTCCGCCAAGCCCAAGCCGGGCAAGGCCACCGGCCTGTTCTCCATGCTGGACCAGAGCTTCAACATCATGAGCGGCCCCACGCTGGCCGCCGAACTGAAACAGGCTGATGTCGTGGTGCGGCCCAATGTGCTGAATATCGGCTCGGCCGATTTCGAAGCCCGCCATCAGGCCATTCTGGAAGGCGAAAAAGCCGCGCAGCAGCTGATTCCGCTGATTCGCAGCCGTTTGCAGCAAAAGGCGCAGGCGCTGGCCCGTTAAATCCGGCCCGGCTGGCTGTCCGGCCGAAAACTGGCATAATGCAGGCGTTGTCCGGCCATGAGGCTTGTCAGCGCCTGTTTTGCCTTGTGCCGCGTGCGTTGCAAGGCAAAGCATCCATGTTCACTTCAGGGCCAGGCCCGCAAGGAAATCCGCATGATCAAGCTCTACGGCGTGCAGCTGTCTGCCTACTACAACAAGGTAAAGGTTGCCTTGCTGGAAAAGGGCGTCAACTTCCAGGAAGTGCCGACCCGTCCCTCGCAGGAACCGGCCATGCTGGAACAAAGCCCGATGGGCAAGATTCCCTATGTCGATATCAACGGCCATGCCTTGTCGGAATCGACAGTGATTCTGGAATGGCTGGAAGATGCCTACCCGACCGCCGCCTTGCTGCCGCCGACGCCGAATGGCCGGGCCAGTGCGCGCGAGCTGATGACCATGCTGGACTTGTACCTGATGCCGGCCACCGCGCCCTTGTACCGCCACCTGCTGTTTGGTGCCGCGCTGGATGAAGCCGGCAAGGCGACGGCCAAGGCCGCCATCGAGCGCAGCCTCTTGGCCGTGTCGCGTCTGGTGCAGTATGGCCCATGGCTGGCAGGCGAGTATTTCAGCTTCGCCGATATTTCCGCAGCCTGTGTATTGCCGCTGGTGGCCTGGTCTACCCGCGAAGTGTATGGCGAGGACCTCACCACCATCATTCCGGGCATTGAAGAATACCTGGCCTTGCTGGGCAAGCGTGCCAGCGTGGCCCGCATGTGGCAGGACAGTGCCGCCGCCCGCGCAGCCTATCTGGAAGCCAGCAAGCAGTAGGCTGAAGGCTGTCTACATTTCCTCAAACAGCGGTAATTGCTGTGGCTGGTCGGCCTCGTCGGCCAGCCTGACCCCCACCCCCACCAGCCGGACCGGCTTGTTGCCGCGGGCAAATGCCACGCCCAGCAAGTCGGTGTAGGCGGCGCTGCTCAACTGCTGGCCGACATGCTCGGCGGTGGTCTGGCTGAAATCGGCAAACTTCAGCTTCACACTCAAACCCTTGAATGGCGGATTGCCCGCCCGTTGAATGCGGCCCTGCAACTTGGCCATCAGCGCTGGCAGCTTGTCCAGGCAGGCGGTGAGGTCCGGCAGGTCCTGCGCATAGGTTTCTTCCACGCTGATGGATTTGCGGCTGCGGTCGGTACTGACCGGCCGCTCGTCACGGCCGCGTGCCAACTCGTACAGCCGCTCGCCAAAGCGGCCGAAATGCCGCATCAGGTCGCTCATTTCCCATTGGCGCAGCTCGCTGCAGCGGTGAATGCCCAGCTTTTTCAGATGCGCCGCCGTCACCCTGCCCACGCCATGAATCTTCTCTACCGGCAGTTGCAGCACAAAGGCGTCGACATCCTGCGGGCGGATCACGAATTGACCGTCCGGCTTGTTCCAGTCACTGGCAATCTTGGCCAGAAACTTGTTGGGGGCAATGCCGGCCGAGGCGGTAATGCCGACTTCGGCCTGGATCTGGCGGCGGATGGCTGCGGCCATCAGGGTGGCGCTGCCTTGCTCGTGCGGCTGGGTGCTGACATCCAGATAGGCCTCATCCAGCGACAGCGGTTCGATCAGCGGGGTGTAGCGTTCATAGATGGCCATGATCTGCTGGCTGGCCGCGCGGTAGCGGGCCATGTCCGGCGGCAGGATCAGCAATTGCGGGCACAGGCGCAGTGCGCGTGCCGAAGACATGGCGCTGTGCACGCCAAAGCGACGGGCGATGTAGTTGCAGGTGGCAATCACCCCGCGGCTGTCCGGCTGCCCGCCCACCGCCAGCGGAATATCACGCAGCGCCGGGTTGTCGCGCATTTCGATGGCGGCATAAAAGCAGTCGCAATCGACGTGGATGATCTTGCGTTGGCCGGTCATGCAGCGGCTATCAGTCGGCAGCGCGCTCGCTGTGGCCCAGTGACTTGTCCGGTGCCACCCGGTCGCGTACCAGCTGCTTCAGTTGCTTGATGTCGGGAAAGCCGCCGTCCTGCTTGCGGTCCCAGATTTGCTCGCCATCGACACAAACACGGAATACGCCACCGCTGCCGGGGCGCAGCGCCACTTCGGCCAGTTCTTTTTCAAAGGTGGTGAGCAGTTCCTGCGCCATCCAGGCGGCGCGCAGCATCCAGCGGCAACCGGTGCAGTATTCGATGCTGATACGGGACAATGCAGAGGGGGAGTGCGTGGTGGCGGTCATGGCAGGCTGGCAATGGAACAATGCCGGATAGCATAACGCAGAATGAGGAAAAATCCGCCGGTTCCCTGAGTCGATCTATTTATTTGACGGGCCTCGCTGAGCAAGGTCCGCTCCTCCATCGTGTTGACTCTTCCTTGGTGCAGACTTGGCGCTTACTACTGTGTAGGGTAACCGGCGGACTGAGCAGTACAGAGCGTTGTTCAACTCAATTTCCGGACGCCAGTTTGCCCAAGCTTGGTGCAACGGTAAAGCGAATACTCTAACAAGTAGCGGATGCTGCATTGCACGATGTCACATTGGCGCAACGTTGGGCAGAAAAATGCCCGCTTTCGCGGGCAAGTGGCTGATTTGGTCAGTGAAATTCGCTACTCCGGCAGTGAATTTCACTGGCCAAGGCCTTAGTGGCTGCTGTGTTCCATCTCCATCGGCGCATCCTTTTCAACCTGAACTTCCACGGTGATGCTGCCTGCCTTGGCAAACTTCAGCGTCAGCGGAAAATGGTCGCCGGCCTTGAGCGGCTGCTTCAGGCCCATCAGCATGATGTGATAGCCACCGGGGGCAAATTTCACCTCGCTGCCAGCGGCAACAGCAACACCGCCGCTGACTTCACGCATGCGCATTACGCCATTGTCGTTGATGTGCACATGCAGCTCGGCTTTGTCCGCCCGTGGTGTGCTGGCAGAAATCAGCGTGTCGGCCTGTTTGCCGGTGTTCTTGATGCTCAGGTAGGCCGCGCCGGTGGGGCTGGCTTCCGGCATGGCCCGGCTCCAGGGATGACCCAGTTCCAGTGCACCCAGTTTGAAACCGTGGGCAGAAACGGTTGCCGCCAGCATGAGGCCGGCCAGCAAGGCGAACAGACGGGAAAGGGACATGAGCTTCTCCTGAATTGGGTTGCGGGCAAATTAGCACAGTTCAGACCGCACAGGCTGCGACAAAGTGCCGCAGGCGGGTGCAAAGAGGATGCGACACGGCACAGGCACAGACACGACGCCGGGCTATCATTTGCCGGGCAGATGACTATAATCGTCGGCTTATATTTAATGGTATTGGCATCATGCTGGAAACCCTGTCGTTGAAATTCCTGTTTGGTGGTCTGCTCAGCCTGATCACCATTACCAACCCGCTGTCCAAGATTCCGCTGTTCATTTCCCTGACCCAGGACATGAGCGAAGCCGGGCGGGCCAACCAGGCGCGTCGTGCCTGCCTGTTTGCCGCAGCCATCATGCTGGTCAGCCTGCTGGCCGGTAACCTCATCATGGCGGCCTTCGGCATTTCCTATGGCGCGCTGCGCATTGCCGGCGGGCTGGTGGTGGCGGTGCTGGGTTACCGCATGCTGTTCTTGTCGCAGGATCCGGGCATGGCACCCAAAACCGGCGAGCGGGAAGACTATGCCTTTTTCCCGCTGGCCATGCCCGGCATCAGCGGGCCGGGGACCATTGCGGTGGTGATCGGCATTTCCACCGAAATCGCCGAATTGTCGGGCTGGACGGCCAAGACACTGGCCTTCGGCATGACCTTTGTCGCCATTGCCGCTACCAGCCTGGGCATGTGGCTGGTGTTGCGCTCCTCGGCCATGATTTCCGCCCGGCTAGGGCGCGGTGGCCGGGAAGTCACCACCCGGCTGATGGGCTTCTTGCTGATCTGCGTTGGCGTGCAGTTTGTCGGTTCCGGCATCCGTACCTTCATGGCCGGTTCCTGAGCAAGATCGTTCAAGTTTTCTGTCCGGGGCTATGCCAGAATGCAAGGGACATTGTTTGTCCCGCCCCCTGCCATGCCCCAATCCGAGCACGAATTTTCACGTTTCTTCCGCGCCGATGACATCGCGCCGCTGGAATGCCTGGATGCCTTTTACCGCGAACAGGTATTTGCACCGCATTTTCACGAAGAATATGTGGTGAATGCCCTGCTGGCCGGGGCACAGGCTTACCGCCACCGCGGGGGCAATCATATTGCCGGGGTGGGTGCGCTGGTGTTGATGAACCCCGGCGAAGTCCACACCGGCGAGTGTGCGCACCAGCAAGGCTGGGCCTATCGCGGCTTTTATCCGTCAGCCAGCCTGATCTGCCAGCTGGCGGCCGAAATCAGCGGCCAGCCGGCTGCTACGCCCTATTTTCGCGACACCGTGGTGCTGGACCCGCAGCTGGCCGCGCAGCTGAACCAGCTGCATGCCCTGCTGCGTGACAGCCGGGACACCTTGCAGCGCGAATCTGCCCTGTATGCCGTGTTCAGTCAGGTGGTATTACGCCATATGCAGATTGCCGAGCGTCCGCAACGGCCATGGCCACAGGCGGTGGAGCGGGCCCGGCAGATGCTGGCCGACTGTGTGGCGGACAATCTGTCGCTGGCCACGCTGGCAGCGGCCGTGGGCCTGTCGCCCTGGCAGCTCAACCGGCAGTTCTCCCGGCATCTGGGTTTGCCACCGGTAGCCTGGCGCAATCAGTTGCGCGTGGTACGTGCCAGGCAAATGCTGGCTGGCGGTCATAGTCCGGCGGCTGCGGCGCAGGCACTGGGCTTTGCCGACCAGCCACACCTCACCCGTATTTTCCGTCAGGCGCTGGGCATCACCCCGGCGGCCTACCAGCGCAGCCTCCGGCGCTGAGCGCAATATCGTTCAAGCTGGCAAGCAATTGGCATGGTAGGGTAGGACTGTTCCCAATCATGATTCCCTGCCCATGTCTTATACCGGCTCCTGTCATTGCGGCGCAGTGCGCTTTCGCCTGCATGCCGAACCCGAAGAACTGACTACCTGTGATTGTTCGCTGTGCGTGAAAAAGAATGCGCTGATGACACGGGTGCATGAAAGCCAGCTGGAGATCCTGTCCGGTAGCGATGCACTGAGCGAGTACCGCTGGAATACCGGCATTGCCCGCCATTTCTTTTGCCAGCACTGCGGTATCTACACCTTCCATCGCAAGCGGGCGATGCCGGATCACTACGGCGTGAACATTCATTGTCTGGATGATTTCGATCACCGCCACTTGCCGGTGCGTGCTACAGAAGGGGCCAGCATGAGCCTGCATGGCGACAGCCTGCGTGCGGTATGGCCAGGCCCGCGGGAGGCATCATGATGCATGCCGTCAACCGTCGCGCGCTGCTGCTGGAAGGCGCGCGCGATACCGTGCCCATGCTGGTGGGGGCAGCCCCGTTCGGGGTGATTTTCGGCACGCTTGCCATTGCGGCCGGCTTGTCCCCGGCCACTGCGCTTGGCATGTCGGTGCTGGTGTTTGCCGGTTCTTCCCAGTTCATCGGCGTCAGCCTGATCGGTGCCGGCACTGCCTTGCCGGTGTTGTGGCTCACCACCTTTGTCGTAAACCTGCGTCATGCGCTGTACAGCGCCACCTTGCTGCCCTATGCCCGTGACTGGCCCTTGCGCTGGCGCTGGCCGCTGGCTTTCTGGCTGACCGATGAAACCTTTGCCGTGGTGGAGCACCGCTTTCGCACCAAGGGTACGGATGGAGGCCAGTGGTACTGGCTGGCCTCGTCACTCGCCATGTATGGCAACTGGTTGTTCTGGACCATGGTGGGGGTGAGCCTGGGTCAGTCCTTGCCAGGTCTGGCCATGCTGGGGCTGGACTTTGCCATGGGAGCGACCTTTGCCGCCATCGTGGCTCCGCAGCTCAAACGCCGCCCGGCACTGGGTGCGGCACTGGCCGCCAGTGCCGTGGCCATGCTGGCGCGTGGCCTGCCCTACAAGCTGGACCTGATGCTGGCGGCGGTGGTGGGCGTGGCCACCGGCCTGCTGCTGGAGCAGTGGCACAAGGGCAAGGAGCAGACAGCATGAATCACTGGCTTGCCATCGGCGGCATGATGCTGCTGACTGTATTGATTCGTGCCAGTTTTCTGGTGTTCGGCCAGCGACTGGCATTTCCCGACTGGCTGAACCGTGCGCTGCATTATGTGCCGGCTGCCGTATTGTCGGCACTGGTGGTGCCGATGGCGCTGGCACCGGCCGGCACGGTGGACATCAGCCTGCACAATGCCTATTTGCCGGGCATCATCGTGGCGGCACTGGTGGCATGGAAAAGCGGCAAGACCCTGCTGGCGATTGTGATCAGCTTTGTGGTGTACGGGGTGTGGCGCTGGGGGCTGGGGCTGTAAGACCGGCTGACATAGCCTTGCTAGCCGCACAGTCTGCATCGGCGCACCTTGGCGCGGATGGTCTACGCGGTTTGGTCAGTAGGGTCAGGTAACGTGTGATGGCCAGACCGGTGTGGACGGTCTGGCGACCGCTTAGCGTCGGGCATTGCCTATGCTCATCAGCATGCCCATGCCGACAAACAGGGTGACGGTGGCGGTGCCGCCATAGGAAACAAAGGGCAGCGGCACGCCCACCACCGGCAGGATACCCGCCACCATGCCCATGTTGACAAAGGCATAGACAAAGAAGGACAGGGTGATGGCACCGGCCATGGCGCGGCCGTACAGGGTTTGCGCCCCGGCTGTGATCATCATGGCGCGGCTGAGCACCAGAGTATAAAGAATCACCAGTACGATATTGCCCACCAGGCCGAATTCCTCGGAATACACGGCAAAGATGAAGTCGGTGGTGCGTTCCGGAATGTAGTCCAGATGGGTCTGGGTGCCATTGAGCCAGCCCTTGCCCCAGGGACCGCCGGAACCGATGGCAATCATGGACTGGATGATGTGGTAACCCGCGCCCAGCGGGTCTTCCATCGGGTCTATCATGGTCATTACCCGGCGGCGCTGGTAGTCATGCAACATGTTCCACACCACCGGCATGCTGGCACCGGCGGCAATCATCCCGCCCAGAATCACTTTCCACGGCAGGCCGACAAAGAACAACACAAAAAAGCCGGAAGCCGCAATCAGCATGGTGGTGCCAAGGTCGGGCTGCTTCAGCACCAGCGCGCAGGGAATGGCAATCATCACCGCCGCCACCAGGTAATGCCACCAGCGCATCGACAGTTCGTATTTCTGGAAGAACCAGGCCAGCATCATCGGCAGGGCAATCTTCATGATTTCCGACGGCTGGATGCGGGTGATGCCCAGCTCCAGCCAGCGGGTGGAACCGTTCACCGTCACGCCCTTGAAATGCACGGCCAGCAGCAATACCACCCCGATGCCGTAAATGGGCGGGGCAAAGTTCATGATGCTTTGTGGCCGGCTGCGTGCCAGCAGCCACATGATGCTGAGTGACAGCAGGGTGTAGACCAGCTTGTTGTCGATCTTGTCCAGGCCCTGGTTGTTGGCCGAATACAGCACCACCAGACTCAGGGCGAAGATCAGGCCCAGAATGATCATCAGCGGGCCGTCCAGCGGGGCCTTGATGGCCAGCCACAGGCGTTTAATCAGATGCGGCTGCAGCGTCATCGGCAGTATCCATGGGCACGGTTTTCAGGTCCCCACTGATGGAACCCGGCACCTTGCCGGTGATGTAGTAGTCGAACAGGCCGCGGGCAATCGGCGCGGCAGCAGCGGCACCAAAGCCCGCGTTTTCCACGATGATGGCCACGGCAATACGTGGTTTTTCCACCGGGGCAAAGGCGACAAACCAGGAATGGTCGCGGTATTGCTCGGCCAGGGCCGAGGCGTTGTATTTGGCACCCTGCTTGATGGCCACCACCTGGGCGGTACCGGTTTTGCCCGCCATGGTATACGGCAGGCCCACACCCAGCCGCCAGGCGGTGCCGCCGGGCTTGAGCACCGACTGCATGGCGGCTTTCACGTACTCGAAGTTTTCCTGCTTGAAGGGCAGTACATGGTCGGGCTTGGGGGCAATCAGCCGGCTCTTGCCGCTGCGCGCATCCACCACTTCCTGTACCAGGTGCGGCTTGTAGGCCACGCCGTCATTGGCCAGCGTGGCGATGCCATTCGCCATTTGCAGCGGGGTGTAGGAGTTGAAACCCTGGCCGATGCCGATACTCACCACGTCAGCCGGGTACCAGCGGCGGAATTCTTCCTTGTAGCGGGCAAAACGCTTGGCTTTCCATTCCTTGGTAGGCAGTACGCCACTGGCTTCGCCATCCAGGTCGATGCCGGTGGGACGGCCAAGGCCGAACTGGCCGACGGTGGGTGCAATCTTGTCGATGCCCATGTCCCAGGCCAGCTTGTAGAAGAAGGTATCACTGGACACCTGGATGGCCTTGGCCAGGTTGGCCGAGCCATTGCCGTTCTTGTTACTGTCGCGGAACTGGTGGCTGGAGCCGGGCAGGGTGAAGAAGGCCGGTGCCGGGCGTACATCATGCATGCCGATGGAGTGGGTTTCCAGCGCCGCCATGGCCATGAAGGGCTTGAAGGTGGAGCCGGGCGGATAGGTACCGCGCAGCGCACGGTTGATCATCGGCTTTTGCCAGTCGTTGTTCAGCGCCGCCCAGCTTTGGCTGTCGATGCCGTCGATGAACAGATTGGGGTCGAAACCCGGCTTGGACAGGAAGGCCAGCACACCGCCGGTTTGCGGGTCGATGGCCACCAACGCGCCACGGCGGTTGCCGAACAGCTTGTCGGCAACTTCCTGCAGGCGGATGTCCAGCGCCAGCTTCAGGTTGTTGCCGTTGACCGGCGGCGTGCGGCGCAGGCTGCGGATGGCGCGGCCACCGGAGTCGGTTTCCACTTCTTCAAAGCCCACCTGACCGTGCAGATCATCCTCGTACACCGCTTCCAGGCCGGTCTTGCCGATGTAATTGGTGCCCTTGTAATTGGTGCTCTTGTCTTCGTCGTCCAGCCGCTCCTGGTCTTTCTGGTTGATGCGGCCGATATAACCCAGCACATGGCTGGTGAGTTCCTTGTACGGGTAGTCGCGGAACAGCCGCGCCTTCACCTGTACGCCGGGAAAGCGCCAGGCATTCGCGGCCACGCGGGCGGCTTCTTCCTCGGTCAGCTTCACCTTGAGCGGGATGGATTCGAAATCCTTGGATTCGCCCAGCAGCTTCTTGAACAGCTTTTCGTCACGCGGGGTGATGTTCACCAGTTTGGCCAGTTCGGCAATGGTGGCATTCATGTCCGGCATCTTGCTGGGCACCAGCTCCAGCGTGTAAGCCGAATAGTTCTGCGCCAGGATGACGCCGTTGCGGTCCATGATCAGGCCGCGGTTGGGCAGGATGGGCAGCAGCGAGATGCGGTTGTTCTGCGCCAGCGTGGAAAAGTGCTCGTACTGGTACACCTGCAGCCAGACAAAACGGGCAATCAGCAGGCAGAACATCAGCAGCATGAAGACATAAGCCACAACCAGCCGAAGCTGGAACTGGCCATCTTCAGCCTGCGGGTTCTTGAAGCGGGTAGGGCGCACGACTTACACCGAATGATGACGGTAGGGCAACAGCAGCAGCTTGGTCAGCAGCGGCCACAACAGGGCACCGATCAGCGGCGGCAGGAAATAGCTCCAGCCGACAAAGGCCGAGCCGGTCAGCATGCGCGCCACCACCATGATGCTCTGGTTGCACAGCATCAGCGCCAGCACGCTCAAGGCCTGCTGGCCAAGGTTGAACATGATCAGCTGGCGTTGACGGCTCAGTGCCAGATAGGCGGTGACCGAATAGGCCAGCGCGTGCTGGCCCAGCATGCCGGCGGTGGCAATGTCGGCCACCAGCCCCATCAGGAAGGCCAGGCCTACATTCACCCGGCGCGGCTGGTTGATCACCCAGTACAGCAGCACCAGGCTGATGAAGTCCGGCAGCCAGCGGGTGGAGCCATGCGGCAGCGGCACCATTTCCACCAGCACTGCCAGCAGAAAGGTCATGAAAATGAAGCGGCGCTTGACCGGCTTGAGCAATTCCTTGGGGCGGTCGAACGACATGCTTACTCCGAATCGGCGGGCTTCTTGCCCTTGGTCTTTTTCACAGGCACGACCGGTTCGGCCGGGCGTGGCGGTGTCTGGCCCTTTTGCTGCAATACCAGCACATAGCGGGTTTGCTGCACCCCGGCCAGCGGCTCGGTGGTGATACGGCTGAATGCCGCGCCGGCATTGCGTTCTACCTTGCTGACTCGCGCCACCGGGGTTCCTTCCTGATACAGGCCGTCAATGCCGGAAGTGACAATGCTGTCGCCTTCACGCACGTCGGCATGCAAGGGCAGGTAGCGGATTTCCACGCCGCCGCCATAACCGTACAGGATGGCACGCTCGCCGGTACGGGCAATCATCACCGGCACCATCTGGTTCTTGTCGATGATCAGCGTGACTTCCGCTGTCAGCGGCTGTACGCGGGTAATCTGGCCCAGCAGGCCGCGTGCATCCACCACCGGTTGTCCCGGCTGCAAATTGGCATCGGCACCCTTGTCGATGATGATCTTGTAAGAGAAGGGGTCGCGGCCGGTGTACAACGTCTCGGCCAGCTGCGGTGCATCAGTGCGCGTGGCCTTGATGCTGTTGAGCTGACGCAACTCGTTCAGCTCCCGTTCCACCGTTTCCAGCCTGGCCAGCCGGGCGGACATTTCCAGCTGGCGGGTACGCAGCTGGTCGTTTTCGTTTTTGAGATCGGCCTGGA
Organism: Aquitalea pelogenes; assembly: GCF_041914625.1. Lineage (NCBI taxonomy): Bacteria > Pseudomonadati > Pseudomonadota > Betaproteobacteria > Neisseriales > Chromobacteriaceae > Aquitalea > Aquitalea pelogenes. The sequence goes on along the minus strand of NZ_JAYSDA010000002.1, from coordinate 130,628 downwards.
CGGTGAAGTAGTCACCGAAATGGCGCACCATGCCCAGCGGCATGTTGACCACCCGCTGCAAGGGATAGAGCACCAGGGACATGCCATCGCGGGCCTGCTCCATCAGTCCGTAACGGCTGTCGCCCACCAGAAGCGCGATGGAGGCCAGCGCGCACAGGAACAGGCGCGTGCCGGGCTTGGGCCCGGAGCGGAAAAAGCTGGGGGTGTTGGCGAAGTCCATCAGGCGGTATGCCACCCCTTGACGGGGCGGCAGCAACTCCGTTTAGGCAACAATCAGGGTACGTTGGTGAAAATGGTGCCGATCTTGTCCATTTTTTCCAGCGCCTTGCCCGAACCGCGAACCACGCAGGTCAGCGGCTCTTCGGCCACGAATACCGGCAGGCCGGTTTCTTCGGCCAGCAAGCGGTCGATATCCTTCAGCAGTGCACCGCCACCGGTCAGTACCATGCCCTTGTCGGCAATGTCGGCACCCAGTTCCGGCGGAGTCTGTTCCAGCGCGATCTTCACGGCGGAAACGATCTGGTTCAGGGGTTCGGTCAGTGCTTCCAGGATTTCATTGGACGACACGGTGAAAGCGCGCGGAATGCCTTCAGCCAGGTTGCGGCCCTTGACTTCCATTTCGCGTACTTCGGCACCGGGGAAGGCCGAGCCGATGGTCTTCTTGATTTCTTCGGCAGTGGTTTCGCCAATCAGCATGCCGTAGTTGCGGCGGATGTAATTGATGATGGCTTCGTCGAACTTGTCGCCACCCACGCGCACACTGCCCTTGTAGACCATGCCACCCAGAGAGATCACGCCCACTTCGGTGGTGCCGCCGCCGATGTCAACGACCATGGAGCCCGAGGCCTCGGACACCGGCAGGCCTGCACCGATGGCGGCGGCCATGGGTTCCTCGATCAGGTACACCTCGGAAGCGCCCGCTCCAAGCGCGGATTCGCGGATCGCGCGGCGCTCGACCTGGGTGGAGCCGCAGGGCACGCAGATGATGATGCGCGGGCTGGGGCGGAAGGTGCTGCGCGGGTGGACCATGCGGATGAACTGCTTGAGCATCTGCTCGGTCACGGTGAAGTCGGCAATCACGCCGTCCTTCATCGGGCGGATGGCCTGGATGGAACCGGGCGTGCGGCCCAGCATCTTCTTGGCTTCCAGGCCGACGGCCAGGATGGATTTCTTGTTGGTGGGCGCGTCGCTGTGAATGGCGACCACCGACGGCTCGTCAAGCACGATGCCCTTGCCACGCATGTAAATGAGGGTGTTGGCCGTGCCAAGGTCGATGGCAAGGTCGTTGGAGAAGTATCCGGTGAGCGAACGAAACATTGGGCGGTCCTGGTTCAGTTTCCGTCAGTCGGGCGCGATGCGCGTCCGGCAAATTCTTAGCATGGGCTTGGCTTCCCGGGCCCGTCGCGGCGCAGGCCTGAGGCAGCGGACGGCGGCATTCCGGGGACATCATTGTTGCATTGCAACACGGAAATGAACAACAGGCATGACAGACAGAAAACCCTGTTGTCAGCTGCGTTTTTCCTGCTGCGATGTGTGATGTCGATCTTGGGAGAATCAAACCCCTTATGATACCCTATAAAGCTTGAAATATTAAAGGTTTTAACGAGGACGCCATGTCTCTGACGCACCAGGATGTCGCGCGGATTGCCAAGCTTGCCCGCATCAACGTAAGCGACGAAGAAATCGTCGCGGTTGGCAACCAGCTTAACAATATTTTTGGCCTGATCGAGAAGATGCAGGCCGTCAACACCGATGGCATCGAACCGATGGCGCATCCGCAGGATGTCAGCCTGCGCCTGCGTGAAGACATCGTGACCCAGACCAATCAGCGGGAGGCTTTTCAGGCCATTGCCCCGCAGGTGGAAAAGGGTTTGTTCCTCGTTCCCAAGGTAATCGAGTGAGTTTCAGAGCAATCGCTGTTCGGATGGTTCCCGCCTGGGAATCGCTTTTTTCCGAAGTGCGAAACCCGTCCTGCAGGCCGGGTGCTTCTGCTCACTGATCCCAGCTTAACCGGATATCAAGACAAAATGACGAACGCCACCCTCAAGCAACTGTCGCAACAACTGGCGGCGGGTGCGGTGTCGAGCGTGGAATTGGCCACGCAATACCTGGACCGCATCGAGGCGCTGAACCCGCAGCTGAACGCCTTCATCACCGTGGACCGCGCCCGCACCCTGGCCGATGCCGCGGCGGCCGACGCTGCCCGTGCGGCTGGCAATGCCGGCCTGCTCACCGGTGTGCCCATGGTCCACAAGGACATCTTCTGCCAGCAGGGCTGGAAAACCAGCTGTGGCTCCAGAATGCTGGACAACTTCATCTCGCCCTATAGTGCGCATGTGGTGGAACAGTGCAATGCCGCCGGGCTGGTGACGCTGGGCCGCGCCAATATGGACGAATTCGCCATGGGCTCGTCCAATGAAAACAGCTACTACGGTGCCGTGAAAAACCCGTGGGACCTGAACGCCATTCCTGGCGGCTCGTCCGGTGGTTCCGCCGCTGCTGTTGCTGCACGCCTGACGCCGGTGGCCACCGCCACCGACACTGGCGGTTCTATCCGCCAGCCGGCCAGCCACTGTGGCGTCACCGGCATCAAGCCCACTTATGGTGTGGTATCGCGCTACGGCATGGTGGCTTATGCCTCCTCGCTGGATCAGGGCGGCCCGATTGCCCAGACCGCCGAAGACTGCGCGCTGATGCTGAACGTGATGGCCGGTTTCGACGAGCGTGACTCCACCAGCCTGGAACGTGCCCGCGAAGACTACACCCGCGACCTGAACCAGCCGCTGGCCGGTTTGCGCGTGGGTCTGCCGCGCGAGTACTTTGCCGACGGCCTGGATGCCGATGTGGCCAAGGTGATTGAAGACGCGGTGGCCGAGCTGAAAAAGCAGGGCGCACAGGTGGTGGACATCAGCTTGCCCAATACCGAGCTGTCCATCCCGGCCTACTACGTGATTGCCCCGGCCGAGGCCTCCACCAACCTGTCGCGTTACGATGGCGTGCGTTACGGCCACCGTGCGGCGGATTACAAAGATCTGGTGGACATGTATGAGAAGACCCGCGCCGAAGGTTTCGGCGCCGAGGTCAAGCGCCGCATTCTGGTGGGCAGCTATGTGCTGTCGCACGGCTATTACGATGCTTACTACCTGAAAGCGCAGAAAATCCGCCGCCTGATTGCCAACGACTTCACCGCCGCATTTGCGCAGTGTGACGTGATCCTGGGGCCGGTGGCACCGACTGCCGCTTTCAATATCGGCGAGAAATCCGGCGATCCGGTGCAGATGTACCTGTCCGACATCTACACCCTGTCGGTCAACCTGGCCGGCCTGCCCGGCATGAGCGTGCCGGCCGGTTTCGACCGTCAGGGCCGCCCGGTGGGTTTGCAGATCATCGGCAATTATTTTGGCGAAGCAAAAATGCTGAATGTGGCGCACCAGTTCCAGTTGGCTACCGACTGGCACACCCGCGCTCCCGCCCTGTAATCAAGACCGTAGCGGGGCGGCGCAGCGTCCGCCCCTGTCGGCATAGCAAAAGGATTTCTCCGCGATGAAATGGGAAGTCGTCATCGGTCTTGAGGTGCATGTGCAGCTCAACACCGCTACCAAGATTTTTTCCGGCACCAGCACCGCCTTTGGTGCCGAGCCGAACACCCAGGCCTCGGCCGTGGAACTGGCCTTTCCCGGCGTGCTGCCGGTGATGAACAAGGCCGTGGTGGAAAAAGCCATCCGCCTGGGCCTGGCACTGGGTTCCAAGATCAACCAGAAGAACGTATTTGCGCGCAAAAACTACTTCTACCCCGACCTGCCCAAGGGCTACCAGATCAGCCAGATGGAGCTGCCTATCGTCGAAGGCGGCGTATTGCCGATTCTGGTGGGCGAGGAAGAAAAGCTGGTCAAGCTGACCCGTGCCCACATGGAAGAAGATGCCGGCAAATCGCTGCATGAAGACTTCAGCGGCATGACCGGCATCGACCTCAACCGCGCCGGCACCCCGCTCCTGGAAGTGGTATCCGAGCCGGACATGCGCTCGCCGGAAGAAGCCGTGGCCTATGCCCGCGCCCTGCACAGTCTGGTGATGTGGCTGGGCATTTGCGACGGCAACATGCAGGAAGGCAGCTTCCGTGTGGACGCCAACGTTTCGGTGCGCCCGTTCGGTCAGCAGGAATTCGGCACCCGCCGTGAAATCAAGAACCTGAACTCCTTCCGCTTCCTGGAGCAGGCCATCAAGTATGAAATCCAGTGGCAGATCGACACCCTGGAAGATGGCGGCCGCGTGGAGCAGGCAACCGTGCTGTTCGACCCGGACAGCGGCGAAACCCGCATGATGCGTAGCAAGGAAGACGCGCACGACTACCGCTACTTCCCCGATCCGGACTTGCTGCCGGTACGCATCAGCGACGAGCAGATCGCCCGCATCCGCAGCGAAATGCCGGAACTGCCCAGCGCCATGAAGGCCCGCTTTGTCGAAGCCTTCGGCGTATCAGCCTACGACGCGGCCCTGCTGACCGGCAACCGCGCCACGGCAGAATATTTCGAAGCCGTTGCCCAGGCCTCCAGTCAGGGCAAGCTGGCCGCCAACTGGGTGAATGGTGAAATCGCCGCCCGCCTGAACCGCGAAGGCAAGGACATTGGCGATTGCCCGATCTCGGCCGAACGCCTGACCGGCCTGATCCAGCGCATTGCCGACAACACCCTGTCCAGCAAGCTGGCCAAGCAAGTGTTCGATGCCTTGTGGGATAGCGATCTGTCTGCCGATGCCATCATCGAGCGTGACGGCCTGAAACAGGTGTCTGACGTGGGTGCCATCGAGAAGATGGTGGAAGAAGCCATTGCCGCCAACCCCAAGGCGGTGGAGGAATTCCGCGCCGGCAAGGAAAAGGCACTGAATGCCTTGGCCGGTCAGGTGATGAAAGCTTCCAAGGGCAAGGCCAACCCGGCCCAGGTGCAGGAAATCCTGAAGCAGAAACTGGCCTGATCCGGGCCTTTGAGCTTCAGCAAGCGGAACGGCATGTACAGTGCATGCCGTTCCGTTTTTTCTTTTTCAATCATTTCTTTCAGGTGCTGCGCAATCATCGCACGCTGTCTGATGTTCTTGTCATTAAAAATCATTGTGTTGCCTTCCTGCACCATTCCAGTTCATAGCTCACTTTGACAGTGCTTATTAACTCACTGATTTGACACGGAAAGCACATTTTCACCGTGCCGCTAAGTCATTGTCGCAAAAGGTGAATTAGCACCAAGTGATGTTGACCGTAGTGCAGTTCTTTCTTATAGTGGCGGAAAGTGGGGTGAAGTGGGTAAAAGTGGGGCGACGGCCCCTCAACTTTCAGCGGTGGTTTCCAGCTCATGATTGGTGGCGTCAGCATTGTCTCTCTTGATAGCAAGGGTCGTTTGGCCATTCCGGCCAAACACCGTGAGACACTGCTGTCCGCGTTTGGCCACAAGCTGGTGGTGACCCTCGAATCTCCCGATCATCTGCTGATTTACCCCGAACCCAACTGGCGTCCGGTCGAAGCCCGCCTTCTCGCCCTTCCCACCGGCAATCCCACGCTGAAACGCTACCAGCGCCTCGTGCTTGGCCACGCAGAAACGCTGGAAATGGACAGCGCCGGACGCATCCTGCTTCCCTCCCGCCTGCGCGATCTGGTCGGCCTCGACAAGGACGTGGCACTGGTGGGCATGGGTAACCGCTTCGAGCTGTGGAATGCCGAGGAATGGGACAGCCAGACCAATGACGCCCTGGCAATAGACCAAGCCGACCTGGCACAACATCTTGGAGACTTTACGCTGTGAACCCCACCCCGTTCGTGCATCGCACGGTGCTGCTTGCCGAGGCTGTCGAAGCACTCGCCATCAAGCCTGATGGCGTGTACGTCGACTGCACCTTTGGCCGAGGTGGTCATAGCCGCTTGATCCTGTCACGGCTGGGCCCCGAAGGCCGGCTGATTGCCTTTGACAAGGATCCGGAAGCCATCGCCGAAGCCGAACGGCTGGCGGCAGAAGACAGCCGTTTCACCATTGTCCACAACGGTTTCGAGACCCTGGGTCAGGAACTGGCCCGCCTGGGTGTGGCCACGGTGAATGGTGTATTGATGGATCTGGGCGTGTCCTCGCCACAGATCGACGATGGCCGTCGCGGATTCAGTTTCCGTTTCGACGCGCCGCTGGACATGCGCATGGACACCACCCGCGGCATTACCGCCGCCCAGTGGCTGGCCAGTGCGGAAGAAGACGAAATCAAAGAGGTCATCAAGACTTATGGTGAAGAGCGGTTTGCTCGCAAGATCGCAGCAGCCATTGTTGCGCAACGGGAGCTCGCTCCCATCCAGACCACGCGTGAGCTCGCCTTGCTCGTTGGGAAAAACGTCCGTACTCGGGAACCGGGTCAGGACCCAGCCACGCGTACCTTCCAGGCGATCCGGATCTTTGTGAACCGCGAGCTGGACGAGCTCAAGGCCGTCCTGCCGCAGGCGGCGCGCCATCTGGCTGAAGACGGCCGTCTGGCCATCATCAGCTTCCACTCGCTGGAAGACCGCATCGTCAAGCAATACCTGCGCGATGCCAGCAGTGTGGAAAAGCTGCCCAGCTGGGTGATGGTGCGGGCCGAAGACATGGCCCAGCCCCCACTCAACAGCGTAGGCAAGGCCGTGCGCGCCAGCGAAGAAGAGATCCGTGAAAACCCCCGTTCGCGCAGTGCCATCATGCGTGTTGCCCAACGCACGGCTGCGCCGTGGCGTGAGGGGGATGCATGAACCGTCTGTGCGCGATTCTCCTGACTCTTGTGGTGGTGTCCGCCTGGTCGGTGGTCACGTCCCAGCACGTGTCGCGCAGGCTGTACAGCGACCTGCAGAAAGAGCAGAAATCCGCCCAGCAGCTGGAAGTGGAGTATGGCCAGTTGCAACTGGAGCAAAGTACCTGGGGTGCCCATGCGGTGATTGAAAAAGCCGCCAGCACCCGTCTGGGCATGCACACGCCAGACCCGCGCCAGATCCAGGTCATTACCCCGCGGGGAGGAGCCTGATGCGCACCAGCTACTCGGCCCACCAGCGTGAACGCATTGCGGATGCCAGCCCTGCCCTGAAAATGACGGCAGGGCGTGTGCGTTTTGTATTGCTGATGCTTGGCATGCTGTTTCTGGCGCTGATCGGCCGCGCCATTTACCTGCAAGTGGTGCAGCAGGACTTCCTGCAAGGCCAGGGCGAGGCCCGTTTCCGCCGCGCGATGACGCTGGAAGCCAACCGCGGGGTGATTACCGACCGCAATGGCGAACCCTTGGCCATCAGCTCGCCGGTGCAAACCATCTGGGCCAGCCCGGCCGACATGGAGCCCATCCCCCCGGCCAAGCTGCGCGAGCTGGGCAGCATGCTGGACATCAGCCCGGAAGAGCTGGCTACCAAACTGTCCGACCGCAAGAAGGAATTCGTCTACATCAAGCGCCAGATCAGCCCGGAGCTGGCTGACAAGGTGATGGCGCTGGGCATTCCCGGCATTGCCAAACAACAGGAATACCGCCGTTTTTACCCGGCTGGCGAAATCATCTCCCACATCATCGGTTTCACCGGGGTGGATGGCAAAGGCCAGGAAGGGGTAGAGCTGGCACGCGAAAAAATGCTGGCTGGCAAGGATGGTCGCCGCGTGGTGATCAAGGATCGCCGTGGCCACATCATTGAAGATGTCGCCGCCATTGAACCGCCCAAGGACGGGCAGACCCTGGCTCTGGCGGTGGATCACCGCATCCAGTACCTGGCTTACCGCGAAATCAAGGCAGCCGTGGAAGAGAACAAGGCCAAGGCCGGCAGTGTGGTGGTGCTGGATGCCAAGTCCGGCGAGCTGCTGGCATTGGCCAATTACCCTTCGTTCAACCCCAATAACCGGGTTGGCACCACGCCGGAAATGCTGCGCAACCGCGCGGTGATCGACTTGTTCGAGCCGGGTTCCACCATGAAGCCGCTGTCGATCTCGCTGGCGCTGGAACACGGCAAGACCACAGTCAACTCGGTGCTGGATACCCACACCTACATGATTGGCCCGGCCACCATCCGTGATGTGTCGCCACAAGCCAGCCTGAACATCCTGGGCATCATCCAGAAGTCGTCCAACGTGGGTACCAGCAAGCTGGCGCTGTTGAGCAGCCCGCAGGATTTCTGGACCTACTACGACTCGCTGGGCTTTGGCCGTGCCCCCAATACCGGCTTTCCTGGCGAGGCGGCTGGACGCCTGCGCGACTGGAAGAACTGGCGGCCCATCGAACAGGCCACCATGTCCTTTGGCTATGGCGTATCGGTCAGCCTGATCCAGATGGCCCGTGCCTACACCATCTTTACCAATGATGGCGTGATGCTGCCCATCTCGCTGTACAAGACCAACAACCCGATGCCGGGCAAGCGGGTGCTGAGCGAAAAAACCGCCCACGAAATGCATGACCTGCTGGTTGCCAACAGCGAACCGGGTGGCGGTGCTGTTGGTGGCCGCATCATCGGTTACAGCATCGGCGGCAAGAGCGGTACCGCGCGCAAGCTGGAAGGCCGCACCTATGTGGCCAACAAGCACCGCGCACTGTTCATCGGCTTTGCCCCGGGCAAGAACCCCAAACTGATCGTGGCCGTGATGATTGACGAACCCACGGCCGGCAAATACTACGGCGGTGCCATTTCCGCACCGGTGTTTTCCCAGGTGGCTGGCGGCGCGCTGCGCGTGCTGAATGTGCAGCCGGACGAGCCGTCCAATAACAGCTTGCTGCCGGATTCCACTCCGGTCCCTGCGGATTTTTGAAGAAACAGAACATGAAAAGTCGCCTGACAAGCTTGCCGGACTGGGATCCGGCAGAACTGAACCAGCTGGGCTTCCCCATCAAACGGGTAGAAGCGGACAGCCGCCGTGTATTGCCCGGCGATGTCTTCCTGGCCTGCCGCGGTGAATACACCGATGGCCGCGACTTCATCCCTGCCGCGCTGGAAAAAGGTGCGGCTGCCGTACTGTGGGATGCCGCCGACGGATTCAGCTGGAATCCGGACTGGCAAATCCCCAACCTGCCTGTCCCCGCCCTGCGCGAGCGGGCCGGCATGGTGGCAGCACATGTTTATGGCCAGCCCAGCCAGGCGATGACGGTGATCGGCATTACCGGCACCAATGGCAAGACTTCCATTTCCCACTGGCTGGCGCAGGCGTTTTCCTTGCTGGGCCAGAAAGCCGCCTTGATCGGCACCGTGGGTAACGGTTTTTATGGCGAACTGACCCAAACCACGCACACCACACCGGACCCGGTCACCGTACAGCAAAAACTGGCCGAATACCGTCGTCAGGGCGCGCATGTGGTGACCATGGAAGTATCCAGCCATGGCCTGGACCAGGCACGGGTGAACGGTGTGAGTTTTGCCACCGCGGTGTTCACCAATCTGACCCGCGACCATCTGGACTACCACGGTAGCATGGAAGCCTACGGCGCGGCCAAGGCCAAGCTGTTCCACTGGGAAGGCCTCAAGCATGCGGTCATCAATGTGGACGACCCGTTTGGTCGTCAGCTGGCGCAGGACATCGATGCCAGCGCTACCCAGGTAGTCAGCTACGGCCTGACCCAGGGCGATGTGCGCCCGCTCAGCCTGACGGCAAATCTGGATGGCCTGCAACTGCGGGTCACCACGCCATGGGGCGAGGTAGAGGTACGCACCGGTCTGGTAGGCCGGTTCAATGCCAGCAACCTGCTGGCCTGTCTCGCCACCCTGTGTGTCAACGGCATCAGCCTGACTGATGCTGCGGCCGTGATGGCGCGCATCCAGCCGGCCCGTGGCCGCATGCAGAGCATTGGCGGCAGTCACGAACCACTGGTGGTGATTGATTACGCTCATACCCCGGATGCGCTGGAAAAGGCACTGGCCACGCTGGCCGATATCCGCCCCGCAGGCAGCAAGCTGTATTGCGTGTTTGGTTGCGGTGGCGACCGCGATCCGGGCAAGCGCCCGATGATGGGCGAAATCGCCGAGCGCATCGCCGATGTGGCGGTGGTGACCAGCGACAATCCGCGTACCGAAAATCCGCAAACCATCATCGACCACATTCTGGCCGGCATGAGCCATCCCGGTCATGTTGAAGCCGATCGCGCCGCCGCCATTCATTGGGCGGTGAGTCAGGCGCAGGCGGGCGATATCGTGCTGATTGCCGGCAAGGGGCACGAGGAATACCAGGATATCGGCGGTGTGAAACACCCGTTCTCCGATTTCCGCATTGCCGAAGAAGCGCTGACGGCCTGGGGAGACAAGGCATGATGACCTTGCAGCAGGCTGCGCATTGGGCAGTTGGCACCCTGTCGGGCGCAGACGGGCAAGCCCGTTTGAGCCGCGTGGTGACCGACAGCCGTGCCGTACAGCCGGGCGATTTGTTTGTCGCGCTCAAGGGCGAGCGTTTTGATGCACATGACTTTGTGGCCGATGTACTGGCGCGCGGTGCCGTCGCTGCACTGGTGGCAGAGGACTTTGCGCTCGACAACGCCAGCCTGATCAAGGTGGACGACACCCGGCTGGCGCTGGGTCGTCTGGCCGCAGGCTGGGCCGCCGCCCTGCCGGCACTGCGCGTGGGCATTACCGGCTCCAACGGCAAGACCACGGTCAAGGAAATGCTCAGCGCCATTCTCAAGGCCCATGCCGGAGAGCAGGCGGTGCACGCTACCGCCGGCAACTTCAACAACGACATCGGCCTGCCGCTGACCTTGCTGGGGCTGACTGCCGCCCACCGTTATGCGGTGCTGGAAATGGGCATGAACCACCACGGCGAGCTGACTTATCTGAGCAGCCTGGCCCGTCCGCAAGTGGCACTGGTCAACAATGCCATGCGTGCCCACATCGGCCATTTTGCCGATACCGCCGACATCGCCCGTGCCAAGGCGGAAATCTTCTCCGGCCTGCCCGCGGACGGCGTGGCCATCGTCAATGCCGATGACGCCAATATTGCGCTGTTCCGTGCTGCCGCCGGTACGCACCGTATCTGCAGCTTCGGCCTGCAGCAGCAGGCGGACATCAGCGCGCGTGACATCAGCCTGCAGGCACTGGGCAGCCGCTTTACCCTGTGCAGCCCGCAAGGCGAGCAGGCCATCAGCCTGCCGGCACCGGGCGAACACAATGTGCGCAATGCGCTGGCCGCAGCGGCCATGGCCCTGGCGCTGGACGTGCCGCTGGCGGCCATTGCTGCCGGTCTGGCGGTGTTCGGTAATGCCAAGGGCCGTCTGCAACAGAAAACCGGCCGTCACGGCGGCGTGGTGATTGACGACAGCTACAACGCCAATCCGGATTCGATGAAAGCCGGTATCGACGTGCTGGCCGGTTTGCCCGCACCGCACTGCTTTGTCATGGGTGACATCGGCGAGCTGGGCGAGACTGCAGCGCAAATGCATGCCGAGGTGGGCGAGCACGCCCGCCTGCGCGGCATTGCACAGCTGGTGACGCTGGGCGAACTCAGCCATCACGCTGCCGCCGCCTTTGGCGACGGCGCACACAGTTTTGATGATTTCACGGCGTTGGCCAGCTGGCTGGACGCCAATTTGCAAGCGGGAGCTTCCGTGCTGGTGAAAGGCTCGCGCTTCATGCGTATGGAACGGGTGGTGGAACACCTGACGACCGCAAAACAACAAGAAGAGGGAGTGTAAGGTGCTGCTCTGGCTAGCCGATCTGCTGGGTTCTCATATCCGGACTTTCAACGTTGTCTACTACGTCACCCTGCGTGCGGTGATGGCTGCGCTCACCTCGCTGACCATCTCGCTGATGATGGGGCCGTGGGTCATCCGCAAACTGACCGAGCTGAAAGTCGGCCAGGCCGTGCGCAACGACGGTCCGCAAAGCCATCTGGTCAAGGCCGGTACGCCGACCATGGGCGGTTCGCTGATCATGCTGTCCATCACCATCACCACCCTGTTGTGGGCTGACCTGTCCAACAAATATGTCTGGCTGCTGCTGGGTGTGATGCTGGGTACCGGTGCGCTGGGCTTTTACGACGACTGGCGCAAGGTGGTGTACAAGGACCCGAAAGGCGTGTCGGCCAAATTCAAGATGGTATGGCAATCCACCATCGCCATTGCGGCGGGTATTTTCCTGATTGCCACCGCCAAGCTGCCGGCCTCCACCGAGTTCATCGTGCCCTTCTTCAAGACCGTGGCCTACCCGCTGGGCGTGGTGGGCTTCTGCGTGCTGACCTATCTGGTGATTGTCGGCACCTCCAATGCGGTCAACCTGACCGATGGTCTCGATGGCCTGGCAGCGTTGCCGGTGGTGATGGTGGCCTCCGGCCTGTCCATCTTCGCTTACGTGGCCGGCCACGTGGTGTTTTCCAAATATCTGGGCTTGCCCTTCATTCCCGGCGCGCATGAGGTCGTTGTGTTCTGTGCCGCCATCTGCGGGGCTTGCCTGGGCTTCTTGTGGTTCAACGCCTATCCGGCACAGGTGTTCATGGGCGATGTCGGCGCACTGGCGCTGGGAGCGGCACTGGGCACCGTGGCGGTGATCGTGCGTCAGGAAATCGTGCTGTTCATCATGGGCGGTCTGTTCGTGATGGAGGCACTGTCGGTGATGATCCAGGTGGCTTCGTTCAAGCTGACCGGCAAGCGCGTGTTCCGCATGGCACCGCTGCATCACCACTACGAATTGAAGGGCTGGAAGGAAACCCAGGTGGTGGTGCGCTTCTGGATTGTCACCATGATGCTGGTGCTCGCTGGCCTGGCTTCACTGAAATTGCGTTAAGGACAAGGGCTCATGAACTTTGCTGATCGACACATCGCGGTAGTGGGGCTGGGAGGCTCGGGGCTGGCTGCCGCGCGCTATCTGGCTGCCCACGGCGCACGCGTGGTGGTGGCCGACAGCAAGCCCGCGCCCGAGCGCGTGGCCGCACTGCAGCGCCATGTGCCGGATGCCGAACTGCGCGCCGGCGCATTCGATGCCAGCACCTTTGCCGGTGTCGACATGCTGGTGCTCAGCCCCGGCGTGCCGCTGAAAAACCCGGCGGTGGATGCTTTCCGTCGCGCCGGTGGCGAAGTGGTGGGCGATGTGGAATTGCTGGCCCGCGCCATCAAGGGTAATGGCAGCAAGGTAATTGCCATTACCGGTTCCAATGGCAAGACCACCGTCACCAGCCTGGTCGGCCATCTGTGCCAGCAGGCCGGACTGGATACCATCGTGGCCGGCAATATCGGACTGGCGGTACTGGAAGCCCTGCTGGAACGCGAACAGTCCGGCAAGCAGCCGGACGTGTGGGTGCTGGAGCTGTCCAGCTTCCAGCTGGAAACCACGTACAGCCTCGCGGCCGATGCCGCCACCGTGCTGAATATTTCCGAAGACCATCTGGACCGCTACAACGACCTGCTGGACTACGCTCACGCCAAGACCGCCGTGTTTAACGGCCAGGGTGTGCAGGTGCTGAACCGTGACGACATCCTGGCCCCGGCCATGGTGCGCCCCGGCCATGTGGTCAAGTGGTTCTCGCTCAAGCAGCCGGTGGAATACAGCCTCACCCAGCAGGACGGTCAATACTGGCTCAGCGCACAGGGCGAGGCCGTGTTGCCGCAAGCCAGCCTGCAACTGCAAGGCCTGCACAATGCCGCCAACGCCCTGGCCGCGCTGGCCTTGTGCGACAGCATCGGACTGGACCGCACTGCCCTGCTGCAAGGCTTGCAAAGCTTTGAGGGCCTGGCCCACCGCGTGGAGCTGGTGGACGAATTTGACGGCATCGCCTGGATTGACGATTCCAAAGGCACCAATGTCGGTGCTACCGAGGCCGCCCTCAATGGCATGACTCGCAAGGTGGTGCTGATTGCCGGTGGCGATGGCAAGGGCCAGGATTTCAGCCCGCTGGCACCGGCTTGCCAGCGCATTGCCCGCGCCGTATTGCTGATTGGCCGCGATGCTGGTCGCATCCGTGCCGCACTGGCCGACAGCGGCGTTGCGCTGCACGACTACGCCACGCTGGAAGAAGCCACCCGCGCCGCAGCTGAACTGGCTCAGCCGGGTGATGTGGTGCTGCTGTCGCCCGCCTGCGCCAGTCTGGACATGTTCCGCAACTACGCCCATCGCGCCCAGGTGTTTATCGACACCGTGGCACAGATCAAGGCCGCAACCGGAAAGGGGCAGCCATGATCGTGCACTCGGCGCGCCGCTACACCGCCATCAAACCGTTTGACGAGGCATTGGCCTGGGCCCTGGCCCTGCTGCTGTCCATCAGCCTGGTGATGGTGTATTCGGCGTCGATTGCCTATGCCGAGGCCGATGTTGCCACGCAGAACCGTTATTTCTACCTGATCCGCCACATCATTTTCATGGTGATCGGCCTTTCCGCATCCTACGTGATGTTCCAGGTACCTACCCGCATCTGGCAGAAATACGCCGGCAAGTTGTTCCTGCTGGGCATCGTGCTGCTGGTGCTGGTGCTGATTCCCGGTATCGGCCGGGTGGTGAACGGTTCGCGCCGCTGGATCAACCTGTTCGTGCTCAACCTGCAGCCGTCGGAAATCATGAAGTTCGCCACTGTGATTTACGCCGCCGATTACACCGTGCGCAAAACCCACAAGCTGCACAGCCTGAAAGAAGGCTTTGCCCCGATGTTTGCCGCCATGGTGATGGTGGCCTTCCTGTTGCTGCGCGAGCCGGACTTCGGTGCCTTGATGGTGGTGATGTCCATTGCCATGGGCGTGCTGTTCCTCGGCGGCATCAATATGCGCATTTTCTCGGGCCTCGCGGTGATGGCGGCGGTGGCCATCGTGCTGCTGATCATCTCCTCGCCATACCGGCTCAAGCGGGTACTGGGTTTCATGGACCCGTGGGACGACCCGTATGGCAAGGGTTACCAGCTGTCGCACTCGCTGATCGCCATTGGCCGGGGTGAGTGGTATGGCGTGGGACTGGGCTCCAGCATTGAAAAGCTGTTCTACCTGCCCGAGGCCCATACCGACTTCATCATGGCGGTGATTTCGGAAGAGTTCGGCTTTGTCGGCATCTGCGTGGTGATCGGCCTGTATGCCTGGGTGGTGCGGCGTGCGTTTCACATCGGCGTGGAATCGAAAAAGCTGGAACGGTTCTTCCAGGCGCTGGTGGCGCAGGGCATGGGCATCTGGCTGGGTATTCAGGTGTTTTTCAACATCGGCGTGAACATGGGCTTGCTGCCCACCAAGGGCCTGACCCTGCCGCTGATGTCGTTTGGTGGTTCGGCCATGCTGATGAACCTCATCGCCATGGCCGTGCTGCTGCGGGTTGATTATGAAAACCGCCGCATCATGCGCGGCTACAAAGTGTAGTCGCGCAGGATAAGCGCCGACAGGCGCGTAAGGGCGCAAGCCGGGTGGTGGCGGTTTCTGCGAGGCTGCAGGACGAAGCAAAAATCAGCGCATCATGCGCGGTTACAAGGTTTGATGAAGATGACGAACAGAACGGTCATGGTAATGGCAGCAGGTACGGGCGGACACATTGTCCCCGGCCTTGCCGTGGCCAAAGCGCTGCAAGCGCGCGGCTGGAAAGTGGTGTGGCTGGGTACCGAGCGCGGCATGGAAAACAAGCTGGTGCCGCCCACCGGTATCCCGCTGGAGCGCCTTGCATTCCATGGTGTGCGCGGCAAGGGCCTGATCGGCTCGCTCAAGGGCGTGCTGCAGCTGTGCGGCGCGTTCGTGCGTTCGGCGCAGCTGTTGCTGCGTCATCGCCCGGATGTGGTATTGGGCATGGGCGGCTATGTCTGCCTGCCCGGTGGCGTGATGAGCGGCCTGCTGTGGAAGCCGCTGGTACTGGTGAATGCCGATGCCAGCCTGCTGTTGAGCAACAAGGCCTTGCTGCCGTTTGCCCGCAAGCTGGTGTGCGGTTTTGACGGCAGCGCCGCCAAGAGCGGGTCCAAGGCGCTGGTAACGGGTAACCCGGTACGCCAGGAAATCGAAGCCCTGCCGGCTCCGGCACAGCGCATGGCCGGTCGTAGCGGCCCGCTGCGCGTGCTGGTAGTGGGTGGCAGCCTGGGTGCGCGGGTGCTGAACCAGACCCTGCCGCAGGCGCTGGCACTGCTGCCAGAGGACAAGCGGCCGCAGCTGACCCACCAGACCGGTGAGGCCAACTTTGCCGAGGTGCAGGCAGCTTATCGTGCAGCCGGTCTGGAACAGGATGTGACGCTGTTGCCGTTTATCGATGACATGCCCAGCCGCCTGGCCGACTGCGACCTGATCATCTGCCGCGCCGGTGCCATTACGGTAAGCGAGCTGTGCGCAGCTGGCGTGGCCAGCATTCTGGTGCCGTTGGTGGTGTCCACCACCGCGCACCAGCGTGACAACGCCAAGTGGATGGCAGCGGAAGGCGCGGCCATCCATTTGCCGCAGCAGGAAATGACAGCACAAAAGCTGGCAGACGTTCTGGCTGGTCTTGACCGGCCCCGTCTGCTGGAACTTGCCAGCCATGCCCATGCATTGGCCCGGCCCGGCGCAGCTGCCCGGGTGGCCGATTTGTGCCAGGCGCTGGCGGACGAACAGTAATACGGCAGCCACAAGCGGCCGGAAGCAACGAGAAAGAACATGAAACACAGGGTCAAACACATTCACTTCGTCGGCATCGGTGGTGTCGGCATGTGCGGCATCGCCGAGGTTCTGCTGAACCTGGGCTACACCGTGTCCGGTTCGGACATGGCCGATGGTGCCGCCACCCAGCGCCTGGCAAGCCAGGGCGCACGCGTGTTCTTTGGCCATGATGCAACCTATATGGAAGGTGCCGATGTGGTGGTGACTTCCACCGCAGTGAAGGCAGACAACCCGGAAGTCCTGCGCGCCCGCGAGCGCCGCATCCCGGTGATTCCGCGCGCCATGATGCTGGCCGAGCTGATGCGCTTCAAGCAGGGTATTGCCATTGCTGGTACCCACGGCAAAACCACCACCACCAGCCTGACGGCATCGGTGCTGGCGGCAGCCGGGCTGGACCCGACTTTCGTGATCGGCGGCAAGCTGACCGCGGCTGGCACCAATGCCAAGCTGGGTTCCGGTGAGTTCCTGGTGGCCGAGGCCGACGAATCGGACGCATCCTTCCTGCACCTGACGCCAGTGATGGCGGTGGTCACCAATATCGACGCCGACCACATGGACACCTACGACCACAGCTTCGACAAGCTCAAACAGGCTTTTGTCGACTTCCTGCACCGCCTGCCGTTCTATGGCCGTGCCGTGCTGTGCGTGGATGACCCGAACGTGCGTGAAATCCGCAGCCGCATCACCAAGCCGGTCACCACTTACGGTCTGGATGACTCTGCCGACATCTATGCCGACAACGTGGTTGCGGCCGGTGGCCAGATGCATTTTGACGTGGTGGTCAACAACGGCAGCCAACAGCGTTTCCCGGTGGTGCTCAACCTGCCGGGCCGTCACAACGTGCTGAATGCCTTGTCGGCCATTGCCATCGGTCTGGAATGCGGTGCGGATATTCCGTCCATCCAGCGTGGTCTGGCCGAGTTTGCCGGCGTGGGCCGTCGCTTCCAGCGTTATGGCGAAGTCGCCCTGCCTGCCGGTGGCAGCTTCACCCTGGTGGACGACTACGGCCACCATCCGGTGGAAATGGCCGCCACGCTGTCCGCAGTACGCGGTGCCTTCCCGGACAAACGGCTGGTGCTGGCTTTCCAGCCGCACCGTTACAGCCGTACCCGCGATCTGTTTGAAGATTTTGTCAAAGTGCTGAACGGTGTGGATGCGCTGCTGCTGTCCGAAGTGTATGCCGCCGGTGAAGCGCCCATCGTGGCCGCCGATGGCCGTGCACTGGCCCGCGCGGTGCGCGTGTCGGGCAAGGTGGAGCCGCTGTTTGTCGAGCAGATTGCCGACATGCCGCGCACCATCATGGACATCGCCCGCGATGGCGATGTGGTGATCACCATGGGTGCGGGTTCCATCGGTGCGGTGCCGGGCAAGCTGGTGGCCGGCAAGCTGTAAGCGGCAGGCGAATTTTGGCGGGAGGGGACAGGCCCTCCCAGTAAGGAAGAGAAATGAAGCAGTACGGCAAAGTGGCAGTGATGATGGGCGGCAGCTCCGCCGAGCGTGAAATCTCGCTGATGAGCGGCAACGGCGTATTGAACGCGCTGCGTTCGCGCGGTGTGGACGCCCATGCCTTCGACCCGGCCGAAAAACCGCTGGCAGCGCTGAAAGAAGAAGGCTTCGAGCGTGTGTTCATCATCCTGCACGGCCCGTTTGGCGAAGACGGCACTCTGCAAGGTGCACTGGAAACACTGGGTATTCCGTATACCGGCTGCGGTGTGATGGCTTCGGCCATCTGCATGGACAAATGGCGTACCAAGCTGTTGTGGCGCGGTGCCGGCCTGCCGATTCCGGAATTCGAACTGCTGGACGAAAACAGCGACTTTGCCGCCGTGGAAGCACGACTGGGCCTGCCGCTGTTCGTGAAGCCGGCGACCGAAGGCTCCAGCATTGGCGTGACCAAGGTCAAGCAGCCGGGCGAACTGAAAGCAGCGTTTGAGGAAGCCCGCAAGTACGACCCGCTGGTGCTGGCCGAGCGTTTTGTCGGTGGTGGCGAATACACCTGTGCCGTGATTGATGGTCAGGCCTATCCCACCATCAAGATCGAACCGGCCACCGAGTATTACGACTACCAGGCCAAGTATTTCCGCGACGACACGGTATACCGCTGCCCGTCCGGCCTGAGTGAAGAAGTGGAACAGCGCGCCCGCGCACTGTGCCTGCAAGCCTTCCAGGTATTGGGCGGTCAGGGCTGGGGCCGGGTGGATTTCCTGATGGATGAAGCAGGTGGCATTTACCTGCTGGAAGTGAACACCAATCCGGGCATGACCAGCCACAGCCTGGTGCCGATGGCCGCGCGCGCCCAGGGCATCAGCTATGAGGACCTGTGCCTGAACGTGCTGGATATGGTGCATGTGGGATAACCATCAGCTGCTGAAAGGCCTGGCCAATTTCCTGCTGGGTGCCTCGCTGCTGATGCTGTTGTATGCAGGTGGATTCTGGGTGACACACGCACCGGTGTTTCCGGTGAAGAAAATCCAGATCCAGGGACAGATGAAAAGAGTGACGCCGGAACAGCTGCGCTTCATTGCCGAGCACGAGCTGACGGGTACTTTCTTCACGCTGGACATCGACAAGACCCGGGCGGCGTTTGGCAAGCTGCCCTGGGTGCGGGACGCACAGGTGCGCCGGCGTTGGCCGGATGCACTGGAAATTGCAGTGGAAGAACATGTGGCGCAGGCGCGCTGGGGCGAAAACGGGCTGGTGGACAGCCACGGCGACCGCTTCGACGCCGCCAGCGACCAGCAACTGCCGGTGTTTCATGGCCCGGCAGGGGCAGAAAAGGACATGACAGCCATGCTGGCGCGTTTGCGTCAGGGACTGAAACCGACGGGGCTGGCCCCGCAGGAAATCTGGCTGTCACCGCGTCGGGCCTGGCAAGTGGACCTGGATAACGGCATCAAGCTGGACCTGGGCCGGGGCGATGTGGATTTGCGGGTGGAGCGATTCGCCCTGTACTGGAAAAACGAACTGGCAGCGCTGCCGTACCACATCGATTACGTGGACATGCGCTACCCCAATGGATTTGCCGTACGGATGCCTGATTACAAGGCGCCGCCGGCACAAGTGAAAAAGTAATACCTAGCTGGAGCGACAGGTGAGCAAACCTAAGGAAAGCAAGAACATGCTGGTCGGCCTGGACATCGGAACGTCCAAGATCGTGGCGATTGTCGCGGAGGTCCTGGATGACGGCCAGCTCAACATCATCGGTATGGGCCAGACCCCGTCACGTGGTCTGAAGCGCGGCATGGTGGTGAATATCGAATCCACCGTGCAGGCCATCCAGCGTGCACTGGAGGAGGCCGAACTGATGGCCGACTGCAAGATTCACGAGGTGTTTGCCGGGATTGCCGGTTCGCACATCAAGAGCATCAACTCGCACGGCATGGTGGCCATCAAGGACCGCGAAGTCACCCAGATGGACATCGACCGCGTGATTGAAACCGCACGCGCCGTCACCATCCCGCCGGACCACCAGGTGCTGCACATCCTCACCCAGGAATACAGCATCGACGGCCAGGAAGGCGTGCGCGAACCGCTGGGCATGAGCGGTGTGCGCCTGGAAGCCAAGGTACACATCGTCAGCGGCGCGGTGTCTGCCGCGCAAAACGTCACCAAATGCGTGCGTCGCTGCGGTCTGGAAGTGTCCGACCTGGTGCTGCAACCGATGGCCTCGGCCATTGCCGTGCTGTCGGAAGACGAAAAAGACCTGGGCGTATGCCTGATCGACATCGGTGGCGGCACCACCGACATCGCCGTGTATGCCAACGGTGCCATCCGTCATACCGCGGTGATTCCGATTGCCGGTGACCAGATCACCAACGACATCGCCATGGCGCTGCGCACGCCTACCAAGGAAGCGGAAGACATCAAGATCCAGCATGCCGTGGCACTGGTGAGCATGGCCGATCCGGGCCAGATGATCGAAGTACCGGGTGTGGGTGAGCGCGGGCCGCGCCAGATGTCGCGCGCCACGCTGGCCGAAGTGGTGGAACCACGGGTGGAAGAGCTGTTCCAGCTGGTACAGCAGGAACTGCGCCGCAGCGGCTTCGAGGACTTGCTGTCCTCCGGCATCGTGCTGACCGGCGGTGCCAGCCTGATGCCGGGCATGGTGGAACTGGCCGAAGAAGTGTTCCACATGCCGGTACGCGTGGGCGTGCCCAAGTATGTAGGCGGCCTGGCCGAGGTGGTGAAGACGCCACGTTTCTCGACCGGTGTCGGCCTGTTGTTGTACGGCAAGGACCAGATCCAGACCCATAGCGGACCCAAAGTGGAAAGCGCGGGTGTGGGGCAGCTGTTTGGCCGCATGAAGGCCTGGTTCGCCGGTAATTTCTAAGCAACGGCGGCCGGGTGGCCGCTGCTGTGATTTTTGTTTTTCGGGCAGCAGTAAATAGTGGAATGCAAGCTCATCTTAAACTTGAGGAGAGGCAAATGAGCGGAATGGTTTTTGAAGTAATGCAAGAGACCGCCAACGCGGCTGTGATCAAAGTGATCGGTGTAGGTGGCGGCGGTTGCAATGCCATCGACAACATGATCAGCAGCCATGTGCATGGCGTTGAATTCATCTGCGCCAATACCGACGCGCAATCCCTGCAGCGCAACAAGTCGCCGCAGAAACTGCAACTGGGCAACAACCTGACCCGTGGTCTGGGTGCCGGTGCCAACCCGGAAGTGGGCCGCAGCGCCGCGCTGGAAGACCGCGAACGCATTGCCGACGCCCTGCGTGGCGCCAACATGGTGTTCGTGACTGCCGGCATGGGCGGTGGTACCGGTACCGGTGCTGCCCCGGTGGTGGCTGAAGTGGCCAAGGAACTGGGCATCCTGACCGTAGGCGTGGTCACCCGTCCGTTCGAGCACGAAGGCAAGCGCCTGAAAGTGGCCCAGAGCGGTATCGAAGACCTGAAAAAGCATGTTGACTCGCTGATCGTCATCCCCAACGAAAAGCTGATGGAAGTACTGGGCGACGATGTGACCATGCGTGAAGCCTTCCGTGCTGCCGACGACGTGCTCAAGGGCGCAGTGGCCGGTATCGCCGAAGTGATTACCTGCCCCGGCCTGATCAACGTCGACTTTGCCGACGTACGCACCGTGATGGGTGAAATGGGCCTGGCCATGATGGGTTCTGCCTACGCCTCCGGCATCGACCGTGCCCGCGTGGCCGCCGAGCAAGCCGTGGCCAGCCCGCTGCTGGACAACATCACCCTGGAAGGCGCACGTGGCGTGCTGGTGAACATTTCCACCGCACCGGGTTGCCTGAAGATGAGCGAATACCGCGAAATCATGGGCATCATCCGTCAGTACGCCGACGAAGATGCACAAATCAAGTTCGGTACCGCCGAAGTGGAAGAAATGCCGGAAGACACCATCCGTGTCACCCTGATTGCCACCGGCTTGGGTCAGCAAAAGCCGGTACGCGAAGAGCGTCCGGAGTACATCAAGATCGTCAAGACCGGCACCGACGACCGTGCGGTGGAAGTCATCAACTACGACGATTTCGATACCCCGGCCATCATGCGTCAGGGCCGTCGCCGCGCTGCGCCGTCCACCGACTTCTCCAACCCGGAAGTGAGCGACAGCTATGATATTCCGGCCTTCCTGCGCAAGCAGGCAGATTAAGAAAGGTCTGTCAGGATAAATAGTTAAATACTATTAACGTGTGACGAGCAATCAATAAAGCATGGCGAAAGCCTGTGCTAGAATCGGGTTTTCCCGATTGCCTGAGAGCTTCACATGATATTCCAGCGCACGCTAAAACAAGCGATCAGCGCCACAGGTGTCGGCTTGCATTCTGGCGAGCGGGTGAAACTCACCCTGCTGCCGGCAGCGCCCGACACCGGCATCGTCTTTCGCCGAACCGACTTGCCCGAGCCGGTGGATGTGAAAGTCGAGCCTGCGCTCGTCAACGACACGCGCCTCTCCTCCACGCTGGTGACAGACACCGGCGTGCGTGTCGGCACGATCGAGCATTTGATGTCAGCCTTTGCCGGCTTTGGCATCGACAACCTTGTCGTCGAGGTGACGGCGGCGGAAATCCCCATCATGGATGGCTCCGCCGCCCCCTTCATTTACCTGCTGCAAAGTGCTGGTGTGGTCGAGCAGTCCGTGCCCAAACGCTTCATCCGGGTGAAACAGCCGGTGGAAATCGTCGAAGGCGACAAATGGGTCAGGCTGGACCCGCTGGACGGTTTCAAGATCACCCTGTCCATCGAATTCAATCACCCGGCTTTCAATCTGGCACCGCAAAAAGTCGAAATCGACTTTGCCAGCAGCTCTTATCTGGATGAAATCAGCCGCGCCCGCACCTTCGGCTTCATGCATGAAGTGGAATACATGCGCCAGCATGGACTGGGCTTGGGCGGCAGCCTGGATAACGCCATCGTGATTGATGATGAATACGTGCTCAATCCGGAAGGCCTGCGCTTCCCCGATGAATTCGTGCGACACAAGATTCTGGACGCCATCGGCGACCTCTACATTGTCGGCCACCCGCTGATTGCTGCCTTCTCCGGCCATAAATCCGGCCATGCGATGAACAACAAGCTGCTGCGCAAACTGCTGGAAACCCCGGATGCCTGGGAATACGCCAGCTTTGTCGACCCGCTGGACGCCCCGTCCAGCTTCCATCGTCTGCCCGAGGCGGTGTAAGCATGCTGTGGTGGCGGCTGTGGGCGATTGTCATCATCCTGGCGTTTGGCTGGGCGGCCATCTGCTATGCCCTCACCCGCAACCCGTGCTACCTCCAGCTCAGCCTGCGGCTGTGCAAATGGACGGGCGGTCTGGGGCTGTTGCTCTCCCTCTTCTGGCTGATTGGCAAATTGATCCGATAGCCGCACACTGCCAGCCATTCAAATCAGATGGCAGTCAGTGCTGCCGCTTGCTGGAGGTTTTGATGTCCGGACTGACTCATTTCGACGCCAGTGGCCAGGCCCACATGGTGGACGTGGGTGACAAAGAGGTCACCCGTCGCCGTGCGGTGGCGCAGGGCAGTATCCGCATGCTGCCTGCCACCTTGGCCCTGATCCGCGATGGCAATCATAAAAAGGGCGACGTGCTGGGCATTGCCCGCATCGCCGCCATCATGGCTTCCAAGCGCACTGCCGACCTGATTCCGCTGTGCCACCCGATTGCGCTCACCCGCGTGGCTGTTGAATTTGCGCTGGACGAAGCCGCCAGCAGTGTCGGTATTACCGTGACTGCCGAGTGCAGCGGCCAGACCGGGGTGGAAATGGAAGCCCTTACCGCAGCCAGCGTCGGCCTGCTCACCATTTACGACATGTGCAAGGCGGTGGACCGTGGCATGGTGATATCTGCCGTGCAGTTGCAGGAAAAAGAAGGTGGCAAGAGCGGGCACTGGAAGGCAGGTGCCTGAGCCACCGGCATCTTCCGCCATGCCGTGTAGCGTTTTATTGCAATGACGGGCAGTCCAGGTCGCCTTCCTTGCATTGCATCAGTTTTTGCAGCTCCTTGATGCGTGTCTCCGTCTTGCCGGTCAGGCACTGCAACCAGATGGTCGGGAAGATGCTGCCACCACTGACCTGGGCGGTTTCAAAACGACAAGCAGCATCCCGGTAGCCTATCCAGGCACGCTGGGCAACAGTCAGCCGTTGCTGGTCGTCGGCAGCCAGGCGCTGGCGGTACTGTTTGTAGAGGCTGTTCAGCTGTGTATCCGCCAGGTCATGCGCCTTGGCCGCGCAGACATTCATGTCCGTCTGCGTCGTGGCATTCTGGCAGCTGTCGCTGGCAGCCAGCGACATGCTGCTGCACAGCCCTGCCAGCAGCAGGCCGGTCAGACCGTATTTCATTGATGTTCCCTTGGTATCGTCCGGTTTCAGTCATGCAGCTCGGTCAGTTGCACCTGCTCCGGCCGTGCTTCGCGGCTGATCAATACCACCGCTGCCAGAATCAGCCCGCCACCCAGCACCTGGCTCCAGCCCAGCGGTTCGCCCAGTAACAGCCAGGCCAGCAGGATGGTGACCACCGGTTCGGCGGTGGAAATCAGCGAGGCCTGGGTGGCACCGGTTTTGGCCAGTCCGGACAGGAACAGTGCCAGTGCCGCCACTGTGCCAAGACAGGCAATGCCCAATACCGATAGCCAGCCGTGCAGGCTGGCCGGGCCGTGAAAACCGGTACTGGCCAGATACACCCCGTAGCAACTGGCAGCGGAAAACACCACCACGCAAGCGGAGGTCAGCGGATCGCAATCGCTGGTGTAACGGCTGCCGGCCAGGATGTATAGCGAATAGATGATGGCCGAACCCAGACCCAGCAGCAGTCCCAGCGGCTGGGCGGAGAGTTCCAGACCGATGGTGATCACCAGCCCGCCCAGCGCCAGTGCCAGCGCCAGCAGGCGTCTGCTGCTAAAGCGTTCTCCCAGCAACAGGGTGGACAGCACCAGCACGATGGCAGGAAACAGGTAGAGCAGCAGGGCGATGGTGCCGGCGCTGGCATAGTGCAGGCCGGAAAAATAACAGGCGGCCATGCCGGCATAGCCCATGCTGCCCATGGCGATCAGCACCAGCAGCGCCCGGCCGCGTGGCCACGGCAGCTTCTTCCATAACACCCAAGGCAGCAGCAGGATGCCAGCCAGGAAAAAACGCAGGAACAGCAGGCTGGGCGTGGACACGCCATCGGCGTAGGCAAAGCGCGCCAGAATGGCCATGCTGCCAAAACCGAGTGCGGAAAGCAGGATCTTGAACTGGGCCAGCGCCAGGGCGCTGCGCGGGGAGGGGGCAGGTGAAGACACAATACGGCCAGATGGGGGAAAGCCTTATTGATACCGCAATTTCACTTGCTTGTCATGACGAATGCACCGCGCTGGTGCAGGCAGGGCGACACAGGCCGTAACAGCCAGGCATCGCCCTGTGGCAGGGCGTCAGCTTTTCAGCGCCGCTGCTTCAGCGCCAGGGCGCGGCACGCAGCAGCTTGACCGCCTGTTCGGCAGATTTCGGTGCAGTCTTCTCTACACACAGGTCCTCGCGCAGGGCGCGACGGGCCTTGTCATCGTATTCAATCTTGCGCCATTCCTCGCGCATGGATTCAATCCAGCGTTTGTTGATGCTGTCGCCAAAAGCATAGCTGCGGTAGGTATTGGCACTGCACTGGATGCCTTCCACGCTGAGGTTCTCGGCACCGGCCGGGCTTTGCACGCGCAGGATCAGCCGTACCACGCCATCTTCACCCACCGTCATGCTCTTGCTGTCGGCAAAGTATTTGTTGGCCACTTCCGGGCCGACATAAAAACCGATCCAGTCCGGTGCCGTCGGGTAAGCCGGAATGCTGTATTTGCCTTCTTCCCAGGGCTTTACGTCTTCCAGCGCGTAGTTGGTGTTGTTGAAGCCCTTGTTGTATTCGCTGGCCTGGGCAGCCAGGGCCAGCAGCAGTCCGGCCAGGGCCAGACCAAATCGGGACAGATTCACGCACATCTCCTGCTCAAGGCTTGGCCGGGTGCTGGATTTGCCCCGGCCGGATGGTATAACGGCGGCGACCGGCTTCGCGGCCGGCCAACCCCCAGGAAAGTTCGGACAAGCTTACATCACCACGGGCCGATACGTTGAGCAGCATCGATGCGCGGGTGCCGTAATCGCGGCCCTGAATGAAAACCGGCGACAACACCTTTTCCAGCGCCAGCCCCACCCCGGTGTTGGGCAACTGGCCCGGCCCGGCCGCGGTGGCATCGGCCAGCCAGGCAAAGGCTTCGTCCTCGCCGGGCGGACGGCGCAGGCCGCGCAAGTGCTCGGCCAGGCGTTCGCTCTTGAACCATGGGGTGTCCAGCGTGGCATTGGACAAGGTATGAATGCCGGGTGTCACCCGGGCAATGCGTGCGCCACGACTGTGAAAGTGGAACAGGTCGTCCACCTTGCCGTACAGCAGGTTGAACGGTGCATAGTGCTGGTGGTTGTCGCGCAGCCAGTCGGCAAAGGCAAACGGGTCGTCATCGCCGGTGACAAAGCGCTGGACCAGCTCGCCGCGCGAGCGTTCCCCGCTCTTGCCATAGCCTTCGCGGAAGTTGGTCAGCGCGGCAAAGCGGCCACGGCCATCCACCATCAGCCAGCTGCCACCGGCTTGCAGGTCGCGCCCGCCAAGGGTATCGGTATGGCCTTCCCACCAGTCCAGCGCTGCGGCCGGGCGGGCATAGTATTCGTCGCGGTTGGCCAGCAAAACCAGCTGGCCCAGGCCGGGCATCTTGTAGGCAAAAGCAATCACGCACATGGCGGGCATTCCGATTTGGGAAGGGCTTGACGGGTGGCGTAAACTACTCGGATGGATAGCCGGTAGAATACTGCCTTCACCTCTGCATTGTAACGTAAAGACTGAGCGACACGCCCCATGACTCCCGACCGCCTGATTGACCTGTCCGGCCTCAACTGTCCCTTGCCCATCCTGCGCGCCAAGAAGGCGCTGGCCGATATGGCAAGCGGTACCGTGCTGGAAGTGATTGCCACCGATGCCGGTGCACCCAAGGATTTCGAGGCTTTTTGCCGCCAGACCGGCAATGCCCTGCTGGAGTCCACCACCACGGCGGAAGGCAAGTTCCGCATGGTGCTGCGTCGCAAGTAAGCCTGACCGCAACCGATACTGCCAGCCCAGACATAGACCCGACATAGAGCCCGAGCGCATGACGACACTGACCCTGATCCGCCCCGACGACTGGCACCTGCACCTGCGCGATGGCGCAGCCCTGGCTGCCGTACTGCCCGACACCGCCCGCCAGATGGGCCGTGCCATCATCATGCCGAACCTGAAACCGCCGGTGACCACGGTGGAAGCTGCCGCCGCCTACCGTGAGCGCATTCTGGCCGCACTGCCGGCCGGCAGCCGCTTCGAACCGCTGATGACGCTTTACCTCACCGACAACACCAGTGCTGAAGAAGTGCGCAAGGCGCGCGCCAGCGGTTTCGTGCATGGCATCAAGCTGTATCCGGCCGGTGCCACCACCAATTCCGACTTTGGTGTCAGCAGCATTGATAAAGCCATGCCGGCGCTGGAAGCCATGGCCGAATGCGGCATGCCGCTGCTGGTGCATGGTGAAGTGACGGATTCCGCCATCGACATCTTCGACCGCGAAGCCGTGTTCATCGAACAGGTCTTCCAGCCGCTGCTGGCCCGCCTGCCGTCCCTGCGCGTGGTGTTCGAACACATCACCACCAAGGATGCCGCCGAATATGTGGCCAGCGCGCCGGACAATATTGCCGCCACCATCACCGCGCATCATCTGCTGATGAACCGCAATGCCATCTTCGTTGGTGGCATCCGTCCGCATCATTACTGTCTGCCAGTACTCAAGCGCGAGCTGCACCGCCAGGCGCTGGTCGCCGCGGCCACCTCCGGTTCGGCCAAGTTCTTCCTTGGCACCGACAGCGCACCGCATGCCCGTCACGCCAAGGAAGCTTCCTGCGGCTGTGCCGGCATGTACACCGCCAATGCCGCCATCGAACTATATGCGGAAGCCTTCGAAGCGGCCGGCGCGCTGGACAAGCTGGAAGCCTTTGCCAGCCTGAACGGCCCGGCTTTCTATGGCCTGGCCCCCAATGCCGACACCATTTCCCTGGTGAAGGAAAGCTGGACCGTGCCGGCCGAGCTGGCCTATGGCGACGATGTGCTGGTGCCGCTGCGTGCCGGCGAGGCCATCCACTGGCGCATGCAAGACTGAAGTCAGTCCCGCTTGGCCAGAGTCGAAAAAGCTCCCGTAAGGGAGCTTTTTTTATTGGTATTGCCGGGTTGTCGGGCAATCCGTCCGTCTCTGAGCAAAGACTGGCCCTATTTACAGGCTGTAATGAAAGCCGCGTATTTAAAGGCGTTGCGGCTTATTACGCCGCTGACTACCCGTGACGGCACGGCCTGAATACGCAGGCAATTAATGCCGGATGGCTAAATCGCCCATATTGGCGCGGGGAGGGGGCTGGACTGCCTGTTAAATAAGCCATGCATGCAAGATATTAATACCTGCCAATACCATTACTCATGGGCTGGGTGAGAATAGTTGCTGTTACTGCGGAAATATTGCGCAAAAATGCTGGAAATTAAGGCCTAGTCGTTGAAATGACACGGATTTTGCAAAACGATTGTCATATTGTTTCTGGTGAGGCTTGAGAATTGCAAAAGCGCTGGCGCATAATTTCCCGTCCGTTTCGGACAGTCAAACGGAAAATGCCGGACATAATCCGGGCCAATTACACACCCGCAATAAGCGGGGCTCTACAGAACAGGAGAATAGGCGAATGCATCACAATAAATCGCTCCGTATTACCGCATCCGCAGTGGCACTGGCGCTGGCTGCTTGCTCTGGCCTGGCGCTGGCCGCGCAGGTACCGGCTGGTGTCAAACTGGCTGCCAAACAGGAACTCACCCGCAATACCGGTTCCGAGCCCGAGTCGCTGGACCCGGTACTGGCCGAATCGGTTCCGGCCAACACCATTACCGCCGACCTGTTTGAAGGCCTCACCGCCACCGACAGCTTTGGCAAGGTTGTGCCGGGTGTGGCCGAGTCCTGGAAGCAGACCAGCCCCACCACCTGGGTATTCAAGCTGCGCAAGAATGCCAAGTGGTCGGATGGTTCCGCGGTGACCGCGAGCGATTTCGTCTATGGCTGGCAGCGTTTTGTCGAGCCCAAGACGGCATCTCCCTATGCCTCTACCTACGGCATCTTCATCCTCAACGGCAAGGAAATCACCGAAGGCAAGAAGCCCGCTTCTGCGCTGGGCGTGAAGGCCGTGGACAAGTACACGCTGGAAGTACAAACCCCGTACCCGGTACCGTTCATGCCGTCGCTGGTAGCCAATACCCAGCTGGCTCCGCTGCCCAAGGCTACCATCGACAAGTTCGGCAAGGACTGGACCAAGCCGGGCAAGATGGTATCCAACGGCGCTTTTGCGCTGAAGGACTGGCAGGTCAACAGCAAGGTGGTGGTGGAAAAGAACGCCCAGTACTGGGACGTGAAGAACGTGCAGCTGGGCAAGATCACCTATCTGCCGATCGAAGACCACAACGCCGACGTGAAGCTGTATGAATCCGGCGAAAACGACTGGGTACTGGAACTGCCGTCCGGCACTTACGACAAGTACAAGACCCAGTATCCGAAGGAAATCCGCAATGCACCTTTCCTGGGCCTGCGTTACTACTCGCTGAACAACAAGGACCCGCTGCTCAAAGACGTGCGCGTGCGCAAGGCACTGTCCATGGTGATCGACCGTGACATCCTGGCCAAGAAAGTGACTGCCGACGGTCAGGCTCCGGCCTACAGCGCCATCGTGGCCGGTACTGCCGGTGCCGATGTCACCAGCTACGACTGGGCAAAATGGCCGATGGCCAAGCGGGTGGAAGAGGCCAAGAAGCTGCTGGCCCAGGCCGGTGTACAGCCTGGCACCAAGCTGAAGTTTGCCTACAACACCAGTGACTACCACAAGAAGATGGCGATCTTTGCCGCTTCCGAATGGAAATCCAAGCTGGGCCTGAATACCGAGCTGGAAAGCCTGGAGTTCAAGGTGCTGCTGAAGAAGCGTCACGATGCCGATTACCAGATCGCCCGTAACGGCTGGGTGGCTGACTACAACGACGCCACCACCTTCCTCGCGCTGGTGCAGTGTGACAACGACCAGAACGACAACAAGAACTGCAATGCCAAGGCCGAAGCACTGATCAAGCAGGGTAGCGATACCACCGATCAGGCCAAGCGCAAGCAACTGTTCACCCAGGCTGTGAAGATGATCATGGATGACTATCCGATGATCCCGCTGCTGCAATACACCGCACCGCGTCTGGTGAAGTCCTATGTGGGTGGCTACGGCAAGAACCCGATGGACCGCTACCGCGGCAAGGACCTCTACATCATCCAGCACTAAGCCTTGCGCTTGACTGAGTGATGCAAGAGGAGGGGGCTGCGGCCCCCGGTTGAACAGAGGCCGGATGTCCGCCAGACGGACATCCGGCTTGTGATGTAGCGCATCATGCCGGCGCGCCTTGCCGTACAGCCATGTTCACAAGACGTGTGCTGCGCTGGCGGACGAGCCTGGCTGGAGTATCCCCATGTGGTCCTATACTTTCCGACGCGTGCTGGCGACCATTCCCACACTGCTGGCCGTCATTACCGTTTGCTATCTGCTGCTGCACCTGACCCCGGGCGGCCCGTTTGACGGGGAGCGCAAGGTGTCTGCCGCCGTGCTGGCCAATCTGCAGGCCAAGTACCATCTCGACCTGCCGCTGTGGCAGCAATACCTGTATTACATCAAGAGCCTGTTGCAGGGCGATCTGGGTGCTTCCTTCCGTTATGCCGACTGGAGCGTGAACGATCTGGTGGGCAAGGCCCTGCCGGTGTCTGCCGCCATCGGTGGCGGTGCCATCGTGATTTCCCTGTTCATCGGCGTGGCGCTGGGCATTGTGGCCGCACTGCGCCAGAACAGCATCATCGACTATCTGGTGATGTTGCTGGGCAATATCGGTGGCGCCTTTCCGTCCTTCGTGCTGGGCCCGGTGCTGGTGATGGTGTTTGCCATCGGCCTGGAGTGGCTGCCCGCTGGCGGCTGGGATGATTTCTCGCTGCGCTACATGGTGCTGCCGATGGCCCTGCTGGTGTTCATCAACATTTCCACCATCGGCCGCGTGATGCGCGGCAGCATGATCGAGGTGCTGGGCAGCAACTTCATCCGTACCGCCCGCGCCAAGGGCCTGCCCATGCGCACCATCGTGCTGCGCCATGCGCTCAAGCCGGCCTTGATGCCGGTGGTGTCGGTAATCGGCCCGCTGGCCATTTCCTCCATCACCGCTGCGGTGGTGACCGAAACCGTGTTCGGCCTGCCCGGCCTTGGCAAGCTCATCGTCAATGGTGCCGCCAACCGCGACTACACGCTGGTACTTGGCCTGGTGGTGCTGGTGACGGTGATTACCGTTGTTCTCAACCTGCTCGTGGATCTGGCCTATGCGCTGCTGGACCCGAAGATTCGCTACTGAGCGGGAGCAAAATCATGATGCAAAGCAAACAGAAAGCCATGACGGCAGCGCTGGACAATGGCCTCACCGATGCCGCCGTAGAAGGCCGCAGCCTGTGGCGTGATGCGCGGTTGCGCTTTTTCCGTAACAAGGCGGCTGTGCTCAGCCTGATCGTACTGGCCTTCATCACCCTGGCCTGTGTGTTCGGGCCGATGGTGCTGCCACACACTTATGAAGACACTGACTGGGATGCGATGGGCATCTCCCCGACGCTGGTGAATACTCACTGGTTCGGTACCGATGCACTGGGGCGTGACCTGCTGGTGCGCTGCCTGATTGGCGGACGCATTTCGCTGATGGTGGGCGCACTGGCCACCATTGCCTCGGTGGCGCTGGGCATTGTCTGGGGTGCGACGGCCGGTTTCATGGGCGGCAAGGTGGATGCGCTGATGATGCGTATCGTCGACATGATGTATGCCGTGCCCTATCTGCTGATTGCCATCCTGATGGTGACCCTGCTGGGCCGCGACTTCTACCTGGTGGTGCTCACCATTACCGTGTTCTCCTGGATGGACATGGCACGGGTGGTGCGCGGCCAGACACTGGCCATCAAGTCCAAGGAATATGTCGAGGCGGCCCACGCCATTGGCGTGTCCACGCCCAAGATCATCTTCCGCCATATTGTGCCCAATCTGTTGGGCATCGTGGTGATCTACACCACCGTCACCGTGCCGGGTGTGATCCTCACCGAATCGGTGTTGTCCTTCCTGGGCCTGGGGGTGCAGGAGCCGATGACCAGCTGGGGTGTGCTGATCCAGGACGGGGCCGGGGTGATGGATGCCAGCCCGTGGATTCTGCTGTTCCCGGCCGGCATGCTGTCGGTCACCCTGTATTGCGCCAACTATATCGGCGACGGCCTGCGCGATGCGCTCGATCCGAAAGATCGTTGAGGTAGCAACAGATGAGTCTATTGAAAGTAAGTAATCTGGGCGTACAGTTCCAGACCAACGACGGCGTGGTCAGCGCCGTCAACGGCGTCAGCTTCGAGCTGGAAAAAGGCCAGACCCTCGGCATCGTCGGCGAATCCGGTTCCGGCAAGAGCCAGACCGTGCTGGCCATGATGGGCCTGCTGGCGCGTAACGGCAAAACCACCGGTGAGGCGCTGTACCAGGGCCAGAACCTGCTGGCCATGAGCCCGACCGAGCTCAACCGCATCCGTGGCGACCGGCTGGCAATGATCTTCCAGGACCCGATGACCTCGCTCAACCCCTATCTGACGGTAGAGCGCCAGATGACCGAGGTACTGGAGCTGCACAAGGGCATCAGCCGCCGCGATGCGAAAAAGCGCGCCATCGAGCTGCTGGACGCAGTGCGCATTCCGGAAGCCGCCCGTCGCATCAATATGTATCCGCACGAATTCTCCGGCGGCATGCGCCAGCGGGTGATGATTGCCATGGCCCTGCTGTGCGAACCGGAAGTGCTGATTGCCGACGAACCCACCACTGCGCTGGACGTGACGGTACAGGCGCAGATCCTCACTCTGCTCAAAGACCTGCAGCGTGACTTTGGCACCTCCATCGTGATGATCACCCACGATCTGGGCGTGGTGGCCGGCCTGTGCGAAAAAGTGATGGTGATGTATGGCGGCCGCGTCATGGAATACGGTACGGCGGACAACATCTTCTATCAGCCCAGCCATCCCTACACCATCGGCCTGCTGGGTGCCTTGCCCCGGCTGGACCACGACGGCAGCGAGCTGGTGAGCATTCCGGGTAATCCGCCCAATATGGCGCACATGCCCAAGGGCTGCCCGTTCTCCGAGCGTTGCACCCATGCCAGCAGCCGCTGCGCCGACGAGCTGCCGGCACTGGCTGCCAGCACCAGCAATCCGCAGGTGCTGCGCGCCTGTCACAAGCCGGTAGCCGAATTGCAGCTGGCCGCACAGGAGGTGGCACATGTCTGAACAAGCCAAGCAGCCGATTCTGTCGGTACGTGATGTCAAAGTGCATTTTCAGGTGAAGGGCGACGGCCGCTGGCCGTGGAGCGCCAGGCGCACGCTCAAGGCGGTAGACGGGGTCAGCTTCGACCTCTACGCCGGTGAAACCCTGGGTGTGGTGGGCGAGTCCGGCTGTGGCAAGTCCACCCTGTCGCGCGCCATCCTCAACCTGATTCCGGCCACCGCTGGTGAAATCGTGTGGATGGGCAAGGACCTCACCCGTGGCAGCGACAAGGACTGGCATGCAGTGCGCAAGGATATCCAGATGATCTTCCAGGATCCGCTGGCCTCGCTCAACCCGCGCATGACCGTGGCGCAGATCATTGGCGAACCGCTGCGCGTGCACAAGCCGGAGCTGTCCGCCGAGGACATCATGCAGCGCGTGCGCAGCATGATGCGCAAGGTGGGCCTGCGCGAGCAGATGATCAACCGCTATCCGCACGAATTTTCCGGTGGCCAGTGCCAGCGTATCGGCATTGCCCGCGCGCTGATTCTGGAGCCCAAGCTGATCATCTGCGACGAACCGGTATCGGCGCTGGACGTGTCGATCCAGGCGCAGATCATCAACCTGCTGAAAGAGTTGCAGCGCGAGATGGGCCTGGCGCTGATCTTCATCGCCCACGACCTGGCGGTGGTGAAGCATATCTCCGACCGCATCCTGGTGATGTATCTGGGCCGCGAGATGGAGCTGGCGCAAAAGCATGCCTTGTACGATGCGCCTGCCCACCCTTACACCCGCGCCTTGCTGTCGGCCATCCCCATTCCGGACCCGAAGCTGGAGAAAAACAAGGTGATCCAGATCCTGCAAGGCGATCTGCCCAGCCCGATCAACCCGCCGTCTGGCTGCGTGTTCCGTACCCGCTGCCCGCAGGCCGAGGACCGTTGCAGCAAGGAAACCATCCAGCTGCGCCGTATCAGTGAGCAGAGCCAGAGTTCCTGCCTGCTGGCTTGATGCAGCCAATGCCTGGTCCCCAGCCCCGCTGATGCAAAGCGGGGCTTTTTCTTGCCCGCAAGCTGGCGGAATCAGGCAGTATGTTAATTTTTGCTAAATTACGTTAGCATGATGGCGCTTTTAAAAAAGGAATTTTGATATGAAAAAAT
Organism: Aquitalea pelogenes; assembly: GCF_041914625.1. NCBI lineage: Bacteria > Pseudomonadati > Pseudomonadota > Betaproteobacteria > Neisseriales > Chromobacteriaceae > Aquitalea > Aquitalea pelogenes. The sequence continues at coordinate 96,103 of NZ_JAYSDA010000002.1, read as the reverse complement.
TGCCCCTTGCTCTCGTTTTTGCACTGTCCCTGTCTGGCACCGCCCAGGCTTTCGACCTCAACGGCATGCTCAGCTCGGGCAGCGACCTGCTCAAGGCTGCCACGCTCAGCGACGCTGACGTGAAGAACCTGGCGGCTGAATCCAGCGCCGCCATGGACAAGAAGAACAAGGTTGCTCCGCCTTCCAGCGCTTATGGCAAGCGCCTGGCCAAGATCGTCAAGGGTCTGGACAGCGAAGACGGCACCAAGCTCAACTTCAAGGTTTACCAGACCAAGGACGTCAACGCCTTCGCCATGGCCGATGGCACGGTACGTGTGTATAGCGGCCTGCTGGACAAGATGGATGACGACCAGGTGCGTTTCGTCATTGGCCATGAAATCGGCCACGTGAAACTGGGCCATACCAAGAAAGCCATGCAACTGGCTTACTCTGCCTCCGCAGCACGCAAGGCAGCCGGCAGCAGCGGCAACAGCACTGCCGTGGCCCTGAGCGAGTCCGATCTGGGCAACTTTGCCGAAGCCATCGTCAACGCCCAGTTCTCGCAATCGCAGGAAAGCGATGCCGATGCCTATGGCGTGGGCTTCCTCAAGCGCCACAACTACAATGTGCAAGGCGCACCGTCGGCCCTGCGCAAGCTGGCCGAGCTGTACGGCAACGACAGCAGCATGCTGGCCAGCCACCCGGCTCCGGGCGAACGTGCTGCCAAGGTGGAAAAGCTGATCGCCAACTGATCAGGCAACTGACACAAAAAAGGCCTCCGTATGGAGGCCTCAGGCTGCTGACAAAGTTATTTGGTTCGATTGCACTGGACCCGGCGAAGCCGGGCCTTCCGACTGAGTAATTGATTCCGCAGCCTTCCCATCTATTCCCAATCCCCCCGCCCTTGCCCTGCAAGGGAGCCCCGCTTTCCTTCCAGAAAGCGAGAGGGGTTTGTCAATAATCTGAAGCCTCCGCATGGAGGTCTTTTTGCATATTTGAGTCGGCGCGGTTCAGCGCTTCTTTGGCGGCTTGGCCAGTTGTTTCAGCGCATGGGAAACCGCCACCAGCCCGAAGCTGGCGGTCACCACCATGCCGGCACCAAAGCCGGCGCAGGACAGGCCCTGCGGGCCACGGCTGCTGTCGGCATCGCAGCTTTGCGTGTCGGGATAAACCAGCTGTTCGGTAGAAAACACGCAGGGAACATGCAGCTTCTTGCCGGCATCGCGCGGAAAACCGTGATAGCGGCGCAAGTTATAGCGCAGCTTGGACAACAGCGGGTCGTAAGTCACCTCGCCCAGGTCGGCCAGCTTGATCAGGGTCGGGTCCATCTGGCCACCGGCACCGCCGGACACGATGAACGGCTGGCGACGGCGCACGCACCAGGCGGCCATGGCAGTCTTGACCCGCAGATTGTCGATGCAGTCGATGATGAAGTCGAAGCCCTGGCCCAGCATGGCATCCAGATTGTCTTCGGTCACGAAGTCCTCGATTTCCTGCACCACGCAGGCCGGGTTGATGGCGCGCACGCGTTCGGCCAGCGCCGTCACCTTGGCCATGCCGTAGTGCGGGTCCAGCGCCGGCAGCTGGCGGTTGGTGTTGGATTCGGCAATATTGTCCAGATCAATCAGCGTCAGGCGGCCGATTGCGCTGCGGGCCAGCGCCTCCACCGCCCAGGAACCCACACCACCCACCCCCACCACACAGACATGGGCTGCCTGAAAGCGGCTGAGTGCATCGGGGCCATACAGGCGGCCAATACCGCCAAAGCGGCGGTCAAGATCTGCGTCGTGCGACATCTGCTGTATATCCGGAACCAAAAAACGGCCAAGCATAACCAAGAGCGCCGGGGCTGACCAGTGTTTGCCCGGAAAAAAGCAAGCAGCTGATTTACTGGAACTTTCCGCATGCTTTCCTATTCTTCTGCATAGGTCCGTCACGAATGCATGTCGGCATTCCTCTGATCCGGGCCGGCCTGAGTGATCTCAAGGGAGTTCCCCATGAAGCACCCGAGTTTCGATATCGATCTGGACAAGCACTACAACGCCACCGTGGTGATTGCCTGCGTGGCCTGCGGTCATGAAAACCGCCATCATCTGAAATCCCTCTCCCCCGACCACAGCCTGCGCTGCCAGTGCGGCAGCGACATCTCCATGACGCACACCGCCATGCAGGCGGCCCAGCGCCGTGTGAGCGCCTTGAAGCAGGCCTATCGAATAGCCTGATGGAGTGACGCCGACAATTTGTGTATCACCCCCGGCAAGCAGTTTGCTGGCACAATCAGGCAAGGCCTGATCTGGCATTTCCCTACACGGCGGCCCATGTGGCCGCCGCTTTCATTTGCAGGAGCACAGCATGCAGTGGATTGATATGCGCAGTGATACCGTCACCCAACCTACCCAAGCCATGCGTCATGCCATGGCCCATGCCGTGGTGGGTGACGATGTCTATGGTGACGACCCGACCGTGGCCGAACTGGAAAACCTGGCCGCCCGCTTGCTGGGCAAGGAAGCCGCGCTGTTTGTGCCTACCGGCAACTTTGGCAACCAGCTGGCCATCTTCACCCACTGTCAGCGCGGCAACGAGGTGATTCTGGGGGACGACTGCCATATCGTGTGGCACGAAACCGGCGGCGCGGCGGTGATTGCCGGGGTGCAGTTGCGCACCATTGCCGGTGACAAGGGGGTGATGGACGCGGATGAAATCGCAGCGCGCATCCGGGTGGGCCACGACGTCCACTGGCCGCAAACCGGGCTGATCTGCCTGGAAAACGCCCACAGCAATGGCCGGGTGATTCCGCTGGACATCATGCAGCGCACTGCCGACATTGCCCGCCGCCACGGCGTGCCGGTGCATCTGGATGGTGCCCGCGTGTTCAATGCGGCGGTCCATCTTGGCTGTGAGGTGCAGGACATCACCCGCCATGCCGACAGCGTGATGTGCTGTCTGTCCAAGGGACTGGCCGCGCCGGTGGGCTCCATCCTGGCCGGTTCGGCCGATTTCATCGCCCGTGCCCGTTACAAGCGCAAGCTGCTGGGCGGCGGCTGGCGTCAGGCTGGCGTGCTGGCCGCGCCGGGCATTCTGGCGCTGACCGAGATGACTCAGCGGCTGGGAGAGGACCATGCCAATGCCCGTTATCTGGCCGAGCGCCTGCATGGCATGCCCTGCATCGAAGTCGAGCTGGACGATGTCCACATCAATATGGTGTGGTTCCGTTTTCTGGCCGATATTGATGTCAGCGAGCTGATGGCCGCGCTGACTGCAGCCGGCATCAAGGTCAATCCGCCCGAGGGTGGCCGCATGCGGCTGGTGACGCACTGGCAGACCAGCCGCAGCGACATCGACCGGGTGCTGGATGTGTTCCAGCGCGTATTGAGCGACTGAGTGCCGCTGACCGGAATCTGCTGCGCCATGTCGGGATACTTGCCGGAGGAACCATGAAACACTTGCTGACAGCCTTGCTGTTCTTCTGTTGTGGAGCGGTGCAGGCACAGGAACAGATGCTGACACTGCAAACCCGTCCATCAGTCACGCTGCGCATGTTGCTGCTGGAACCGGAAGGCAAACCGCAGGCCAGCCTGATTCTGTTTACCGGCGGCGAAGGGGTGCTCAGGCTGGGGGATGACGGCCAGCTGCATGCGGGAGCCGGCAATTTCCTGGTGCGTACCCGCCAGCAGTGGGCCGCGCAGGGCTTTCAGGTGGCGGTGGTGGATGCCCCGTCCGACCACCCTGACAATCTCAACCGGGGGGATTTTCGCAGCAGTGCCGAACACGCACAGGACATTGCGCTGGTCATCGCCCAGCTGCGCCAGCGGGCCGCTGTGCCGGTATGGCTGGTAGGCACCAGTCGCGGTACCACCTCAGCTGCCGCCGTCGCCATTCGCCTGCAGGACAAAGTGGATGGCGTGGTGCTGACCTCTACCATCAACCGTGATCGGGGCGGTGTGGCCGACCTCGCCCTGCCACAACTGACCCAGCCGGTGCTGGTGGTGCAGCACCAGCACGACCAGTGCAAGGTGACGCTTTATCAGAATGTCCAGCCGGTGATGGATGGCTTGCAATCATCCCGCAGCAAGGAACTGCTGCTGGTGGATGGCGGCATGGACAAGGGCGACCCGTGCCAGCCGTGGGCAGCGCATGGCTATAACGGTATCGAAGCGGAAGTGGTGGACAAGGTGGCGCGCTGGATTCGTCAGCACTGACTTGCCAACCAGGCCTGCACTAATCGGGAGGGCAGGCTGGTCTGATCTGCATGTTTCATGAGGCGTGCTCAGTTATACACAACAGTCACCATGCTTCTGACCGGCTCGTTGCGGACATCGCCAGCACGATCCTCAGTGGTGACAATGCGGCTGATCTGCACCGATTGGGTGGCCGTCGCATCGGCACAGTAGGGGGTTGGTGCCGCCTGGCGTGCCATCCGGTAGCTGGCAGGTTTTTGCGCATAGCTTACCCAGGTGGCAGCCGGAATGGCGCAGGGGGTTTTGACAATGGCTCCCTGGAAAGTGATGGTGCCGGAGAAGGCAAACGCTGCTTGCGCGAGCAGCAGGGAGGCCAAAGTGGTGGCAGCGATGACTTTTTTCATGATGAGCTCCTTGCTGAGATTTTTTCCTGATCAATTCAGAAATTTCTACCGAATTTATAGGACTCATCAGTGCTATTGTGCAATAGCTGTTATTAAACAAATATTTTAAAAATCAGCAAAATTCTTTAATTAAAAATCTAATTTTAAATGACAAATTATCAATTGTTGATTATATTGTCATTTTATTCGGTCATTTTAAATGAAATACAATTAAATCAGAGCGCTAGAAATTTGCTTATAGTCATCAAATTTTAATTTGCTACCGTACCAAAGACAGATGCCGCTTAATGGCCAAGCCTCACGCGGCTGCAGCAAGCCAGGCTGTCGATGCTAAGCTGTCGCCTGTTTGCATTTCTGGTTCTCCCATGTCCCACCTCCCCGATACCCACCAGTGGCTGGAAAGCCTGGACGACCCCGCCGTAGACAGCTGGGTTGCCGCACAAAACAAGCGTACCCAGGCGGTACTGGATGCTGATCAACGCTATGCGCCCTTGCGCCAGGAAATCCTGAGTCATCTGCGCGATACCCGGCAGATTCCCTTCTTTTCCGAACACGCCGGCTGGCTGTACAACTTTCATCAGGATGAACACCACCCGCGCGGCATTTACCGCCGCACCACGCTGGCGGACTACCAGGCGGCCAGCCAGCAGTGGCATACCGTGCTGGACGTGGATGCCATTGCTGCCGCTGCCGGCAAGGATTGGTATCTGGACGGGGTGGCGCACTGCACGGTGCAGCCCTCCCGCGTGCTGGTGCATTTGAGCGAGGGCGGCGGTGATGCCAGCCTGGCCTGGGAATACGATCTGGAAACTGCCAGTTGGGTGGAGCAGGGCTTTCGCTTTCCGCACGGCAAAAACCATATCGCCTGGCGCGATCCGGACAGCGTGCTGGTGTGCCCCGGCTGGAAGGGCGCACCACTGAGCCGTTCCGGCTATCCACGCGAAGTGTGGCTGGTAGAGCGGGGGACCGATGGCCAGCACCAATGGCAGCAGCTGTTTGTGGCCGACCAGGAGGCCATGATGGTGGCCGCCTGGCGTTATCTGGACGGGCCGGATGGCTGGCTGGACCTGATCGAAGCAGCGGACGGCTTTTACAGCAAGACTTACCACTTGATCGACGCCGCCTTGCAGACCCACCCGCTGCCTTTGCCGCCCAAGGCGGATATCGAGGCTTATCTGCATGGCCAGTTCATCGTCAAACTGGCGGAAGACTGGTGCTGGCAGGACAAAACCCATGCCGCCGGCAGTCTGCTGGCGGTGCCACTGACATGTCTGCTGGGTGATGAGGGCCGTATTCAGCAACTGGTGGCTCCGGCTGCCAGACTGGCGGTGGAGTCGGTGGAAACCACCCGCAGCAGCGTGGTGGTGAACCTGATCGACAATGTGCGCAGTCGTCTGCAGGCTTTCGACTGGCAGGATGGCAGCTGGCATGCCCGCAGCCTGCCGGTGCCCGACAGCGGCGTCATCGAATTTGCCGACCAGCCTTGGAACAGCGATGTGCTGTGCTACAGCTTCAGCGACTTCCTCACGCCCACCGGCCTGTACCGGCTGAATGTGGCCACCGGCGAGCAGGACTGCCTGCGCCAGCAGCCTGCTGCGTTTGACGCCAGCCGCTTTATGGCCGAGCAGTGCTGGGCCTCCGCGCCCGATGGCGTGGACATTCCCTATTTCGTGGTGCGCGCCCGCGATACGGTACTTGATGGCCAAACCCCGACGCTGTTGTACGGCTATGGCGGTTTTGAAGTGCCGATGATGCCCTACTACGTGGAAAACTTCGGCGCACACTGGCTGGAAAAGGGCGGTGCCTTCGTGCTGGCCTGCATTCGTGGTGGCGGGGAATTCGGCCCCGGCTGGCATCAGGCCGCGCAGGGCATCAAGCGCCCGGTATCGTTTGATGACTTCTGCAGCGTGGCCGAGGCCTTGATTGGCAGCGGCCTGACCAGCCCGGACAAGCTGGGCATAGAAGGCGGCAGTAATGGCGGCCTGCTGGTAGCCGCTTGCATGGTGCGTCGCCCAGAGTTGTTCAAGGCTGTGGTGTGCGAGGTGCCGCTGCTGGACATGCTGCGCTATACCGAGCTGCTGGCCGGTGCCAGCTGGATAGACGAATACGGCGACCCGGCAGACCCGCAACAGGCAGCAGCCTTGCAGGCCTATTCGCCCTATCACCAGCTGCAAGCCGCTGCGCGCTACCCACTGCCCTTGTTCACCACCAGCACGCGCGACGACCGCGTACACCCCGGCCATGCGCGCAAGATGGTGGCGCAGATGCAGGCGCTGGGGCATCCGGCCTTGTTGATGGAAACCGATGCCGGTGGCCATACCGGCAATGCCGGTCAGGAGCAGACCGCAGCGGAACTGGCGCGGGTGCTGGTGTACCTGTATCAGCAACTGATGGATTAAACCCATCGTCATCGGCGGGCGGCGGTGCTAGTCTGGGCGATTCCCGCCCTGTGGAGAAGCTTGCATGATCACGCTTTACACCTTCGGACCGGCATTCGGCCTGCCCGACCCCAGCCCCTTTGTCATCAAGGCCGAGATGCTGCTCAAGCTCTCCGGCCTGCCTTACCGCAAGCAGCGTGGCAGCATGCGCACAGCGCCCAAGGGCAAGCTGCCTTATATCGACGACGCCGGTGCGCAGGTGCCGGACTCCACCCTGATTCGCCTGTATCTGGCCGAGCAATACGGAATTACGCTGGATGCTGGGCTGTCCGATGCCGACAAGGCCGTGGCCTGGAGCGTGGAGTGCCTGTGCAGCGACCATCTGTACTGGTGTGTGGTGCATGAACGCTGGCTGGATGACGCGGTGTTTGCCCGCGGCCCGGGGGTGTTTTTCCAGCGTGTGCCATTCTTGCTGCGCGGCATGGTCATCCGCATGATCCGGCGCAAGGTGCGTGGCAATCTGCACGGCCAGGGCCTGGGGCGTTTCAGCCCGGCGGAACGCCAGCGCCTGCTGCAACTGGATATCGCCACTTTGGCTACCCTGCTGGCGGACAAGCCCTACATGCTGGGTGCGGCCCCGTGCTGGCTGGACGCCACCGTATTTGCCTTTCTCGCCTCGGCCCTGCTGGCCACGCTGGGTGACACCCCCAGTCGGCAGGTGGTCAGCCAGTATCCCAATCTGGTGGACTATGTGAGCCGCCTGCGCCAGCAGTACTTCCCGGAATGGCAGGTGTAGCCATGCTTGGCGTGATTCTTGCAAGCCATGCAGACCCCCGTCAGCCCGAAAGCCTTGCCATGAGTCGTGACATCCTTATCCGCCCCGCCACACCTGCAGATGCCGCGGCCATGGCTGCCATCTACAACCCCTATGTGCTGGATAGCACCATCAGTTTCGAGGAAGAAGCGGTGACGGTGGAGGACATGGTGGCACGGCTGGAAAAAGTGGCGCAGCAAGGCCTGCCCTGGCTGGTGGTGGAACTGCATGGCGAGTTGCTGGGCTACGCCTATGCCACCCGCTGGCGGGTGCGTCCTGCTTACCGTTATGCGGTGGAAACCTCGGTGTACTTTGCTCCCGAGGCTCGCGGCCAGGGCCTGGGCGGGCGCCTGTACCGCAGCCTGTTGCTGCATTTGCGCGGTTTGGGGCTGCACCTGGCCATTGCCGGCATTGCCCTGCCCAATCCTGGCAGCATTGCCCTGCACCAGAGCCTGGGTTTTCAGCAGGTGGCGACATTCCACCAGGTTGGCTGGAAGGCGGAACGCTGGCTGGATGTCGGCTACTGGGAACTGCGCCTGAACGAAGGGCCACCTGGTGCCTGAGCTCGCTGCCCTGTTGTGACCCGTTGTTTCACCAGACTGGTGCGTTAGCGACAATTGCGCCAGCGTCCACTTTGTGAGAAATTTGATCAAATAATTTCTCAGTGGAGCGAAAGACATGGGCAAGGCCAGTGACATCATCGTGTTTCAGCGCAACCCGGTGCGGGTTGAACAATTCAACGCCCCGGCAGACCGGCAGCTGGAAGGTGAATGCGCCCAGACGGTAGAAAACCACTATTCCGACCCCAGCGGCCAGTTTCACGCCGGTATCTGGAGTGGCGGTTGCGGACGCTGGCGTGTGAAATACCACGAACACGAATTCTGTACCTTGCTGGAAGGCTATGTCCGCCTGACCGACCTGCAAGGGGACAGTGTCGAGCTGTATGCTGGCGATCACTTTGTCATTCCCGCCGGTTTCGAAGGCGAGTGGGAAGTGCTGGAGCCCGCCCGCAAGACCTACGCCATTTTCGAGCCCAGGTAAGCCATTCCGGCCAGACAGAAAAAAGCCCCGCAGCGGCTGATGCCGTGGCGGGGCTTGTTCATGGTGAGGCTGGCTGTCATTCGCCCAGGCTTTGCTCCAGCTGTTGCAGGCGCGCCTTGAGTGCCGTCACTTCGGCTTCCAGTGCCGCTACACGGCCGGTCAGGCCGACATCGATCACCGCGTTGCTGACCGTTTCGGCCAGCACCGGTTCTCCACTCAGCAAATGGCACCAGCGCGCTTCGCGCTCGCCCGGTTGCCGCGCCAGCTTTTGCACCAGCGGCGGGTATTTGTCGGCCAGGGCTTCCAGCGCGGTTTCCACTTCTTCCACACTGGTAAAGCCATATACCCGTCCGGCACGGGTGCGGATTTCGGCGCTGGTCTGCGGGCCGCGCAGCATCAAGAGGGCCAGGGCGGCCAGTCTGGCGCCGTCGATATTCCATTCATAGTTCAGCCGGTGTTCGTACTTGGCCACCCGGCTGCCGGCGGGCAGGCGCTCGGCAATCAGTTTTCTGGTCTGCAAGCTGTCCAGCGCCCGGCTCAGGTCGGCATCCGACAGCTGCATCACCGGCTCACGGCTGGTGAGCTGATTGCAGGCGGATGACAGACTGTTGAGCGTCAGGGGGTAGCTGTCCGGCGTCAGGGCCTGTTTTTCGACCAAGGCGCCCAGTACGCGTACTTCGGCGGCATCCAGTTGATGTGTGTCCATGGCGGTGCTCCTTATGGCAATGCGCACATCATCGCACCAAGCACGGCAAGGCACCAAGCCGACTTGCAGTACGGCCTTGCACCGGCGTGAGGCTTGACAGGCCGCAGCGGACTGGCCACCCTGTCGCCTTTTGAAATGCAAGCAAGGAAAACGGGATGAAGCGGGTAGATCTTCTGTTGGTGGAACAAGGACTTGCCACTTCGCGCACGGCGGCCCAACACCTGCTGGAATCCGGCCGGGTCAGCCTGAACGGGCAGGTCATCAGCAAGGCCAGCAGCAAGTTTCCGGCGGGTACGCCACTGGAAGTGCGGCCGGACCCATCCGACCGCTTTGTCTCTCGCGGTGGGCAGAAGCTGGATGCCGCCCTGCAGGAAGCTGGGCTGGATATCCATGGCTGGCGGGTGCTGGATGTGGGCCAGTCCACCGGCGGGTTTACTGACTGTGTGCTGCAGGCCGGTGCCGCTTATGTGGTTGGCGTGGATGTAGGGCACGACCAGCTGCATCCGCGCCTGTGGGATGACCCGCGCGTGCGTTGCTTTGAAGGGGTGAATGCGCGTGAGCTGGACCGCCAGCGCCTGTTGCAGGCCAATGACGGTTTGCCCTTCGACCTGATGGTGTGCGATGTGTCTTTCATTTCACTCACCCTGATCCTGCCGTCTGCCTTGCCCTTGCTGGGCGAGAACGGCTGCCTGCTTGGCCTGGTGAAACCCCAGTTCGAGGTGGGGCGCGGAGCCTTGGGGCATGGCGGCATCGTCCGCGATGAAAGCCTGTTTGCCGGGGTGCAGGACAAGATCACCGATTGCCTGGACGAGCTGGACTGGAAGGTGGAGCGCTGGTTTGACAGCCCGATTACCGGTGCCGATGGCAACAAGGAATTCTTTGTGCTGGCGCGTCCGCTGTTCTGAACCGGCAAAGAAAATCCGCAGGGGCGTGGGCCGCTGCGGATGGCACCCGCCACCTTGCCTGTGGCGTTGTGGTGCGGTGGGATGAAAAACGCTGTGTCAGTCCTCGCTGCCGCGTACCACCAGCAAGGGACAATGTGTCTTGCGCATCACGTTTTCGGCAAAGCTGCCCAGCAGCAGATGCGCGAGGCCGGTACGGCCATGCGTGCCGATGACGATGAGTTCCGCATGGCGACTGTCGGCAAAGCGAATCAGTGATTCGGCCATATCCTTGCCGCCCTCCCAGCTTTCCGCAATATGGCATTCCACCCGGCCAATGCCTTCGTTGATGATGCGCTTTTCTGCTTTCTCCAGCAGCTCGCGCGCCTGCCTGAAAGCCAGATCGTGCAACTGGTGGGTATCCAGCGCGCCCACGCCTTCAATCGCCATGTCGCGCAAGCTGGCGACATGTACCAGCGATATCGACGATTTGGCTATTTTTGCAATGCGGATTGCTTCATCCAGTGCTTTTTCTGCCGTCTTGCTGCCATCTACGGCAATCACGATATGTTGATACATGGCATACTCCTCTTCTATACCGGCGGTAAACCAGCTGCGCTGGCCTGTACTGTACGCAAGGCATGCCATGATGTCGGCATGGGTGGCGACAGCATCTTGTGTTTGGTTTTAGCATACTCGGGAGCAGACTGGCGTCTCTCGAACTAATTGGCAGGCAGTTGATCTATCACAAATATTAAAATAAGCACATAAGTCGACACCGACTGATGTTGCGAATTTCATTCTTTTTCAGGGGAAATTTCTACGCCATGCTGACTTTCGTCCTGCTAAGCCTGTTGAGCATCATCCTGTTGCTGCTGTGGTTGCGTCACACCGGCAAACGCAACAAGCAGGGCCGGGCTGTGGACAGCCGTATTTATGCAGCCCATACCCAGTCACGCCCGGTGGAGCCGCTGGAACACAGCACCGGTCAGGCTTTTGGCCTGTTGCTCAAGGCGGCACGTGGAGATCGGTCGCAAGTGGAAAAGTGGATCAGCGCCACCCAGCAGCAAAGCATGCCGCCACTGGACCGGGACAGCGCCATTGCCGAACTGGCCCAGCGCCTGCAGGCCAGCCGTCGCTGAGCGCGGCCAGCCGTCTAATCACCCAGCACCACGCCTTCCCGGCGCGGATCGGCTCCGCCGACATAGCCACGCGAGGTTTTGACGATGGCCGACAGGCCACTGGTCATCTCCACCTGACGAACCACATGCCCCATGGCTTGCAAGGTACTGGCCTGTGCATCCAGACCGCGTCCGCTTTCCAGTTCGGTATCTCCATTGCGGTTGCCATAGTGTGGCAGGCTCACCGCTTGCTGCGGGTCCAGTTTCCAGTCCAGCAAGCCCAATAGCGTCTGGCCGACATAGCCGATGATCTGGCTGCCACCCGGTGAACCGGTGGCCAGCAGGAATTGCCCGCGGGCATCAAACACCACGGTGGGCGACATACTGCTGCGCGGGCGCTTGCGTGCCTCCACCCGGTTGGCAACCGGCGTGCCGTCTTCATCCGGACGGAAAGAAAAATCGGTGAGCTGGTTGTTCAGCAAAAAGCCCTTCACCATCAGCCGGCTGCCAAACTGGTCTTCGATGGAGCTGGTCATGCTGACCACCCGCCCGTCACCATCCACAATGTTCAGATGCGAGGTGCATGGGAATTCCGGCGCATTGTCCCGGCCATAACGGCTGAGCCGGATGCCGGAAGGCTCGCCTGCTGTGGCGCGTCCCATGCTGTGGGCCGGGTTGATAAGCTGGCTGCGCTGTTGCAGGTAGTCCGTTGCAATCAGGGCCTGGCTGGGCACGCTGACAAAGCCCGGGTCGGCCAGATAGCGGTTGCGGTCGGCAAATGCCAGCTTGTTTGCCTCGGCAAACAGGTGGATGGTGTTGCTGCCGGTGGGCGACATGGAAGACAGCGGGAAGCGCTGCAATACGCCCAGCATCTGCAAGACGGCAACCCCGCCGGAGCTGGGTGCATCCATGCCGCATACCTGCCAGCTGCGATACGGGCCACACAGCGGTTTGCGCTCGATGGCCTGGTAAGCGGCCAGATCGGCCGCCAGCATGCGGCCGGGGTTGACCGGGTGATGGTTGACGGCTTCGATGATGGCCCGGCCGATCTCTCCTTGATAAAACGCTGCCGGGCCTTGCTTCGCCAGCAGCTCCAGCGTGGCGGCGTAGTCCGGGTTTTTCAGCCGGGAGCCAACCGGCAACGGACTGCCATCAGCCTGATAAAAATAAGCCCGCGCCTGCGGGTCTTGCTGCAAGAAGCGTTCCGAACCCAGCAAGGTGTGCAGGCGCGGTGACATGGCAAAACCGTTGCGTGCCAGCGTAATGGCAGGCTGGAACAGGCTGGCCCAGGCGAGCTTGCCGCCGCGCTGGTGCGCCAGTTTCAGCATGGCCACCACACCGGGCACGCCAACCGAACGACCACCTACTACTGCGCGGTAAAAATCCATCGGCTGGCCGTTTTTTTGCAGGAACAGGTTTGCCTCGGCAGTGGCGGGGGCGGTTTCCCTGCCGTCAAAGCTGGTGAGTTTGCGGCCATCGAAATACAGCATGAAAGCACCACCGCCAATGCCGGAGGATTGTGGCTCGGTCAGCCCCAGCACCAGTTGTGCGGCGATGGCTGCGTCAATGGCACTGCCGCCACGGCGCAAGATATCGCGTGCGGCTGCACTGGCGTAGGGATTGGCCGTGCTGACCATGCTGTGGCGGCTGTAAACGGCAGGGCGGGTCTGAAAGCCGCTGGCCGCTTCCGGTGCTGCGGTATCGGCCAGTGCGCACAGCGGCACTAGCAACAAGAGCAGGGCGGTAAAACGCATGTCATTCCTCGGGGACGGGGTTGGCAGTCTGGTCTGGACAGGACAGCAGCATGGTGGCTCAGGCGTTCGGCAGGGTCAATCCAGCGCGGTTGGCAACAAAAAAGCTGCCAGTCGCAACAGGGCGGCAGGCAGCTTGGCAGGCTGACGGAGGATCAGGCCAGCGTGGTCAGGTACTGGCGCTCCCAGGCGGTGATCTGGTTGTGATAGTGGCTCAGCTCGATATCCTTCACTGCCAGATAGGCATCGGTGAATTCCTGACCGAACAGCCGCTTGGCGGTGTCGTGCGCGGCCATCAGGGCGCAGGCAGCATCCAGGGTGTTGGGCAGGGTGGCGGCATCGTCGTTGTTGAAGACATTACCGATGGCGGCCTCACTCGGGCTGCGCTTTTCTTCCACACCCAACAAGCCGGCGCCCAGGCTGGCGGCCAGCGACAGATAGGGGTTGGCATCGCAGCCGGGCAGGCGGTTTTCCACGCGGCGCGCGGCCGGGCCGGATACCGGCACACGGATGCCCACCGAACGGTTGTCCACGCCCCAGCTGACATTGACCGGCGCGGCCAGACCCTTGACGAAGCGACGGAAGGAGTTGGGGCTGGGGCAGAACAGCGGCATCAGGTGCGGCAGATATTGCTGCAGGCCGCCAATGTAGTGGAAGAAGTCCGGGCTGGCTTCGCCATCTGCCAGGCTGAACACATTGTTGCCCTGGCCATCCACCACGCTCTGGTGCAAGTGCATGGAACTGCCGGGCTGACCGGACAGCGGTTTGGCCATGCACACCACGTTAAGCCCGTGCTGATAGCCGATTTCCTTCAGCGCGTACTTGAACAGGAAGGTCTGGTCGGCCAGTTCCAGCGCATTGCCGTGCTTGAGGTTGATCTCGAACTGGCTGGGGCCCATTTCATGGACATAGGTATCGGTGTTGATGCCCAGTTGTTCACAGGCGCGATACAGGTCGTCGAAGAAGCCTTCCAGATCGTTCAGCGTGGAAAAGCTGAAGGCATCGAAGCCGCTTTCACGCCGGCCGGTGCGCAGCGCCGGTGCCTGATAGGGCTGATTGGCGTCGGCATGGGCGGCGAAAATGTAGAACTCCAGCTCGGGAGCCACCACCGGGGTCCAGCCGCGCGCCTGATAGCGGGCCAGGATGTTTTTCAGTGCCGAGCGCGGAGCCAGCGGCGACAGGTTGCCGTCATGGTCGATGTTGTCGCACACCACCAGCGCGCGCGGGGTTTTGGCCCAGGGTACCGGGCGCAGGGTGGCAAAGTCCGGGCGCAGTACCACGTCCGGATCGTTCTCGCCGTAAAAACGGTAATCGGGGAATTCGCCCACGCAAGTCTGGATGGCCACGGCGCGGGCAATGCGCAATTCCTGGCCTTTGATCAGCGCCTGTGCGGGCAGGGTCTTGCCACGCGGGAAGCCGCTGACATCGGCAAAGGCCAGTTCAACGTCGCGGACGTTTTGTTGCGTCAACCATTCGGCCTGAGCGGCCGTGATGGAGAGTTGGGACATGCAGGTCTCCCTTGGAGCGTTCTCGATTGTTTTATCTATCTGCCTGTCTGTCTGTCATGCATTTTTTTGATTTTGCGGGCTTGGCCCTGTGGGCATTATGCCACCGGCAGGGGGGAGGGCAAGCGTGGCGTCGCCTTGTTGATCGGATGTGGCCCAAATACAAGGCTGCTGTATGAGACAGGCCACAGTATGATCACAAAATGTGTTTCGTGCTTGGTGTGGAATGCGCGGCATTCTGGCCGCGCAAGAGCGGATGGATGGGAATCTATCGGGAAGAGTGTTCAGGCAAAGGCTTTGCCAGGAAGGTTGGATGATGCCGGGGCCTGTCGCGGTCTTGGGCTGTTTGCTCAGCACACATGGGGTAGTGCTGTCGTGTGATCACAAATTCATCAAGCCTGTGGAGAAGTGCAGCGCTGATGTCAGCCAAGGGCGGCGTGGTGGGAATGAAACCGGAAGGCCGTGCTGACAACCAGCCTTCCCGAATCATCCCTGCACTGCCAGGTTCAGCCCTGTATCTGCAAATCACCCTGCCAGGCTGTCTGGCATCCGCTTGCCATGGGGCGGGTTTGCCGCGTCACAGCCGGAAGCGGGATACCGAAGCGTTCAGTTGCCGGGCGTGGTTGTCGATGTTGTGCATGGCTTCCACCGCCAGTTGTACCGAGGACTGGGTTTCCTCCACCACCCCGGCCACCTGTTCCACGCTGACGGCAATATTGGCACCGGCCTGGCTTTGTTCGGTCATGGCGCTGACCACGGCGTGCAGGCTTTCCAGGGCGGCATGGGCCTGCTGGCTGATGGTGTCCAGCGTTTCTGCCGCCTGGTTGGCCTTGCCTACCCCCAGTTGCACTGCCGGGCGGATTTCTTCCATGCGGCCAGCTACCGTGCCGGTTTCGTTGACCACTGCCTGGACGATATGGGTGATTTCATCGGTGGCGGTCGCGGTACGCTCGGCCAGTTTGCGTACTTCGTCGGCCACCACGGCAAAACCGCGGCCCATTTCCCCGGCGCGTGCCGCTTCGATGGCGGCATTCAGTGCCAGGAGGTTGGTCTGGTTGGCAATGTCGCGAATGGTTTCGGCAATGCCGCTGATATTGCGGGTGCGTTCGGCCAGGCTCCCTACCAGGTCGCTGACATCGCCCACCTGGGTGGCAATGGACTGGATACCGCTGGCCGCTTCCTTGGCCACCACTTCGCCTTCGCGCGCCAGCTGGCTGGAACGGCGTGCGCCCTCTTCCGAACCGCCGGCATTGTCCTTGACGTGATCAATGCTGACCGACAGCTGTTCGATGGAGGCCGCTGCGGATGCGGTGGAGTTGCTGGCAATGCCGGATACCTCGTCCACTTTCTGCATTTGTTCCGACAGCTGCTGGCCGGCATGGCCGATGTCATCGGTGGACTGGCGGATCTGGCTGATCATTTCCCGCAGCTTTTGCTGCATTTCCTGCATGGCGGCCAACAGGCTTTCCGGCGGGCCATTGACCTCGATCCGCTCGGTCAGGTCGCCCTGGGCGATATGGCGCACCACCTGGGCGGCATAGGCCGGCTCACCACCCAGCGAGCGCACGATGCTGCGCGACATGGCGGCACCCAGCAGAATCAGCGTCACCACGGCCACGGCGCTGAGCACCAGCAGCACCGTGCCTTGCTTCCAGAACAGGGCGTCAATGTCGTCGATGAAGAAGCCTGTGCCAACCGTCCAGCCCCATGGGTCGAAACGCACCACGCCATTGAGCTTGGGCAATTGCTCCTTGTTGGCCCCGCGCGAGGTGAGGATGGTGACGATGCCGTAGTGGTCCTTTTGCAGCGCTTCGTCATACACCGCTACCGTGGTGCGGCCGTCGGGTACGGTGCTGCCCATGTCCACCTTGCCTTCGCGCTCCGCCTTGGGATGAAGCACCAGCCGGTTATCCTTGTCGCGGGCAAAGAAGTAAATGTCATCCACCTTCAGTGCCTTGAGCGTCTTGCGTGCCTGGTCTTGCGCCTGCTGGCGGCTCAGCTTGCCGCTGGCTTCCTGCTTGGCATAGTAGTCCAGCGTGTTTTCCGCCATGCGCAACAGCATGGTGATCTGCTCGCGTTTTTCACTCTGCAGCGTGCTGCGCGTGATGTACAGGGACGATGCCGCCAGCGCGATCAGGGCAAAAAGGCTGGCTGCAACGATGATGATGAGGCGGGTATTGACTCGCACGGTTGTCTTCCCGGTTGGCTGTATTGGTTTTGTCAAACACCGTCATGGCCCCTTTTCCTGCTGCGCTTTCCCAGACTACCAAGTCAGGCAGCGCAGCTTGTTATGCAGGCAAAGGACGGTGAGGGGTGATGCAGTGAGTCCGCTTTTGCAATCGGCATTAAAAATATACCGTGGCATTTTTAATACTAAACCGTGTTCACCGGGAAAAATAACTGCTGAAAACCCCAATCCGGCAAACGCTTGTGTCGTTTTTTCAACTCTTTTGTTTATAGCTCCTGTTTTGCCAGGGCGGCAGTGAAAACTGCAAAGTCACGTTCTACCTGATCCGCATAAGCGGTGGCATAGCTGGCAATGGCCTGGTCGAATTTGTCCGACTGGCCGATATAGCCGGCCAGTTCGGCCGCGCGGCCGCTGGATTTGGCATGCGCCCTGGCCAGTGCCCAGGCGCAGGCCTGGCCAAAGGCAGCCAGGCTGTCCGCGCTGGCGAATGACTCCAGTGACGGTGCGGCCTTCATGTCGCGTAGCTGGCGCACATAGAAGTGCCGTTCACCCGGTCCGCTCGTCCAGCCCAGAAATACATCGCTGGCGGCCTGCATCAGCCGTTGGCCAAATACCACCCGCTTGCCCTGATGGCCATGCACGCAGGCCGCGGTGTAGGGCTCCAGCACCGAGCGGCGCGCTTCTTTCAGTTGCAAGAACAGCGGCTGGTCGTAGTTGTCCTGCAGCAACATCACCAGGCAGCGTGTCCCGACACTGCCCACACCCACCACCTTGAAAGCCGCGTCCACCAGCCGGAAGCGCTCCAGCAGCGTCTGGCGATCTTCCTTCAGCGTTGTGCGGTAGGCGGCCAGCATGGGACGCAGCAGGTCGTGGGCCTGCCCTTCGCCCAGCCAGTGTTCGTCATTGCCCCATACCTGGTCTTGCTGTTGCATGTGAAAAATGACCGGTGGATTGTCTTGCAGACGCAGATTGCCATTGTCCAGCACCGTCATCTTGGGCAGCAGTTTTTCCTGTGTCTGGTTTCTGGCCTTGTCCGCCAGCTTGAGCAATTGCTGGCGTACCGTGTCGTTGGGCGAGCGTTCCAGCAATTGCTCAAAACCCACCTTGCTGTACCACAACTCCAGCTGGCTGATGCGGGCGTAGTCCTGCATGCGGCGGCGGTAGGTGCCCACCAACTGATAAACCGCCTGTGCGCCGCTGACGGTGCCAAAGCCGCGCTGGCGGGCGGCCAGCACCACGCTGACGGCCAGGCGTTTCAGGTCCCACTCCCAGGGGCCGTGATGGGTTTCGTCGAAATCGTTGATGTCGAACATCAGCTGGCGTTCCGGCGAGGCAAAAAAACCGTAATTCATCAGATGGGCATCGCCACATACTTGCAGGTGGATGCCGCTGTCAGGGCCGGCGGCCAGGTCCGCGGCCTGGATCATGGCCATGCCGCGGAAAAAGGCAAACGGGGAGGCCTGCATGCGCTGGTAGCGCAGGCCAATCAGTCCGGGTACGCGGTCCGCCGAACTCTGGCGCAGCATGGCCAGCACATCGCGGCTGGGGCTGAGTACGCATTCTGCCTGCCGGGTGCGCGGGCAGTGTTCACGTCTGGCCTTGCCGGCGGCAAGGCCGTTTTCATATTGAGGATGGGTAGTGCTAGGCATGGCAGGCAACCTGATAGATGACAGTCAGCCCCAGTGTAATGGTTAAGTCATGAAATTTTGATGATTGGCGGCATGGCGCGCTGCTTGCGGCGGCTTCAGTCCTGCAACAGGAAGCGGGCAATGTGCTGCTGATAGCGCCGGGCGGCGTCCGGATGGGCTTGCCAGTGGGCAGCCAGCAGGTGGCCGGCACCGTCAATCAGCAAGCGGCTGCGGCTTTTGGCCTGACTGGCGCTGTCATGCAGCCGCTGGCTCAGCGCGCGGGGAATCACGGCATCGTGTTCTGCCTCCACCAGCAGCAGATGGCCGCGAAAACCAGCCAGCCTGTCCCAGGCATCGCTATCCAGCCAGCTGTCCTGCTGGCGCAGCACGGCGCTGAAAGCCGGGCCGAACGGGACGGCAAAGGCATCTGGCGTGTAAGCGCCGGGCACTTGCAGGATCAGGTGGCTGCATTGAATGTCGTCCAGCAGCCGGATGGCGATATAAGCGCCCATGCTGCTGCCCAGCAAGGCCAGAGGCTGTGTGTGCAGCCCGCTGGCCGCCAGCACGGCATGAGTCTGGCTGACCCGGTGCGCCAGGCTGGAGCCAGTCAGGCTGCCGCCGGTGTCGCCATGGCCGACAAAATCAAAGGCGGTGCTGGCAATGCCTTGTTGTTGCAAGGTATGACGCAGGGGCAGGAAAGGCGCGCGCTGGCCATTGCCTGCGCCGTGCAGCAACAGCAGGTGGGTGCGTGGTTGCGCGCAATGCAGTTGATCGCCGTGCAGCAGATGGTCGCCACAGGGCAGCGGGAACAAGGACATGGCGGTGAAAGGGGGGGCAAAACGGGAATCTTGCCCCTTGTACAGGTGTTTGTCATGTGGGTGTTATCCACAGAAACATCCACAGGCTGTGCACAGTATCCACCGCTACAGGTGTTTCCTTACGCTTTGTACACAGCGTGTTACGTCGTCAGCGATGGGGCTTGTCACACAAATGTGCATGAAAACACAGCTTATCCACAGCTTGTGCAGAAACTATTCAGGCTATCCACTGATCTTCAGCAGTTTTTCATATTATCCACAGCCATCCGGCAGGACGGCTGGGTTGTCATGGCAGGCCTGTGATGGCCTGTGTATTCATTCGGCGCAGCGTTTGATCATCCGTTGCCAGGGCGGGGTGAGCGGGATGCCGTTCTGGTCCACCTGCACCTGACTTCCCGATGCTTGCGGTGTGATGCTGACTTGCAGGCTGGTGTTGTTGCTGACCGGATTGAGCAGACGGACGGCGGCGGCACCGTCACTGGCGGTGTCCCGTTTTACATAATCGTCGGGAATCTTCAGCCGACGCATGCCCTGCTGCAAGCATTCGGCAATTTCTGCCGGGGCTTTGGCGGACTGTAATTGCAAGGTGCTTTCTGCCTGCGCGCTGATGCTGGCGGAAAAAATGCCAAGGCAGGCCAGGACAGGCAGGATGCGGGACAGGGTCTGTGGTGGCATGGGTTGGTTTCCCGATAATAAAAACGGATGGAGTGCTGTGCCTGGGGGCTGGTTCCACCCTCCGGGCGGGCAGATGTTAAGGAGTGTTGAACAGCCAGGCATGCCAGGCGGTGGACAACAGCAGCAACAGCAGCAGCAAGGCCAGTTGCCGGCGGCTGGCGCGGTATAGCCGACTGCGCAGCTCATCTGCGGGCAAGCGGCCCCTTTCCAGTCGTTCGCGGCATTGGCGCAGCAGGGACAGGCTGCGCCATTCCTGCATGAACAGCAGCAGGCAGCCTAATAGCTTGGCTAGGGCCACTGGCGGCAGCCTGCCAGTCATCCACAGCTGCTCCGGGTGCTGGCCCAGCATGGGCAGGCCGCTTGCCAGCCACAGGCATAGTGCCAGATGCCACCAGTTATTGGCGCGCAGGCTGCGCTGCCAGGCCGGGGCATCGGGCTGATCAGCCAGATTGCGCCCGCGTGCGGCGATGGCACCCAGGCCGCAGCCCAGCGCCAGCAGATGAAGCGTGGCAAGCAGCCATTGCAGCATGATGACCCCCCGGTCTGCCCAGTTTTCCTACACTAGAGAAGCCTTTGCAGGCTGGCAAGCGGTGGCCGGATTTTGTCCTGGTCCCCGGACTGCCTGTGGGGAAATTGCCGCTGCCGGTGCATGTGGCAGGCACAAAAAAACCGGCCGGGGCCGGTTTTCTCAGGCTGCAGACAACGTAATTTGATACGATTGCACTGGACCCGGCAAAGCCGGTCCTTTCGAATAAGTATTTGATTTCACAGCCTTAACCATCTGATCCCAATCCCCCCGCCCTTGTCCTGCAAGGGAGCCTCGCTTTCCTTTCGGAAAGCGAGAGGGGGCCAACCGTCAGTCCGGCTTAGCCGCGCACCTGACCGTCACCCAGTACCACCCATTTCTGGCTGGTGAGGCCTTCCAGTCCTACCGGGCCACGGGCGTGGATCTTGTCGGTGGAAATGCCGATTTCCGCACCCAGGCCATATTCGAAGCCATCGGCAAAGCGGGTGCTGGCGTTCACCATCACGCTGGAGGAGTCCACTTCGCGCAGGAAGCGACGGGCGCGGCCGTAGTCTTCGCTGACGATGGCATCGGTGTGATGACTACCGTAGTGGTTGATGTGCTCGATGGCTTCGTCCAGATCCTTCACCACCTTGATGGCCAGAATCGGGGCGGAGTATTCGGTAAACCAGTCCTCTTCCGTCGCCGTCAGTACCTTGTCGCCCAGGATGGCGCGGGTGCGTTCGCAGCCACGCAGTTCCACGCCCTTTTCCCAGTAGGCTTCAGCCAGGCGCGGCAGGATGAATTCGGCAAACGCGGTGTGCACCAGCAGGGTTTCCATGGTGTTGCAGGGTGCATAGCGCTGGGTCTTGGCATTCATCGCGATATTGAAGGCCTTGTCCGGATTGGCGGTGTCGTCGATGTAGACATGACAATTGCCATCCAGATGCTTGATCACCGGCACGCGTGCTTCGGCACTGATGCGGGCAATCAGGCTCTTGCCGCCACGCGGCACAATCACGTCGACATATTGCTGCATGGTGATCAACTCGCCCACGGCGGCGCGGTCGGTGGTTTCCACTACCTGCACCACTTCGGCCGGCAGACCGGCCACCCGCAGGCCTTCGCTGACACAGGCGGCAATGGCCTGGTTGCTGTGGAAGGCTTCCGAGCCGCCACGCAGGATGGTGGCATTGCCGGATTTCAGGCACAGGCCGGCGGCATCGGCGGTGACATTGGGGCGGGCTTCGTAAATGATGCCCACCACGCCCAGCGGCACACGCATCTTGCCCAGCTGGATGCCGGAAGGACGGTAGCAGAAGTCATCCATTTCACCCACCGGGTCCGGCAGGGCGGCGATCTGGCGCAGGCCTTCGGCCATGCTGGCCACGGTGGCGTCAGACAGGGCCAGACGGTCGATGAAGGCGGCGTCCAGCCCGGCGGCGCGGGCGGCGTCCAGGTCTTGTTGGTTGGCCGCCAACAATTTGGCGCTGTCACGCACGATGGCATCGGCCATGGCATTGAGTGCCTGGTTTTTCTGGCGGGTATCGGCCTTGGCAATGGCGCGGCTGGCTTTGCGCGCCGCCTGGCCGACGCGCTGCATGTAGTCCTTCACATTCATGGCGGATGTCCTGAATCAGATCTTGTCGGGGTAGTCAGCCAGATTACCCCAAAACCTGCAGCCGTATCCAGTCAGCCGCCAGATGGATATTGTCGGACAGTGGTTTACTCCACCAGCGCGCAGGGGTTGAAATCCAGCGCGGTGAAGTCATCCGCCACTTCCTGGCCGAATTCCAGAATGGTTTCGTCGTCCTCGATGTAGTGCC
Source organism: Aquitalea pelogenes (assembly GCF_041914625.1). Classification (NCBI taxonomy): domain Bacteria; kingdom Pseudomonadati; phylum Pseudomonadota; class Betaproteobacteria; order Neisseriales; family Chromobacteriaceae; genus Aquitalea; species Aquitalea pelogenes. The sequence continues at coordinate 73,705 of NZ_JAYSDA010000002.1, read as the reverse complement.
AGTTGAGGGTGACGTAATTGCCTGCCACGGCCGCATCGTTGAACAGGCCGAACAACTCCAGCAGTACCTTGGTGCTGGAACTGTTGAAGTAGGCCAGCTGCACGTCCACCGTGACCTGGGTGGATTGCAGGGTGGGCAGGTAGGCTTTGATGGCCTGCATGATGGGGCCGAAGAAGGCGTGGGCGTTTTCCGGGTAGCTCTCGCCGCGCAGGCTCAGCTGGTGGCGGTCGAACTGGAAATTCACTTCCGGGGTGGACGAAGTGGGCGCGATATACAGGTTTTGCATGATGGCTGCTTTTAAATGGTGGCTTTGAGGTAGAAGGTAGTGAAGGGTTTGCCGTCGTTTTCTTCAACAAAATCGAATTCGATGGGATTGCTGGAGTCACGGGCCACGGTAAGAAAACCAAGGCCGGCGCCCTTGCTGCCGGCTTCGCCTTCCGCGCGCAGCTTTTCCTTGTAGCGTGCCTTGATTTCTTCATTGGTCATGGTGCGCAGCGGTTCCAGCTTGGCGCGGATGTGCTCCACCCCTTCCGGGGTGATGGGGTTGGCGCAGACCACGTAAAACTGGCCATCGGTTTCGCCCACCCACAACGAGCCCATGCGGATTTCGTGGTCGTCAGCAGCACTGGCGCTCAGATGGTCGGCGGAGTAATGCACCACGTTTTGTGCCATTTCCACGAAGACGGAAAACAGCTTGCGGCGGGCGGTCTGGCTGGCATCCAGGCTGGCCAGCCGCAGGCGCAGCGAATCGCCCATGGCAGTGACAATGCTTTGCGAGAAGTAGCCGGTATAGAAAAACACCACGTTTTCCTGGCGGGCCAGTTCCTTGAATCGGTGAAAGTCGGTCAGGCTCATGCTGTGCTCACTTGCTATGTTGATGGGTCAGGCCAGGTGGACGCCGAACAGGCTGACGTCGTCGCGGCGACTGTTTTCGCCCTGCCACTTGAGGAAGGCGTCGATCAGCAGTTTTTGTTGTTGCTGCATCGGCTTGCCAGCATGCTTGAGGATGTTTTCCTTCAGTCGCTTTTTGCCAAAGCAGATGCGCTTGGGGCCGCCGATCTGGTCGATGATGCCGTCGGTGCTGATATACAAGCGGCTGCCCGGCGGCAATTGCACCTGGTGGTTGTCCCAGTGATAGTCCAGCGGGGTGCCGACATAGCCCACGCCCTTCTTGTTGCCGTCCAGCGTGTCCACTTCGTCCTTGCCCGGCTGCAGTACAAACAGCGGCGTCTTGGCCGAGGCGTAGGTGAGGGTGCGGCTGGCGTTGTCGAACCAGCAGAAGGCACCGTCCATGCCGTCGTCCGAGTTCAGTTCCGGGTGATCGGCAAGGCCGGCTTCTTCCGGTGTGAGCTGGCCCAGCGACTGCTTGACCTGCTGGTTGATGGCGCGCAGCAGGGCGGCCGGGTTGTGCAGGTCGTGGCTGCTCAGTACCTGTTTCAGGGTGGAGGCCATGATCAGCGTCATGAAGGCACCCGGCACGCCATGGCCGGTGCAGTCGATGACGGCCACAAAGAAGCCGTCCGGCCGTTTGACAAAGTAGTAGTAGTCGCCGCCAACGATGTCGCGCGGGGCCCATACCATGAAGTAGTCGTCCAGCGCGGCGGCCATGTCGCGGCGCGAACTTTGCAAGAAAGACTGCTGGATCACGCTGGCGTAGTTGATGCTTTCCATCATCTGGCGGTGCTTTTCTGCCTGCTGGTCGGCCAGCGCCTGCATCAGCGACACCCCCTGGCCCATGCCGGCATACGCATTGTCCAGATTGATCAGGAATCCGTCGGACAGCACCTTGCGGTCTGCTTCCAGCGCCATGAAGGACAGCTCGGTGATGGGTGTGAGGTAGTCCACGATCAGCGGGCTGGCATTCATGAACGAGGTGCAGGGCTTGCGGCCGAAAATTTCGCGATGGAAGGGCCGTGCCAGCGTGCTCATGAAGGTATTGCGGTTGATGATGCCGACCGCGCGCTGCTGTTCCACCACCGGAATGTTGGCCAGTGATTCGTCCTGCGAGAACAGCTCCAGTACGTGGTAGTTGTTGTCAGAAGGGCTCACGGTTGGCGGCGTTTGCAACAGATGACCAGCCATTGTGGCGGTGTGTGCGGGCTGGGGCGTGCTGTCTAGCGGCATGGTGTGTCTCGGCAAGAAGTGACTGGCGGCAGTCTAGGATTCCCGCATGATGATTCGGTTACGACACCATGAATTTTGCTTTATCGCTAATCAAATACGTACCAATTAGTAATTGTATATTGTAAGTGAAATTACGGTAATTGCAGGACCAGGGTTGTTGCTTTGGGCCCACCGGCCAGCTTGCGCGGATGGCTTTGGCTGTGATCAGGCTTGACCCTGTGAGGCAAAGGGCTTATTTTGTTAATCTAGCAACCGCTTGGTTGATAAATAAAACAATGAACTAGCCTACATCCTCGGGAGACTGCATGAGCGCCTATCAAGAATTCCACCGCCGTTCCATCGAGCAGCCAGATGTCTTCTGGGGTGCCGAGGCACAGCGGATTCACTGGCACAAGCCCTGTACGCAGGTGCTGCAATACGACAATCCACCGTTTCGCCAATGGTTTGCTGGTGGCGAGACCAACCTCTGTTACAACGCGGTAGACCGCCACCTGGAAACCCGGCCTGACCAGGCCGCGCTGATTCATGTCTCCAGCGAAACCGGTGCCGAAATCACCTACACCTATCGCCAGCTGCACGAAGAAGTCAGCCGCTTTGCCGCCATCATGCAGGCACAGGGCGTGGGCAAGGGCGACCGGGTACTGATCTACATGCCGATGATTCCCGAAGCCGTGTTTGCCATGCTGGCCACGGTGCGGCTGGGTGCGATTCACTCGGTGGTGTTTGGCGGCTTTGCCTCGGCCAGCCTGGCCACCCGCATCGAAGACGCGGCACCCAAGCTCTTGGTAACTGCCGATGCCGGCATGCGCGGTGGCAAGGTGATTGCCTACAAGCCGCTGGTGGACGAGGCCATGGAGCTGGCAGGTGCCGCCGCCCCGGCCAAGGTGATTCTGGTTAATCGTGGCCTTGCCGAAGCGCCGATGATGAAGCCGGGGCGCGATCTGGATTACGCCACCCTGCGTCAGCAGCATCAGGACGAGCGCGCCGAGGTGGTGTGGGTGGAGTCCAACCATCCCAGCTACATCCTGTATACCTCCGGCACCACCGGCAAACCCAAGGGTGTGCAGCGCGACACCGGCGGCTATGCCGTGGCGCTGGCGTCCAGCATGGAATACATCTACGGCGGCAAGCCGGGGGAAACCTTCTTCTCCACCTCGGACATCGGCTGGGTGGTGGGCCATTCCTACATCGTGTACGCCCCGCTGATCTGTGGCATGGCCACGCTGGTGTACGAAGGCCTGCCGATTCGCCCCGATCCGGGCATCTGGTGGCAGCTGGTGGAAAAATACCGCGCCACGGTGATGTTCTCTGCCCCCACCGCCATCCGTGTGCTGAAAAAGCAGGATCCGGAATGGCTGCACAAATACGATCTGTCCAGCCTGCGGGCCTTGTTCATGGCCGGTGAGCCGCTGGACGAACCCACCGCCAGCTGGATTTCCGAGGAACTGAAAATCCCGGTGCTGGACAACTACTGGCAGACCGAAACCGGCTGGCCGATGCTGACCGTGTGCAATGGCGTGGAAGTCCTGCCTACCAAGCTGGGCAGCCCCGGCTTGCCGGTGTATGGCTATAACGTGAAGCTGCTGGACGAGGCTACCGGCGAGGAAGTGCCGGCCGGCGAGAAGGGCGTGATTGCGGTGATTCCGCCGCTGCCGCCGGGCTGCATGAGCACGGTGTGGGGGCAGGACGAGCGTTTTGTGAACACCTATTTCAGCCTGTTCCAGGACCGCAAGGTGTACTCCTCCTTCGACTGGGGCATCCGTGATGCCGACGGTTACTTCACCATTCTTGGCCGCACCGATGACGTGATCAACGTCGCTGGCCACCGCCTGGGTACGCGGGAAATCGAAGAAGCCGTGTCCGGTCACTCCGCCATTGCCGAGGTGGCGGTGGTGGGCGTGCATGACACGCTGAAGGGGCAGGTGCCGCAGGCCTTTGCCGTGCTGCGCGACCCGTCGGTGTTGAAAGACCCGGAAAAGAAAGCCGCACTGGAAAAAGAAGTGATTGCCAAGGTGGCATCCCAGCTGGGGGCCATTGCCAATCCGGCACGGGTTTATTTCGTCAACCAGCTGCCCAAGACCCGTTCCGGCAAGGTGCTGCGTCGCTCCATCCAGGCATTGGCCGAAGGGCGTGACCCGGGTGACCTGACCACGCTGGACGACCCGACCGGGCTGGAGCAAGTGCGCGAGGCGGTGCAGTCCTAGACGGACGATTGATTGGGTGGAAGCAGCCGGTACGGGTCAGTTTCCGGCTGTGGATTCAGCCGCATCCTTTGCAGGATGCGGTTTTTTTACGGCTGATGGGTCAGGAGCGGAACACACCCACGGCAGCATGCAACGCCTTGGCATGGCTGCTCAGCTGGTCGGACGCGGTGGCAGAAGCTGCCACCGTGGCCTGGTTGGCCTCGGTCATGGTGGCCACCACTTCGATACGCTGGGCCATGTCGGTCATGGCGGTTTGCTGCTCATGCAAGGCCAGGCTGATGCCCTGGATGTGCTGGGAAATCTGGTCGGTATTCTGGCGGATGCCGCTGATGGCTTCGCGTGCCTTGTGGGTTTGTTCCACCCCGTGATTGGATGCATCCACGCTGCTTTGCATCACCCCCACCACACTGCCCATGCCCTGGCGGATGGTGTCGATCTGACCGGAAATTTCCACCGTGGCCACGCCGGTGCGCTCGGCCAGTTTGCGCACTTCATCGGCCACCACGGCAAAGCCACGGCCCATTTCCCCGGCGCGTGCCGCTTCAATGGCAGCATTCAGTGCCAGCAGATTGGTCTGGTCGGCAATGTCATGAATGGTGCGGGTAATGGAGGCAATGGCGTCGGTCTGCTTGTCCAGGTCGTCAATCGCGCTGGCGGCACTGCTGATGCGCTCGGCAATGTGGCTGATGTCGCTGGCGGTGGCATGGATCAGCTGTTCACAATCGCTCACCATCGCACCGGCATTGCGGGCTTCATGGCCAACATCGTCGCTCTGGCTGCCCAGTTGCTGGATGCTTTGCAGCACTTCTTCCACCGACACGCTCATCGAGCGGGTGGATTCGCTTTGTACCGTGCTGCTTTGCTGCAGATTGTGCGCGGCACCGCTCATGCTGTCGGCGCTGCTGTCCAGTTCGCCAGACAGAGTGCGGATATTGCTGGTGATGTTGCGCAGCTGGCGCTGCATGGTGGACAGGCTGTCCATCAGGCTGCCCTGGCTGGCGGACGACAGTTCGATGCGCTGGCTCAGGTCGCCACTGGCAATGCGGTTGGCCACTTCCATGGCAAGGGCCGGTTCGCCGCCCAGTACGCCAAACACACGACGGTACAGTAGCACCCCGCCCAGCACCACCACCACCACCAGCATGCTGGTCAGGCCCAGCATCATGTTGCGCAAATCTCTCGCCGTCTTGTTCATCGCGGCATAAGCGTCATCATCAGCCTTGTGGATGTGCTCGTTCAGGGCTTCAACCTGTTTGGTCAGTGCTTCGGCACGGTCATCAAAGCCGCTGCCTTTTTCCTTCATCAGCACATTGCCCGCTTCCCGTCCGCCATCGATATAGGCCTTGGCCATGCGCTTGCCCACCGCGTAAAACTGGTCCAGCGACTGTTGCATGCCATTAACCTGGCTGCTGAGCTGCGGATCGAGGCTGATCATGGCCGGCAGGTTTTTCTGCAGGGCCTGGTAGTGCTCTTCCGCATCCTTGTACCCATCGGCATCACCGGTAGCGCTGACATCGGTCAGAAACTGCTGGATCTGCACCACGTGGTAGCGCACGTCCGTCATGTGCTGCACCAGCGCATTGGTGACGTCCTGTTCGTAATGGGCGGTCTGGTCTATGCGTTGCAGGCTGAACAGTGTGATGCCGCCAAGGGCAAGCAGCAGGACGACAACAATGGCAATAAAGCCGGTCAGGACGGGTTTTAGCTTCTGGTTCTGGTGAGTCATGGCGTGAATCCGTGCGGGGGTGAGGCTGAGCCTGTTGTAATGTTGATTTGCCGGTTTGCTTGAAGGTGTGTGCTGGCTAAACGGCACTGACCCTGTTAAAGACCGGGGATTTTCCGGGAATGCTTGTGTAATGACAATCATAATTGTCAAACAATGGCTTGCTTGGGCCGGAAGGACGGGCTGAGACCCGGCGTATCCTGACAAATCGGCCCGCCTGGTGGTGGCGGGCCGACAGGGTTCAATCGTGCCCGCTTCCCAGCGAGGCTTTCAGCTTGTGCATGCTGAACCACACCACCAGTGCCACCAGCGGAATGGCGATGCCGGTGAGCAGCTCCACATTCAGATGAATGCCGACGGACTCCACCGCAGCCAGCAGGTGGTGCAGCAGGCTCACCATGTAATAGGTCAGCACCCCCACCGACAGGCCTTCCACCGTTTCCTGCAAGCGCAGTTGCAGGGCGGCGCGGCGGTCCATGCTGGCCAGCAAGGCGCGGTTCTGTTCTTCATGCAGCACTTCCACCCGGGTACGCAGCAGCGCAGTGGTGCGTTGCAGGCGGGCGGTGATGCGGTCTTGCCGCCGCAGCACGGTGTCGCAGGTGTTCATGGCCGGGGACAGCCGTCGTTCCATGAATTCACGGAAGGGCTGCATGCCGGAGATGCGCTGTTCGCGCAATTCGCCAATGCGGGCTTCCACCAGGCGGTAGTAAGCCTGTGAAGCGGAAAAACGGTACTGGCTTTCCGAAATCAGCTGTTCCACGCGGGTGGCAAGGCCGGTGAGTTCGGACAGCAGTTGAGCGTCCGAGCCATTGCCCTCGCCACTGGCCATGCGTTCGGTGATGGCACGCAGCTCAATGCCCAGATTGTCCAGATCGCGCATTTGCTTCTTGGCAATGGGCAGCGCCAGCAAGGTGAGCATGCGGTAGGTTTCCAGCTCGAACAGCCGTTGCAGCATGCGGCCGGACTGGTTGGGGCCCATGGCGCGATCCACCACCACATAACGGGAGAAGCCTTCGGCCAGGCGGGCATCGGGATGCAGTCGCAAGTCGGTATAGGCCGCGCCGTTGCCATCGCCGATTTCAGCACCAATCAGCTCGCGGCCGCCAAACCAGCGGCTGGACATATCGGCCAGCTCGGTTTCCCGCTCGGCCGGCAGCAGCACCGCGTGCAGTGCCACCAGCACCACGCCGGGCAGCTCGCGCAGCCAGGCTGAAGGAATGCGGTCCAGCGGGGTGCGGTCGAACGGGTCGTTGCAATCGCCACTGACAATAAAGGTGTAACGGGCAAATTCGGCATGCAAGGACCAGCGCACCAGCAAGTCGCCTGCGCTGGCCGAGTAATAAGCCTGGCCGGGCAGGGGCGCAGGCAGGCCCATGCGCTGGGCCAGGTCGGCCAGTGCCGCGCGTTGTGGTGCGTCGTCAAAGTCGTAATACAGGCTGAGCGAGGTCAGCCGGGCAGGCGAGGGAATGGCGGCATAGGGCCGGGCATGCGCCTCTTCGTTCAGTTCACGGCGCAAATGGTGCGGGGTGAGTGTGGTCATGACAGGTCCTGAAAAAGAAACGGTTTCAGGACTGGGGTGGCTGCCAGCCTGCCCAGTACTCAAACCGCTTGCGCGCATCAGCATACCCGAACGTCGCCCTGTCATACCATGCAATTACCACGCCAGCGCGCCAGAGCCGGCACTGAACACCATTCAGCAAGGCCTGGCGCTGTGATGGCGCCATTCTGCGCTAGCGGGCTGTGCTGGTTTCCGGACAGCCAGCATGGCCGAGTGGAAACTTGCTTGTCACCCGCCACCGGATTGATAGATTAATTTTGTATAAGTGTAGGTAATAATATTATTAAATCGAATAAAGCTGTCGGGTTAGCATGATGCAACCTCACCATTCTGGAGTCCATCATGAAATTGCGCGTGTTTGCCGGTGTTCTGGCAGCTTTGCTATCCGCTCATGTTCTGGCTGATGCCAGCTTGCTGAATGTGTCTTACGACGTGATGCGCGATTTCTACAAGGACTACAACCCGGCCTTCCAGAAAGCCTACAAGGCGAAGACCGGGGAAACCGTCACCATCCAGCAGTCGCACGGCGGTTCCAGCAAGCAGGCCTTGTCGGTAGCCAATGGCCTGGCGGCGGATGTCATCACCATGAACCAGGCCTCGGACATCGACCTGCTGGCCACGCGCGGCCTGATTCCGGCCAACTGGTCCAGCCGACTGCCCAATGCATCGGTGCCGTTTACTTCCACCACGGTGTTCCTGGTGCGCAAGGGTAATCCGCACAAGGTGCGCGACTGGAATGACCTGGCCAAGCCGGGTGTGCAGGTGATCATCCCCAATCCGAAAACCTCCGGCAATGGCCGCTATACCTATCTGGCGGCCTGGGGTGCCGGGCTGAAGCAGCCGGGCGGCAGCGAAGCCAAGGCGCGCGCACTGGTGACGGGCATCTTCAAGAACGTACCGGTGCTGGATGGCGGTGGCCGTGCCGCCACCACCACCTTCATGCAGCGCCAGATCGGCGATGTGCTGGTGACCTTCGAGAACGAAGCCGAGCTGATTGCCCGCGAATTCGGCCGTGGCAGCTTTGAAATCGTCTACCCGCCGCTGTCGGTGCTGGCGGAAACCCCGGTGGCCATTGTCGACAAGGTGGTGGACAAGAAAGGTACCCGCAAACAGGCGGAAGACTATCTGCGCTTCCTGTGGAGTACCGAAGGACAGACCATTGCCGCACAAAACTATCTGCGCCCGCAGGACAAGGCCGTGGCGCAGAAATTCGATGCCCAGTTTCCCTATGTGAAAACCTTTACCGTGCAAAGCGTGTTCGGTTCCTGGGCGGCGGTCAATCAGAAGCACTTTGCCGATGGCGGTGTGTTTGACCAGATCTACAGCAAGCGTTAAGCGGAGTGACTGTGAGCAATATCCTCAATCTGCGCCATAGCGTGCTGCCGGGTTTCCGGCTCAGCTTCGGCATTACTTTGTTCTGGCTGGCGCTGATCGTGCTGCTGCCTTTTGCCGCGCTGGTGTATTCCACCGTCGGCATGGGCTGGGACGGTTTCGCCGCTGCAGTGGGCAGCCCGCGGGTAATGGCATCCATCCGGCTGTCCTTTGCCACGGCCGGTCTGTCCGCCCTCATCAACCTGGTATTCGGCTTTCTGGTGGCCTGGGTGCTGGTGCGCTACCCCTTCCCCGGCAAGCGGCTGGTGGATGCGCTGGTGGACCTGCCCTTTGCCCTGCCTACCGCAGTGGCCGGTATCGCGCTGACCACACTGTATGCACCCAATGGCTGGATCGGCCAGTTTCTGGCTCCGCTGGGCATCAAGGTGGCGTTCACCCCGCTGGGCATCATCGTGGCGCTCACCTTCATCGGCCTGCCCTTTGTGGTGCGAACCGTACAGCCGGTGCTGGAAGACCTGGAAAAGGAACTGGAAGAAGCCGCCACCTGCCTGGGTGCCAGCCGCTGGGACATTTTCCGCCGGGTGATCTTTCCGGCCACGCTGCCCTCGCTGATTACCGGCGGCACCATGGCCTTTGCCCGCGCCACCGGTGAATACGGCTCGGTCATTTTCATTGCCGGCAATATTCCGATGGTGTCGGAAATTGCCCCGCTGATCATCGTCTCCAAGCTGGACCAGTTCGACCAGCAAGGTGCCACTGCGGTGGCACTGGTGATGCTGGGCATTTCCTTTGTTTTCCTGTTGTTGATCAACCTGATCCAGTGGTGGGCCGCACGCCGCCACGGTGCGCGTTAAGGGGTAAACATGGCCACTCTGACGACTGAAAGCCGCCCGGTACGCTATGCCCTGACTGCCGTGGCGCTGGTATTTTTGTTCCTGTTCTTGCTGCTGCCCCTGATTGGCGTGTTCTGGGAGGCGCTGCACAAGGGCTGGCAGCTGTACCTGACTGCGCTGGTGGAGCCGGAAGCCCTGTCCGCCATCAAGTTGACGCTGATTTCCGCCGCCATCGCGGTGCCGCTCAACCTGGTGTTTGGTGTGGCGGCCGCCTGGGCGATTGCACGCTTTGAATTCCGCGGCAAAAGCCTGCTCACCACGCTGATCGACCTGCCGTTTGCCGTGTCGCCGGTGGTGGCGGGGCTGATGTTCATCCTGCTGTTCGGTGCCAATACGGTGGTGGGCGGCTGGCTGCAGGACCACGGTCTGCAGGTGATTTTTGCCGTGCCGGGCATTGTGCTGGCCACGGTATTCGTCACCTTCCCCTTTGTTGCCCGCGAGCTGATTCCGCTGATGCAGTCGCAAGGGGCGGATGAAGAACAGGCTGCCATCGTGCTGGGGGCCAGCGGCTGGCAGACCTTCCGCAAGGTGACACTGCCCAATATCAAGTGGGGCCTGCTGTACGGGGTCATCCTCACCAATGCCCGTGCCATGGGGGAATTTGGCGCGGTCAGCGTGGTGTCCGGCCATATTCGTGGCGAAACCAACACCATCCCGCTGCATGTGGAAATCCTTTACAACGAATACAACTTTGTTGGTGCCTTTGCCTGCGCCTCGCTGCTGGCCTTGCTGGCGCTGGTGACCCTGCTGGTGAAGTCGCTGGTGGAATGGCGGCTGCACCGCCAGCAACAGGCCTCCACCCTGCGTACTGCCGAAGCCCGCATGCAAGCCCAGGCGGCACAACCCTGAACCGAATGATGTGAACCGCTGCCACAGGCGGCGGCCGGAGAACCACGATGAGCATTGAAATCCGCAATATCCGCAAACAGTTTGGCCAGTTCACCGCGCTGGACAATGTCAGTCTTGATGTCGCTTCCGGCGAGCTACTGGCGCTGCTGGGGCCGTCCGGCTGCGGCAAGACCACCTTGCTGCGCATCATTGCCGGGCTGGAAAAGCCGGATGCCGGCCAGGTGCTGTTTGGCGGTGCTGACGCCACCAACACCCATGTGGCCGAGCGTCAGGTGGGCTTTGTGTTCCAGCATTACGCGCTGTTCCGCCACATGACGGTATTCGACAACGTGGCCTTTGGCCTGTCGGTGAAGCCGCGCCGCGAACGCCCGTCGCAAGAGGAAATCCGCGAGCGGGTGATGAAGTTGCTGAAGATGGTGCAGCTGGACTGGCTGGCCGATGCCTATCCCGGCCAGTTGTCCGGCGGCCAGCGCCAGCGCATCGCCCTGGCCCGCTCACTGGCGGTGGAACCCAAGGTGCTGCTACTGGATGAACCCTTTGGTGCGCTGGATGCCAAGGTGCGCAAGGACTTGCGCCGCTGGCTGCGCGACCTGCACAACGACATGCACATCACCAGCGTGTTTGTGACCCACGATCAGGAAGAAGCACTGGAAGTGTCCGACCGCGTGGTGGTGATGGATCACGGTCATATCGAGCAAGTGGGCCGTCCGGATGATATCTACGAACATCCGGCCACGCCTTTCGTCACGCAGTTCCTGGGCGATGTGAACCTGTTCCACGGCCGGGTGGATGCCGGTCAGCTCACCATCGGCAATTACGAGCAGGCACTGAGCCAGCATCAGGATGCCGACGGCGACGCTGCCGTGGCCTATGTACGCCCACATGATCTGGACCTCAGCCTGCAGGCCGAAGGTGCATTGGCGCAAGGCCGGGTCGAGCACATTCATGCTGTCGGGCCGGTGGTGCGGGTGGAGTTGCAGCAGGCCGATGGCCAGACCATCGAGGCCGCAGTCAGCAAGGAGCGCTTCCGCGCGCTGGGCATCGTACCGGGCGATACCGTGTACGTGACGCCACGCAAGCTGGCGGTATTCCTGAAAGATGCCTCCGGCCAGCAGGATTATGTGATCTGACCTCGACCGGACAATCTGAATGCAACAGGCCGCATACCAGCTGGTATACGGCCTTTTTTCATGCTGGAGCAGGGCTCAGGAGCGGGATTTGTGGTGGGCAACCAGCCGCGCCAGCGCGGCGCTGACCAGCGGGTTGCTCACTTGCTGGGCCCCGGCTTCAATTTCGGCCAGCGCCTGCTGGCTGATACCGATGCGCTTGGGTGGCGGTGGCGGTGGTGTCAGGTGGATGTCTACCTTGATACGCACCTTGCTGGCACTGTAGCCGCGCGCCTCCAGCGGGACCAGCAGGCTGTTGCCCATCATGCGCAAGCGCGCAGCAACAATGCCGTTATTGGCAAACACCACCAGTTCGCCATCGCGAATGCGCACCGCGCGGCAGGCCTCGGCCAGCTGCGGTGGCAGCTGGCTGCGGAATACCTGATCCAGCGCCATCAGCGCATTGGCCTCGCGCGTGAGCTGGCGCAGCGTGCTGTCACCACGGGCGATATCTTCAAACTGGCGTTCTGACATGGGGCTTCTGGGCTCAAATGATAGGCACTATTGTAACTGATGCCCTCAAGCTGCGGCTTTACTATTCTTGTCCGTCATTTCTTGTCTGATACGGTTGCCAATCGGTAGGCCTGTTTTCTTGAATCTGCTACCCGCTTTGGGCCAGACAACCTCAGAGGGTAAATAAATATACACAGTACGGCTGATATTTTTCCTTGTTCATCATTGATAAGACAAGGTAAACGTGGTGGTGGCTTTGACACTGCCGCCGGAGACGGTATCTGTCCGGATGTAATTGGCACTGAGAGGAATGGTTGCCACGCCATTAATACTCCCCGCCCAGAACTGATTGGTATTGCCTGCTGCACTGGAATCAGGCCCCATCGAAATGGTCTGGCCATTTTTTTTAATCTGTATGCCAACCCCCTTGGCCGTGGAGTCGCTGGTTAAATTGATAATATTGCTGGTCTGTCCCGGATTGGTTTTGTCGGTCATGGTAATGTACAAATTAACTCCGCTAGGGCAATTGAGCGATAAATTGAATGGCGTGTCACCGGCAGTGGCTCCAATGGCGTTAAGTTTGTTTCCCTCTATGGAGGGCAGGTTAACTTGTAAATTGGGGGTCAGTACGCTGCATGTTTGAAATAAGCTATTGGTGAAGGTGCCGGTTGCATTTGTTCGAAAAGCAGTAGCCATTGTTCTGTCCCATGAAGACCAGGTTGCATACTTCCATGGAAATGTAATAATTGCTTGACCACTGGTGATGGTAAAAGAGTTTGTATTTTGTAATGGGGAGTAGCGTATAAGGCGAATTTTGACAGAGGCAGTAATAATTCCATTTGAAGATGTTGTGACAAAGCTATTGTAATTTTCTATTCCTGACGGGTTGTATAAACTTAAAGTTTGCCATGCTGATGGGGATGAGCCCGCAGCTACAATAAAGCCGATTCCAACCAATGCCGGCGATGTTATTCTTTGGATGGGATGGCTAATTCCATCTGAGGGGTCGTAGTAATTAATGCCAACATCATAACCTGCTTGCCTAATCATGCCGATCTGGATGGCTTGTGTAGTGGGACAGCCGGAATAAATGGGTGTGGTGTATGTGTACCATGGAGTCAGTGGTGTCACGAGTGGTGCATCACGGCCAGGCACGGTGATCGAAAAAGGGGTTGCGATGTATTGGCTATAGGTTCCGGTACACGCCAGGCTGGTTTGTGCCTGAAAAAGGCAACCGATAATAAATAGTATGCGGATAATGGTTGATTTCATCAGTTTAACCCTTTGTGCTTGCTGGTGTTGCCTGTAAAATAGTCGTAGTAAACGGCATGCAAGATTTTGGCTGTTATTTGGATTTCTTTTAATTGGCTGTTATTGTATTTGGGAAGTGGGTGAACTAGCCTTGATATACACTGGCGTGCCTTGAATTTTGGTGCAGTATTTGATCTTTTATTGTTAGTAGCTGTTCCAGAATTTTCAAATGGAAAATTCCGAGCTTGCATAGGGGGGTTTCCTTTACACACTTGTGCTTGCTGGAAGGTCTGCGTTGGTATGCATTCATACCGTTAGTATGGCTGCATTATGTAATTGCCATGATATGGCTGCGTTGCTTGTATTGAGGTGGGAAACAAAAAAGGCCACATCGTGAGATGTGGCCTTGTGTTGAGTACTCGGCTTGCTTACTGCCCACCCTCCATGTCTTCCAGACTGAAGGTCTCGCTGTGGTCGTTGTAGGAGAAGATTTCCGCGTAGCGGCCCCAGCTGATCACGGTATCCAGTGTTTCCTCGGCGGCACCGTCGCTCAGCGAGTCTTCCAGCTCCTGTTCAAAGCGCAGGCGCGGCGCGCGTTGACCCGGACGTTCCTGCAGCACGCGGCGAATACGGGCGGCCAGCGGAATATGACGCAGCAGATGCTCGGCAAACAGCACCTTACGTTCCTGTGTGCCGTAGTCGGCAAACAGCTTGCCGGCGGCGGTCAGTTCGATATCACCGTCGCGCAGTTCGACAAAGCCCAGGTGTTCCAGCGTTTCGGCCACCGGGAACAGGTCGTCCACTTCCAGCAGCAGCTTGCTGCCGATTTCCGGCAGGTCGGCGCGGCCGTTGTACGGTGCGGCGGCCAGCGCTTCCATCAGGCCGGCCATCAGGTTGGTGGACACCTCGGTCAAGGGACTGCCGATTTCCAGTTGCACCTTGTGCAGGGTGTCGGCGCTGCGGCGCTGGGTCATCAGTGCGTAGATGTCATCCACCATCTTGCGGAATGCCGGGTCCAGCCGGTTGCGCGGATGGGCGAACGGTACCTTGATTTCTGCCACCACGCGGCCCGGATTGGACGACAGCACCATGATGCGGTCACACATGAACACCGCTTCCTCGATGTTGTGGGTGACGATCAGCACGGACTTGATCGGCAGCTGCTTCTGGTTCCACAGGTCGAGCAGGTCGGTACGCAGGGTTTCGGCGGTCAGCACGTCCAGCGCGGAGAACGGTTCATCCATCAGCAGCAGGGTGGGGTTCACCACCAGGCCACGGGCAAAGCCCACGCGTTGGCGCATGCCGCCGGATAATTCGCGCGGGTAGGCGTTTTCAAAACCGTCCAGGCCGATCAGGTCGATGGCGGCCAGTGCGCGGCGGCGGCGCTCCTTGGGTTCCACGCCCAGGGCTTCCAGCCCGGCTTCCACGTTTTGCAGCACGGTCAGCCACGGGAACAGGGCAAAGGTCTGGAACACCATGGCCACGCCTTCGGCCGGGCCGGTCAGCGGCTGGCCGCAGTAGTTCACTTCGCCACTGCTGGCCTGGATCAGCCCGGCAATGATGCGCAGCAAGGTGGACTTGCCCGAACCGGAGCGGCCCAAGAGGCCGACGATTTCGCCTTCATGCAAGGTGAGGTTGACGTCGTCCAGCACCTGGATATCGTCTTCGCCACCCTTGTGATAGCCCTTGTCGACATGCTTGAGGGAGAAGATTTCCTGCCGCAGGGTTGTGGTTTCGTTGTGCATGATTTTCCCCCTGGTCAGTTGAGACGGAGTTTGTTTTCGGCAATGGCGTACAGCGGACGCCACAGCAGACGGTTGAACAACACGACAAACAGCGACATCACGCAGATGCCGAGCAGAATCTTGGGAAAGTCACCGGCAGCGGTCATTTGGGCGATATACGCGCCCAGGCCGTGGGCTGCCAGCTTGTCATCGCCCCAGGACACCATTTCCGACACGATGCTGGCATTCCACGCGCCGCCGGAAGCGGTGATGGCCCCGGTGATGTAGTAGGGGAAAATGCCCGGCAGCATCACTTGCCGCCACCATTGCCAGCCCTTGATGTGGAAATTGGTGGCTGCTTCGCGGAAGTCATTGGGGAAGGCGCTGGCACCGGCCACCACATTGAACAGGATGTACCACTGGGTACCCAGCACGATCAGCGGCGACAGCCAGATATCCGGGTTCAGCTTGAAGTGGACAATGAACACCACGAATACCGGAAACAGCAGGTTGGCCGGGAAGGCTGCCAGGAATTGGGCAATCGGCTGGATCATCTCGGCCAGGCGCGGACGCAGGCCGATCAGCACGCCCAGCGGCACCCAGATGACGGAGGCCAGCGCAATCAGCAAGGTGACGCGGATCAGGGTGATGAAGCCCAGGCCAACCACCTTGAAGGTTTCACCCAGCCCCACTTCACTGCTGATGAAGCTGTACAGTCGCCAGCAGACATAGCCTACCAGCAGGGTGATGAAGGCTCCCCATATGATATCCAGCCCGCGGGATACGCCGGAGTGGGATTCGGTGTGGATGGCACGCGGCAGGCTGATGTTCAGGCGCAGGCGCGCCAGTTTTTTCAGCAGCTTGCCAAACGGACGCAGGATTTGCTGGATGACGCGGGTGCGCTGGATCAGGTTCAGCACCCAGGATTCCGGTGCCGCCTGCGACATGGTGTCTTCCAGGCGGAACTTGTCGGCCCAGGCCACCAGCGGGCGGAACAGGAACTGGTCATAGATGATGATGACCACGGTCATGGTGAGAATCACCCAGCCAACCGCCGTCAGGTTTTTCTGCGCAATGGCCATGGCCAGATAGGAACCCACCCCCGGCAGGGTGACGGTCTTGTCACCCACGGTGATGGCTTCGGACGCCACCACGAAGAACCAGCCGCCGGACATGGACATCATCATGTTCCAGATCATGCCCGGCATGGAGAACGGCACTTCCAGTTTCCAGAACTTCTGCCAGCCGGACAGGCGCAGGTTTTGCGACACTTCTTTCAGGTCGTTGGGCACGGTGCGCAGCGACTGGTAAAAGCTGAAGGTCATGTTCCAGGCTTGCGAGGTGAAAATCGCAAAAATGGCGGCAAATTCAGCGCCCAGCACCCGGCCGGGAAACAGCGCCAGGAAGAATGTAACGGTAAACGAGATATAACCCAGCACCGGCACCGATTGCAGGATGTCCAGGATGGGCACCAGCAATTGGCCGGCGCGGCGGCTTTTTGCTGCCAGCGTGCCGTAGATCAGCGTGAACACGATGGACGCAAACATGGCGGCCAGCATGCGCAAGGTGGTACGCAAGGCGTATTCGGGCAGATTGGCCGCATCCAGCGAGATGGGTTCGGTCTGCAAGGCGCTGATCGGGGCCCAGGTTCCTTCAATGCCGGTGGTGGCAAACAACAGGAAACCCAGGATCAGCGGGAAAGCAATCAAGTCCCAGCGATTGGGCAGCAGCCGCTTGGCTGTGGCGGGAATAAACGGACGGATAACGCTAGTCATCAGGCCTCTCCGATTGGTGTGGTTAACCTGGCGGCACGGTGCAGGCCCCGTTCCGCTTCTTCATCAGATGAGCACCATCTTTTGTTATGGCACGGCATGCCGTGGGCAAACATCAAACTGGCTCTGCAAATGCGCACGAATGATAACAAGGCGCTCATAAAATTTTGATGAAATTTGACATTTTTTTGTATGGATTATGTAACGACATGATTCGGTAGAAAAATGGCGGGAAATCAGCCATTTGCCAGTCTTTATGCGGGTTTGGGCTTTACTGGCAAATCCGTCGTCATTGCCATGCCGGGCTTTGGCTTGTCATTGCTGCGATGACAGCTTGTCATGACTGCCATATGGCGGCGACAAGTTTGGCCCACATGGCTTGATTCAGCGCAAGCTCGCCCCCATAACCTTGTTCTCGGGATGTGCTACACTTTCGCCTATTTTGTTTTATCGGCCCGTCCGGGCCTCTGGATTGGAATACATGATTTCCTCGCTACTCAAGAAAGTATTTGGCAGCCGCAACGACCGTCTGCTGAAGCAGTATCGTCAGGAAGTGGCGCGCATCAATGCCCTCGAAGATGGCATGAAAGCGCTGTCCGACGAGGCTTTGGCGGGAAAAACCGCCGAGTTCAAGAAGCGCATCGCTGATGGCGCAACGCTTGACAGTATCCTGCCGGAGGCCTTTGCCGTCTGCCGCGAGGCCTCGCGCCGCGTGCTGGGCATGCGTCACTTCGACGTGCAGCTGATTGGCGGCATGGTGCTGCACAACGGCAAGATTGCCGAAATGCGTACCGGTGAGGGCAAGACCCTGGTGGGCACCCTGCCGGTGTACCTGAATGCGCTGACCGGCAACGGCGTGCATGTCATCACCGTCAACGACTACCTGGCCAGCCGTGACGCCGGCATCATGGGTCGCCTGTACAACTTCCTCGGCCTGACCGTGGGCGTGAACCTGTCGCAGATGGCGCATGACGACAAACAGGCTGCCTATGCCTGCGACATCACTTACGGTACCAATAACGAATTCGGTTTTGACTACCTGCGCGACAACATGGTGTTCACCACCGGCGAAAAAGTGCAGCGCAAGCTGGCCTTTGCCGTGGTCGACGAAGTGGACTCCATCCTGATTGACGAAGCGCGTACCCCGCTGATCATCTCCGGCCCGGCCGAAGACAATATCGACATGTACCAGCGCATGAACGCGGTACCGCCGCTGCTCAAGCGTCAGGAAACCGAAGACGGCGAGGGCGACTACTGGGTGGATGAAAAAGCCCATAGCGTGCTGCTGTCCGAAGCCGGTCACGAGCATTGCGAAGACATCCTGGTACAGCTGGGCATGCTGAAGGAAGGCGACAGCCTGTATTCCGCCACCAACATCACCCTGATGCACCACCTGATGGCCGCCTTGCGCGCCCATTCGCTCTTCCATCTGGACCAGCACTACGTGGTGCAGGATGGCGAAGTGGTGATCGTGGATGAATTCACCGGCCGCCTGATGGCTGGCCGCCGTTGGTCCGAAGGCCTGCACCAGGCGGTGGAAGCCAAGGAAGGCGTGGAAATCAACCGCGAAAACCAGACCCTGGCGTCCATTACCTTCCAGAACTACTTCCGCCTGTACGGCAAGCTGTCCGGGATGACCGGTACGGCCGATACCGAAGCCTACGAATTCCAGAGCATCTACGGCCTGGAAACGGTGGTGATCCCCACCAACCGTCCGATGCAGCGCAAGGACGCGCAGGACAAGGTGTATCGTTCGGCACGCGAGAAGTACGACGCCATCCTGGCCGACATCAAGGACTGCCACGAGCGTGGCCAGCCGGTGCTGGTGGGTACCACCAGCATCGAAAACTCCGAGCTGATTGCCGAGCTGCTCAAGCAGGCCAAGCTGCCGCACAATGTGCTGAACGCCAAGGAACATGCGCGTGAAGCCGACATCGTGGTGCAGGCCGGTCGTCCGGGTGTGATCACCGTGGCCACCAATATGGCCGGTCGTGGTACCGACATCGTGCTGGGTGGCAACCCGGAACCGGAAATCCGCGCGGTACAGAAGGACGACAGCCTGTCCGAGGCCGAGCAGAACGCCCGCATCGAAGCCATCCGTGCCGAGTGGAAGCAACGCCACGACGCAGTGCTGGCTGCCGGCGGCCTGCACATCATCGGTACCGAGCGTCATGAATCGCGCCGTATCGACAACCAGCTGCGTGGCCGTTCCGGCCGTCAGGGCGACCCGGGTTCCTCCCGCTTCTACCTGAGCCTGGAAGACCCGCTGCTGCGCATTTTTGCCTCCGACCGCGTGGCGGCCATCATGGACCGCCTGAAAATGCCGGACGGCGAAGCCATCGAACACCCGTGGGTATCGCGCTCCATCGAAAACGCCCAGCGCAAGGTGGAAGGCCGTAACTTCGACATCCGCAAGCAATTGCTGGAATACGATGACGTGGCCAACGACCAGCGCAAGGTGATCTACCAGCAGCGTAACGACATCCTGCAGGATGAAGACGTCAGCGCGGTGGTGATCAATATGCGCGAAGGCGTGCTGTCCGACCTGGTAGACCTGCACCTGCCGCCGGAATCCATGGAAGAGCAGTGGGACCTGGTCGGCCTGGAGAAAACCCTGGAAGCCGAATTCCAGCTGGCCGCCCCGGTGGCCGACTGGATCAAGGCCGAATCCACGCTGGACATTCCGGATATCAAGGCCCGCATCATCCAGCAGGCTGCCGATGCCTATCAGGCCAAGGTGGAGCTGGCTGGCGAGCAGGTGATGCGCCAGTTCGAACGCAGCCTGGTGCTGCAGATGCTGGATACCCACTGGCGCGAACATCTGGCCGCCATGGACCACCTGCGTCAGGGCATTCACCTGCGCGGCTATGCGCAGAAGAACCCGAAGCAGGAATACAAGCGCGAAGCGTTTGAGCTGTTTGCCGACATGCTGGAGCGTATCAAGCGCAGCGTGGTCAATGTCCTGATGACCGTGCAGATTCGCGGTCAGGAAGACGTTGACGCGGTCGAACCGCATCAGCATGGCGAGTACGAAATGCAGCATGCCGAGCCGGGCTCTTCGCTGGGTGCCGCGGACGAAGAGGACAATCCCCTGTCGCCCGAAGCGCTGGCCGAGCAGGGCCTGCGCGTGAGCCGCAACGACCCTTGTCCCTGCGGCAGCGGTAAAAAATACAAGCAGTGCCACGGCCGTCTGGCCTGAGTCCGACCTCGTCTGACCATGCCATACCAGCAAGCGCCCTGCTTTATGCAGGGCGTTTTGTTTGGAAGCTGCTCATAGTCTGCTGCGCTTCGGTGATACTGCGTTAAAAACGCCTGCGGAATGCTCATTTACTTTATGTAAACTTCGCTTCCTTAGCCGTTTTCGCCTTGTCTCACTCTAGCTCGCGAGACTCTGAACCGGTTCCGTAGGTGCAGCTACGTAGCCGGGTACATTTTGCGGTGCAGCAGATGGTGGGCCAAGGGCCGCTCTGCTACCCTTGCAGCTCATAAATATTGATAACACTGGCAGCGACAACATCATGACCCCAAGCGATACCCGAATTTACCTGGCATCCGGCAGCCCGCGTCGTCGCGAACTGCTGGAACAGCTGGGCGTGCACCTGGAACGCATCCACGCCGACATCGACGAATCGGTGCTGCCCGGTGAAAGCGCCGTAGCCTATACCGAGCGCCTGGCGCGTGAAAAAGCCGCTGCCGGCTGGGCCGTGGTGCAAAAATGTGGTTTGCCTTCACGCCCGCTGTTGTCTGCCGACACCACCGTGGTGCTGGACGGCGAAATCTTCGGCAAGCCGGCCGATACGGCCGACGCTGCGCGCATGCTGCGGGCTTTTTCCGGTCGCAACCATCAGGTGGTCACCAGCGTGGCCGTGCGTCAGGACGAGCGTGTAGAACTGCGCACCAGCATCACCGAAGTGCATTTCCGTGCACTGAGCGACAGCGATATCCAGCGTTACATCGACAGCGGCGAGCCATTTGACAAGGCTGGTGCCTATGGCATCCAGGGCCTGGCGGCGGTGTTCATCGACCATATCGCCGGCAGCTATACCGGTGTGATGGGCCTGCCGATGTTTGAAACCGCAGAACTGCTGGGCCTGTTCGGCCACCCATTCCCTTGAGCGGAGACAAGACCATGCTGCATCAGTCCATTCCGCTGCCGCGCGACATCCAGCGCCCCAAGGAACAAATCCTCGTCAACATCACCCCGCAGGAAACCCGCGTGGCGGTGCTGGAGGACTCCATCGTGCAGGAGCTGCACGTGGAACGCGCCGCCAGCCGCGGCATTGTCGGCAATATCTATCTGGGCCAGGTCAAGCGCGTGCTGCCCGGCATGCAGAGCGCTTTCATCGAAATCGGCCTGGAACGGGCGGCTTTCCTGCACATTGCCGATGTACTGGAACAGCGCCAGCACCCCACCGAACCGCAACGCATCGAAAAAATGCTGTTCGAAGGCCAGACCGTGCTGGTACAGGTGATCAAGGACCCGATCGGCACCAAGGGTGCGCGGCTGTCCACGCAAATCTCGCTGGCCGGGCGTTTCCTGGTGCATCTGCCGCAGGAAGAACACATCGGCATCTCGCAAAAGATCGAGAGCGAGTCGGAACGCCACAGCCTGAAGGCGCGGCTGGAAAAGTTGCTGCCGCCCAGCACGCCGCGTGGCTACATCATCCGCACCAGCGCGGAAACCGCCACCGATACCGAGCTGCAGGCTGACATCGAATACCTGTCCAAGCTGTGGGCCGACATCCGCCACAAATCGCAGCACCTGCCGGCGCAAAGCCTGTTGTACGAAGACCTGCCGCTGGCGGTGCGCGTGCTGCGCGACATGGTGAGCGACACCACCGAGCATGTGATTGTCGACTCGACCGAAAACTACAGCCGCATGGTGGAATTTGCCGAGCAATACGTGCAGTCTGCCGTGCGCAAGATCGAGCGCTATTCCGGTGAGCGCCCGCTGTTCGAGCTGTTTTCCATCGAGGCGGAAATCGACAAGGCATTGTCGCGGCGGGTGAACCTGAAGTTTGGCGGTTACCTGATCATCGACCAGACCGAGGCGATGACCACCATCGACGTCAATACCGGCGGCTTTGTCGGCAACCGCAATTTCGACGAAACCATCTTCAAGACCAATCTGGAAGCCACCCAGGCCATTGCCCGCCAGCTGCGGCTGCGTAATCTGGGCGGCATCATCATTGTCGATTTCATCGACATGGACAATGAAGAGCACCAGACTGCGGTATTGAGCGAAGTGGCCAAGGCACTGGCGCGCGACCGCACCCGTGTCACCCTCAACGGCTTTACCAGCCTGGGGCTGGTGGAAATCACCCGCAAGCGCACCCGCGAGAGCCTGGCACACGTGTTGTGCGAACCCTGCCCCACCTGCCAGGGCCGTGGTGAAATCAAGACCGCCCAGACCGTGTGTTACGAGGTGCAACGCGAGATCGTGCGCGAGGCACGCCAGTTCGATGCCAAGGGCTATCGCATCCTGGCGGCCCAGCCGGTGATCGACATGTTCCTCGATGAGGAATCGCAAAGCCTGGCCATGCTGGTGGACTTCATCGGCAAGCCGATTTCGCTGTCGGTGGAAAGCACCTATACCCAGGAACAGTTTGACGTGGTCCTGTTGTAAGCACCGGCCCGGCATGGTCTGGGCCGCGTGGTCATGGAGTAACAAGCATGAAGCAAGATTCCGGCGACGCCCTGTGGCTCGCCATTTTGCAGGAAGCCGAACAGGCTGCGCGTGACGAGCCGCTGCTGGCCAGCTTCCTGCACATGACGGTATTGCGGCACAGCACGCTGGAAGACGTGCTGGCCTTTCACCTGTCCAGCAAGCTGGCCAGCCCGGTGATGGACGCCCGCGCGCTGATGGAACTGTTCCGTGAAGCACTGGCATCCGATCCGGTGATCAGCGCCTCGGTACGGGCCGACATCCGCGCCTGTTTCGAGCGCGACCCGGCCTGTGACAGCTATTCCACCCCCTTGCTGTATTTCAAGGGCTTTCATGCGCTGCAAAGCCAGCGCATCACCCACTGGCTGTGGCAGCAGCAGCGCAAGACCCTGGCCTTGTTCCTGCAGAACCGCATTTCCGAAGTCACCGGGGCGGATATCCACCCGGCAGCGCGTATCGGCCAGGGCGTGATGCTCGATCACGGCACTGCGCTGGTGGTGGGCGAAACCGCCGTCATCGGCAATAACGTGTCCATCCTGCATGGCGTGACGCTGGGTGGTTCCGGCAAGGAGCGGGGCGATCGTCACCCCAAGATCGGCGACGGCGTGATGCTGGGTGCCGGTGCCGCCGTGCTGGGTAATATCCGCGTTGGCGACTGTGCCAAGGTGGGCGCAGGCAGCGTGGTGCTGGAAGACGTACCGCCACACACCACGGTAGCCGGTGTCCCGGCCCGCGTGGTGGCGCAAACGGTGGAAGGCGCCATGCCCGCCCTCGACATGGACCAGCGCGTGTGACCCAGTCCACCGTGCACCTGCTGACCGGCCCTTCAGCCGCCCAGGCCTTGCGCACCCTGTTGCCGGGCGATGAGGTGCTGGAGGTGGTGGAAGACTTCGCCCACGGCCCGCTGGCCGATGCCGATGCCATCGACCCGCAGGCGCGGGTGGCGTGGTGGAACCGCATCTGGTGGTCCATGCGCTGGCTGCCGGACATCGACGAAGCCTTTCTCAAGGACTACTGGCACTGTCGCAAGCAGTTGTTCCGCGTGTTTGCCCAGCGCCAGCCGCTTTGCCTGTGGCTGGGCGATGGCGCGCATGACCGCCTGCTGCTGGCCATGGTGTGCGCGCATGCCCACGCCAGCCAGCCGCTGTCGCTGGTGGAAGCCGGTGGCAAGGTGGCTATCCAGCACAATGGCCGTGTTGCCATGGGCATGTGCGGCCAGCAGGAAATCCGGCAGTTGATCGGCACAGCAAGGCCTGTCGGGCAGGCAGAGCGCCAGCGCCTTGCCGCCGAATGGGAACACTGGCAGCAGGCCCCGGCCGGCTGGCGTGAATTGCACCATGGCCAACTGCTACAGCAGCCGGCCGACTGTTTCGATGCTGCCCTGCTGGAAGCATTGCGTCGTGATGGGCCGCAGGCCGCCGCCCGGCTGGTGGGTGGCGTCATGGGGCAACATGTCACGGCCTTTGTGCCCGACACGTATCTGTTCTGGCGGCTGTCCATGCTGGCGGAAGCCGGCCTTGTGGTATTGACGCCGCAAGCGGATGGCCCGCCCCACGTGGCCCTGCGCTGAGTTCACTGCGCTGCGCTTTGCCTGCGACGGCGGCAAGGGTAGAATCCGCCGCCGTGGTCCGTCCCGATCTTGCCTGACGGCCACCTTCCGTAAGGATTCCCTCGCATGAACGTCCGCGTTGTCGACTACCGCGCCGCCGATGCTGCCGCGCAATTTACCCGTTCCCTGCACGAAACCGGTTTTGGCGTGCTGGTGAATCACCCCATCGACCAGCAACTGGTGGAAAAAATCTATGCTGACTGGTTGGCCTTCTTCAACAGTCCGCAAAAACACGATTACGCCTTTTCCGTGGAGAAGCAGGACGGTTATTTTTCCCCCGACATTTCGGAAACGGCCAAGGGTGCCAGCCTGAAGGACATCAAGGAATACTTCCACATCTACCCCTGGGGCCGCGTGCCGCCACAGCTGGCCGATGATGCCCGCCGCTACTATGCCAGTACCAATGCGCTGGCGCGCGAGCTGCTGGGCTGGGTAGAGCAGTACACCCCGGCCGACATTGCAGCCCATTACAGTGAACCGCTGTCCGGCATGATTGCCGACAGCCAGCAAACCCTGCTGCGGGTGCTGCATTATCCGCCGCTGACCGGGCAGGAAGCGCCCGGCGCATTGCGTGCCGCCGCGCATGGCGACATCAATCTGCTCACCATCCTGCCTGCTGCCAGCGAACCCGGCCTGCAAGTGCAGGACAAGACAGGCAACTGGGTGGACGTGCCGTGTGACTTCGGCATGCTCATCATCAATATCGGCGACATGCTGCAAGAGGCATCACGCGGCTACTACCCGTCCACCCGGCACCGGGTGGTGAATCCGCAAGGAGAGGCCGCGCGTAGCAGCCGGGTGTCGCTGCCGCTGTTCCTGCATCCGCGCCCGGAGGTGGTACTGTCGGAACGCCACACGGCGGGCAGTTATCTGGATGAACGCCTGCGCGAACTGGGCGTGAAAAAGTAAGACCGGTGAATCCGGTGTAAATGACTGTAAATGCCCTTCGGGGCATTTTTTTTTGCTGCTAGGGTGGCTCTGTTTCAATTGTCCGGCGAGTTTCAAGGTGAATGTTCTGTGGCGCTGTCTGATTGCACCTGCGGCCCTTTCTTTAAGTGCCTGCAGCCTGATTACCTCACCGCTGGTGGCCGGTGTGCAATTGGCCAGTACCGCCGTCACATCGGTTGCCAATATGGCACCCAATACCAGTACCAATGGCATGGCTCATCCGCATGATGAGCTGCACAATATCTGCATCGAATTGAATGCCAATGTGATCGTGGCGGATTTCATTCCCGAATTGCAAAAGCAATTGCGCGACCGCGAAGTGGAAAGCCGCATTTATGCGCCCGGCAATGCGCCGTCAGATTGCGAAGCCATGCTGTATTACACCGTGCTGACGCAATGGGGCTCGCCCATGTTCAGCGATGAATTGCGGCCCTACATTACCGACATCAACCTGCTGCTGAAAAAGAATGGCAAGGTGCTGGCCAATGCCGCTTACCGGCTGGATGGCATGGCCTATGACAAGTGGAGTTCGACCGGCAGGAAGCTGTCACCCTTGCTGAACAAGATGTTTTCCGGCGAAAACATGACCCAGTGGCAGGGCAGTGGTGATGGTGCCAATGGCGCGGCCCGCTTTGAGCAGGATGTCATCAAGCGGGCCGGTGCAACGACTACCAGAAATTGATCAGCCCGGCGAAGAAGCGCTGGGCATCGGTGCGCGAAGCCACTTCGCTGGCGATCCCGTTGACGATCTGCTCGATGCGGGCATCGCCCACATCACTGGAAGACACCACATTGCCCACCTTGATGTCACGCTTGTTCACAATGCCGGAAAAGCGCAGCAAGGTGGTATTGCCACTGGCCGCCACGGCCTTTTCCCCGGCAATCGCCAGATAGCCATTGGGCAATACATCGGTGACCGACACCATCAGGCTGCCGCTGATCTGGTTGGAGTTGCTGACCTGACCGGTGCCTTTAAGGCTGCTGCTGCCGGACGCCTTGCCGCTGTAATCAAAGATTTCCTTCAGCAAGCCACCCATGGAGGACAAGGCACCGGGGCCGGATTCAGAAATGGTGGAAGTGCGGTTGGAGGTGGTATTGGCGTTATTGCTGGAAGTCAGGTTTTCCGCAATATTGATTTTCAGCGCATCACCCACATGGCTGGCAATCGGCTCTTCAAACAGCAGCATGGCCTTGTTGGGCTGGTAGATGGAGCCTGGGCTGTCTTCTAATGCCACCGGGGTAAATTGTGGACGAATATGTACCGGTGCAGTTACCAGCATTTGCGGAGAAGAACAGCCGGTGACGAAACCGGAAATGAGCAAACCAGCCATTATCTTGATTGCCTGATTTTTCACGATATCACCCGCTTTCTCTTTGATTACTCCTTATTAATTCTATTGGCATGGAAAGTTAATTAGGGTTACCGATGCCAAATTAAGGTAATAAGATGTAAAGCAATTGGCTCTAGCTCTTAACCCTGCATAACGTAAATTTACATGGCAGTCGGTACTGACCTTGTAATGGCGGACAACAGCCAATTAACGGTATGGGGAGAACAAAATGAGCACAATCGGCAGTATCACTAATCAGGCACCCACGACTTACCAGGTGCTGAAGCAGGGGGCGAAGAAGGTGGCAGACGACGTGGAGTCAGTGGCCAGGGCGGCGGGAAGTGGCCTGGCAAGTGGTGCCAGCGGTACCGGCAGTGCCATCGCGCATGGCCTGACCGCGGCGGGCGACGGCCTGAGCACGCTGGGGCGTACCATCAATACCCTGGTTTGAGCGGGCAAATGCCTTCCGGCCCGGCCCGGTGCTTGTGGCGCCAGCCACTGCCCTGGCCGGGTTCGGGGCAACGGGCAGAAGGCTTGTCGTTGTCCGCCAGCAAGAGCGGGCCATCCTGACGCAGTTGCGCATACAGATCGACCAACTCGCCAGGGTACTCTTCCGTGCCGATGTATTTCTGGCGCAGCCGTTTGAGTTCGCCGTTTCTTGTCAGCGCATCCAGTGCATTCTGCAGCTGCCGGATGGTGGCATCCGGGGTTTGCCGGTTCAGGGCAAACCAGTACTGTGCCTGACCATCCAGCAGGGCTACCGGGCGGACCTGATTGTCCGGCATGCCGGTTTGCCGTGTCTGCCAGTGCATGGCCCAGTCCAGCATGGCCACCATGTCCACGCGCCCCATTCTCAGCTTGGCCAGGTTGCTGGCATCATCCGGTGCATTGTCCTGCTCTATTCCCGGCCGCAAACCAAGCTGTTCCAACTGCTTTTGCGAGGCAGAGGCAAAAATGGCCCCGACACGCCATTGCGCCAGCTGCCGGATATCGGTGAGCCGGATGTCCTCGCGCTTGCTCAAGCGGTACAGATAAATATGGCGCTTGCCGATGGGGCCAACCCAGCGGAACTGGTTCTCCCGCTCCGCGGTGCGTACGGTGCTGTACAGGACGGTGTCCGGCGTGGATTGCACCGTGGCATAAGCGCGCGACCAGGGCAGCAGTTGCAGCCTGAGCGCCAGGCCGGCCTTGCTGGCCATGGCAGTCAGCAATTCGCTGGCAAAGCCACTCACTTGCTGGCCTTGCAGATAATTCAGCGGCGGCAATTCCTCGGTATAGGCAGTCAGCCCCGCCGCGTGGGCAGGGAGGTGCAGCAGCAGGAATATCGCGACAAGTAGGCGTGAGCGCATGGGGAGGGGGGCAGTTGTTTGACAGAAATTAACCTGTCACCGCCTGTCAGGCAAGCCTGCCCACGGCTTGCCGGTCAGCTGGTGTAAAATGCCACCCATCAACCACGCCCAGAAGAAATACCTGTCATGAGTGAGCTTTTAGCCGGATTGAATAATGAACAGCTGCGTGCCGTCACCTGGCCGGCCAAAAGTGCGCTGGTACTGGCAGGTGCGGGCAGTGGCAAGACACGGGTACTGACCACCCGCATTGCCTGGCTGATAGCCACCGGCCAGGTCAATCCCTCCGGCATTCTGGCAGTTACCTTTACCAACAAGGCGGCGCGGGAAATGCATACCCGGCTGGGGGCCATGGTGCCGGTCAATGTGCGCACCATGTGGATTGGTACTTTCCATGGCCTGTGCAACCGCTTCTTGCGTGCCCATTACCGCGATGCCGGACTGCCGCAGGCGTTCCAGATTCTGGATTCCGCCGACCAGCAAGCCGCGATCAAACGCCTGCTCAAAAGCCTGGAGCTGTCGGACGAGAAATATCCGCCGCGTGCGGTACAAAGCTTCATCAACGGCAACAAGGAAGCCGGGCTGCGCGCCGACCGCCTGCCGCCGGCCTTGACGCCGTACGAAGCCAAGCTGGTGGAGCTGTACGCCGCCTACGACGCCCAGTGCCGTCGCGAAGGCGTGGTGGATTTTGCCGAGCTGCTGCTACGCAGCTACGAACTGTTGCAGGCCAATGCTGCCTTGCGCGCCCATTATCAGGGGCGCTTCCGCCATATCCTGGTGGATGAGTTCCAGGATACCAACCGTCTGCAATACGCCTGGCTCAAGCTGTTGTCCGGCGAGCACAACGTCCTGTTTGCCGTGGGCGATGACGACCAGTCCATCTACGCCTTCCGCGGTGCCGAAGTGGGCAATATGCGCGCCTTGCTGACCGACTTCCAGGTGGCCGAGCCGGTGCGGCTGGAGCAGAACTACCGCTCGGTGGGTACCATCCTCAATGCCGCCAATGCCCTGATCGAACGCAACGATGGCCGGTTGGGCAAGAATTTGTGGACCGACGCGGGCGAGGGCGAGCAGATCCGCCTGTACGAAGCCTATTCCGATGGTGACGAAGCCCAGTTCATCATCGATGAAGTAAAGAGCCTGCAGCGCGAAGGCATGAATCTGTCGGACATGGCCATCCTGTACCGTTCCAATGCCCAGTCACGGGTGCTGGAACATGTATTGGTGAATGCCCAGCTGCCCTACCGCATTTATGGCGGCCTGCGCTTCTTCGAGCGCCAGGAAATCAAGCATGCTCTGGCCTACCTGCGTCTAGTGAGCAATCCGGATGACGACAATGCCCTGCTACGTGTCATCAATGTACCGGCGCGCGGCATCGGTGCCCGCACCGTGGAAAACCTGCAAGCCATCAGCCGCGAGCAGGGTGTCACCCTGTGGCAGGCCTGCTGCGCCGCGGGTGGTGGCCGTACCGCCGCCAAGCTGGGCGAGTTTGTGCTGTTGATCGAAGCCTTGCGTAACAAGAGCACTGACATGACGCTGGCGGAAACCGTCAGTCTGATCATCGACCACTCCGGCCTGCGCGCCATGTACGAGCAGGACAAGAAAGAGGGCGAAGAGCGGCTGGCCAACCTGGACGAACTGGTCAGTGCAGCAGCCGGTTTCTTCCCGGATCAGCCAGAGCTGGCTATTGTCGAATTTCTCAGTGCGGCCAGTCTGGAAGCGGGAGAGCATCAGGCCGAAGCTGGCGAGGACGCGCTGCAACTGATGACGGTGCATGCGGCCAAGGGCCTGGAGTTCGACGCCGTGTTTGTGTCCGGTCTGGAAGAAGGGCTGTTCCCACACGAAAACAGCATGAACGACAGCAAGGGGCTGGAGGAAGAACGCCGCCTGATGTACGTGGCCGTTACCCGTGCCCGCAAACGGCTGTACCTGAGCTGCGCCCAGAGCCGCATGCTGCACGGACAAAGTCGTTATCCCATTCGCTCCCGTTTCATCGACGAAATACCGAACACGCTGGTACGGATACTGTCTGCTACAGTGAAACCTGTTCCGCAAGCAAGCCCGCGTCGTGCGCCCTGGCTGGACGAGGCGGTCGCACCTGCCACTGTCATGTCGTTGCAGGGTTTTCGCATTGGCCAGGGCGTCAGTCACGCCAAGTTCGGCTCCGGTGTGGTGATCAATGCCGAAGGCAGTGGCAGTGATGTGCGTTTGCAGATCAATTTTGCGGAGCACGGGCTGAAATGGCTGGATTTACGCTATGCCAAACTGACCGCCGAATAATGACATTCCAGCCAGGCTGGCAGATGATGATGCCATGAGTGACAAACTACCTTCTACCACCTACCAGAGCCTGACTTCCGGACTCGATAACACGGACAATGCAAGGCGGCGTTATGAGGACCCTTACGCCAATCGCCTGTTCCTCATCATCGACAGCCTGCCGGAAATGCAACGCGCGCTGGCCATGACGCTGGCCTCGTTTGGTGCCGACAAGGTCGAATACGCTAGCAAGGCTGGCGATGCGCTGGCCAAGATGGCCAAGTTCGAATTCGACGTGGTGCTGTGCGACTACGATCTGGGCAATGGTTACGACGGTCTCTACCTGTTTGAAGAGGTCAAGGAACGCAACCTGATCAAGCAGTCCTGCGTGTTCATGATTGTCACCGGCGAACGGCGGGCACAACGGGTGATTTCCGCGGCCGAACTGGCCCCGGATGACTACCTGCTCAAACCCTTTACCGGCGAAGTGCTCAGCCAGCGTCTGGAAAAGGCCATGCGCCGCCGCGAGGCCTTTCGCGTGGTGGACGAAGCCATCATGCGCCACGAATATCTGACTGCCATCGATGCCTGTAGCCGGCGCATCAGCCAGCGTGGCGAGTTCACGCTGGACTTCATGAAGCTCAAGGGCAGTCTGGCGCAGAAGATTGGCGATTTTGACACCGCCCGCAGCCTGTATATGGATGTGTTGCGACTCAAGCCGCTGGCCTGGGCCAAGCTGGGTCTGGCCAAATCGCTCACCGGCCTGAAAGCCTACGACGAAGCCAAGCTGTTGTTCGAAGAAGTACTGGCCGACAACGAAAGGGTGATGGAAGCCTACGACTGGCTGGCCAAGCTGCATCGCATTCATCACGACCTGCCCGGCGCGCAGGACACCCTGCAAAAGGCCACCGCGCTGTCCCCGGTGGTATTGCGTCGGCAAAAGCAGCTGGCCGAAGTGGCCTTGCTGAACAAGGATCTGGAAACCGCCGAGGCTGCCAGCGAAGAAACCCTCAATATTGCCAAATACACCTGGCATCGCAGCCCCACTCATTACGCCATGCTGGCGCGGGTGCAGCTGGCACGTGGCGAAACCGGCACCGCCGCCCGCACCCTGGGTAATTTGCGCCGTGATTACCGCTACAACGAGATGGGCGAGTGGATGTGCAATGTCATCGACAGCCAGTTGCAAACCAGGCTGGGTAATCACGAAAAGGCGCGCACCCTGTTGGCCAGTGCCGAAACGGCTTACCAGAAGCTGGGCAGCAATCTGCCTGCCGAGGCGCAAATGGAATTTGCCCGTGCCTGCTTTGCCCAGGGCAAGCAGGACAGCGGCAATGCCGCCATGCGCGACCTGGTGCGTAACAATCATGATGATGAAGAACTGCTGTCCAGCATTGGCAGCCTGTTCGAGGAAGTGGGGCTGGGTGATGTCGGCCGCCAGCTGATTGCCGAAAATGTGCAGTCGGTACTGGAGCTCAACAACCAGGCGGTACGTGAAGCCCAGGCCGGACGTTTCGAGCAGGCCATCGAGCGCTTCGTCAAGGCGCACGAGGAAATGCCGCACAATGTGCAGGTGATGCTCAACCTGGCCAATGCCACCATGGCCTATGTCCACGGCAATGGCTGGCACGAAAGCCATATGCGGCGTGCCTATGACATGCTGACCCAGGTACGGGACCTGGCGCCGACCAACAACAAGTTCCAGAAAATCCTCAAGGCCTGGCGGCAACTGGTGGAAAAGCTGGGCAAACCGCAATGGGTGCTGTAAACAGGCTGCGCGTGCTGGTGGTGGATGACGAACCACTTGCGCGCGAACGCATGGTGGGGCAGGTGGCCCAGTGCGGTGCCACTGCGGTGGCAGCCTTGCCGGATGCCGCCGAGGCTGCCCGCTGGCTGGAACGGCAGACGGTGGATGTGGTACTGCTGGACATCTCCATGCCCGGCATGAGCGGGGTGGAACTGGCCCGCAAACTGCGTACCCAGCAACTGCCTCCGCAACTGGTGTTCACCACCGCACACGAGCAGTATGCGGTGGATGCCTTCGAGCTGGATGCCGCTGACTACCTGCTCAAGCCGGTGCGGCTGGAACGATTGCGACAGGCACTGGACAAAGCCGCCGCCCGTCGTGGCCAACTCCCGGCCATCGAAGCCCATTTCACCGTGCGCCATCGCGACAGCCTGCTGAACATTCCCATTTCCGCCGTGCGCTATCTGAAAGCCGAGCAGAAATACGTCAGCCTGGTCACGGCCAATGGTGAATACCTGCTGGACGAATCACTGGTAGCGCTGGAACAGCGACTGGGTGACAGCGTGCTGCGCATACACCGCAATTGTCTGGTGATGCGCCATGCCTTGCTGGCGTTGCTGCGCATCGGGAATGAAGAAGATGAGCAATGGGGTGTGCAGCTGCGGGATATCGCACAGCCACTGGCCATCAGCCGGCGGCAGTTACCCCAGATTCGTGCCTGCTTGCGTCAGGCAGACCACCTGCCCTGAGCGCTGATTTCCCCCGGCCGCAAGCGTGCTGTCAGTCACTTTTCATGGTTCGTCAGCATTGGTTTACACAGCTAAAGCCCGCTATTTAGATTAAGGACCAATAAGTCTAGGTGTAATTACTTAGTTGGCGGCTGAGTTCGGCTTTGCCCATCCGGGCTGCCAGCGCTTTCTATAGAATTCCGTTTTTCCCTTCTCCTCCCTCGTCCATGCGGATAAAACTGACCACGCTGGGATGCGTGCTGCTGTGGCTTTTGCTCAGCCTGCTCATTTCCCTGGCCTTCATCAGTCGTGCCGTACTCAGTGCCGAACAAGAGTTCGACATGCTGGGCGAGCGCCTGTCCGAGCAACTGAACCAGAAGTTGCTGGTCAACCAGACCATCCTCGACAGCTATGCTGCATTCAGCATGCTTGATGCCCAGCACGCCGGTGAACAGGAGCTGCTGTTTGTCCAGCAAATGGCAGAGCGTTACCCGCAACTGGTCTCGCTGGAGCGCATCGAGCGGGTGCGGGCGCAGGATGTGCCGTCTTGGCATCGGGCCATGCAGGCCAGCCTGGGCAGCGATTTCCACCTGCACGCCTATACCCGGCAGGGACAGGCTCCACTGACCGCCCTGCCGGTTCAGGCCGAGTACTACCCGGTCGTGTCGATTCTGCCGATGAACCCTACCGTGCGCCCCTTGCTGGGCACCGATCTGTCAGTGGATGAGCGCTTCCGCCGGGCTTTGCTGGAGGCGCAGCATTTTGGCCGCACCGCGATGTCGGCTGCCTTCACCCTGCGCGAGGGCTATCGCGGCCATTTGCTGTTGCAGCCACTCAATACCAGCAGCGTGCTCTTACGTGGCCAGTTGGCCGATCAATTCGTGGCGCTGGTGTTACGCACCGATTACCTGCGCCCGGCCAATACCGCTCTGCCGGTCGGGCTGAGTTTGAGCCTGCGCGCGCGCGGGCCTGGCAGTCAGGGCCTGGAGCCTTATGTGACCATACCGGGCCAGAACCATGGCTGGCTGGACACCCTGGGTTTTCCGCGACTGCGGCTGGAGCGGGCCGTCGGCAACGATTCGCAGCCCTTGCTGCTGCAACTGGACTGGCAGCTGGGCTGGTATCTGCTCAGTGGTTTCGAGCGCAGCGTCATCTTGTGGCAGTCACTGTTGTTGCTGGTGTTGCTGGGTCTGGGGCTGCGCTTTTACTGCGGCCAGCTCACCAAGCAGCAACGGCGCGAGAACCACCTGTTTCATCTGGCCAATCACGACCGCCTGACCGGGCTTGCCAACCGCAACCTGTTCTACGACCGCCTGCAGCATGCCATCTCGCGCCTCAAGCGCAGTGACAGACGACTTGCCGTACTGTTTCTGGATCTGGACCGCTTCAAGCCGGTCAACGACCGCTTCGGTCATGCAGTAGGCGACAAGGTGTTGCAACTGATTGCCGCCCGCATCCTGGCAGTGATGCGTAATGAAGACACGGTGGCGCGGCTGGGCGGCGATGAGTTTGTCCTGTTGATGGAAGATGTGGAGTCCAACCGCGAGGCGGACCGGGTGGTGGAGCGGCTCAAGCATGCCATCCAGCAGCCTTACGAGGTGGATGGCCATACCGTGTTGCTGGGCGTGAGCATAGGCATTGCCTATTATCCACAGGACGGCATGCTGATCGAGGAACTGCTGGATGTGGCCGACCGCAAGATGTATGGCGACAAGGCGCCTGCCATCGAACGCCATTGAATGCTGTGGTGTTTGTGCTGCCATGCAGCGCAAATATCCGGCCTCACCGTGGTCAGCGCCGCCGCTTATGCATTAGAATCCTGCGATCATAGCCAGGGGAACACCATGTACCAGTCCGACTTCACCAAATTCATGAGCGAATTTCTGGACAAGCATCCGGAAGTAGACCAACAACGTCGCGAACTGCGCCTCACCCTGTGGGATCGCAAGGTCAATCTGGACGACCAGCGCCGCTGGAAAGAATCGCGCGTACCGCAAAAGCCTTACGTCTACCAGCCGGAATAAGCAGTCCCGGCCCGGCGCTCGCCGTGGCCATTTGCCAACGCCCCCTGTTGCCACCGATGGCCCTCCCTGTCGGACCGGCGCTACCAGCGGGCGTTTTGTCATTTTTCCGAGAGTATCCATGACCAGTCGTACCGTGCCGCTGGACGGCACCTTGCATGATTACCTGATGGCCATTGGCCTGACCGAACACCCGGTGATGCGTGAGCTGCGCGAATTCACCGCTGGCCATCGCATGGCCAAGATGCAGATCGCCCCGGAGCAGGGCCAGTTCATGGGCTGGCTGGTGCATTTGCTGGGCGTGCGCCGTTATCTGGAAATCGGCGTATTCACCGGTTACAGCATGCTGGCCGCGATGCTGGCGATGCCGGCAGATGGCGACGCAGTGGCCTGCGATGTCAGCGAAGAGTTTACCAGCATTGCCCGCGACTACTGGCAGCGTGCCGGGGTGGCCGGGCGTATCCGGCTGGAGTTGCAGCCCGCCCTGCTCACCTTGCAGCAACTGCTGGCAGAGGGGCAGGCCGGTCAGTTTGATCTGGTGTTCATCGACGCGGACAAGCCCTCCTACCAGGACTATTTTGAAGCCTGCCTGCAATTGGTACGGCCCGGTGGTGTCATTGCCATCGACAATATCTTCCTGTCCGGCCGCGTGGTATCGCCACGGCCGCAAGACCCGCCCGGCGTACACCTGATGCACGCCTTCAATGCCCGATTGCAGCAGGATGCGCGCATCCGTCACTGCGTGCTGCCCATTGGTGACGGCCTGACCCTGTGCACCCGTCTGCGCTGATGGCGGGCTGACCGGTCAGAACTTTCCGCTCGTCCGGCAAGTCTGACCGGTTTTTTGTTAAGCAAGATGTTTGTCATCCGGCCGCTGTGCTTGCGGTGCTATGATGGCAAGCTGAACTTTGGTCTGGATTGTCATGCTCAACCGCCGTCCCCGCCGTCAAATGAACCAGATGAACGTGGTGCCCTACATCGACGTCATGCTGGTGCTGCTGGTCATTTTCATGGTGACAGCTCCCATGTTCACCCCCGGTGTCATTCAGGTGCCCAGCGTATCGCAGGCCGCCACGCTGGATGCGCCGCCGCTGGAAGTGGTGCTGGATGCCGGTGACAAGATGCAAATCAAGGATGGCGACAAGGTGACGCCGGTGGATTCGCGCAGCACGCTCGCCAGCCAGGTTGCCGCCTTGCTGGCCGGAGCCGACCGTCCGGTGGCCATCTCGGCCGACAAAGACCTCAAGTACGCCGATGTGGTGTCCGTGGCCGATGATCTGCACAAGGCCGGCATCAAGCGCGTTGCCCTCACCGTCAAGCAGCAGAATCATCAGTAAGGCATGAACCGTTCTCCTTCTTCCTCCTGGTCCTTGCTTGCTTCCTTACTGCTGCATGGCGCAGTGATTGGCCTGATGCTGTGGGCCGGCCTTGCCAGCAAGCAGCCGGTGAGCGAAGTGCCGTTGGCGCTGGAGTTGTGGAGCAGTCCGCCGCCAGCCCCCGCTGCCGTGGTAGAACCGGTGCCGGTCAGCAAGCCGCTTCGTGTTGCACCTCCCCCAACTCCCCCCGCCCCGCCGCCGGAGCCGCCGGCCGAGGTGAATCTGGGTGCCAGGAAAAAGCCGGAACCCAAGCCGCAGCATCTGGTAAAACCACCGGTTGAAGTACCGAAAAAGCCGGAGCCGGTACATAAGCTGCTGCCGGAAAAACCCAAACCGGAGCCGGTGAAAACACCGCCAGCCAAGCAGCCTGAACCCGCGAAAAAGCAGGAAAAACCAGCCAAAACGGTAGAAAAAGCCCCGGCCAAGCCCGTCACACCGGTTGTGACGGAGAAAAAGCCGGTCAAACTGCCGCCAGCCACCACGCCGGGCAAGGGCAGCAAGCAGTCGAAAACCTATGACAATCAGGCTGACGATTTGCTGTCGCAACTGGATGCCCCCAATACCGGTCACAAGGCCAATGCACGCAGCACCCAGGCCGGCAGTGCCAATGGCGTGGCCGGCGGTGCGGTGAATGGTTCGGCCGCGGCCAAGGGCGGCTGGATCGACAAGGTCAAGGCCAAGATCACCCCGCTGGTGCAACTGCCGCCCGACCTGAGCGGCAACCCCAAGGTGGTGGTGCTGGTCACGCTGTTGCCCACGCTGGAAGTGAGCAAGGTGCAGGTGATCGGGCCGAGCAGCAACAATGCTTACAATGAGGCGGTGCAACGTGCTATCTGGGAAGCACGCACCTTCCCCAGCTTGCCGCCAGGTGCCAATTTCAACGATGGCTACCGCCAGTTCAAGATGGAATTCCGCCCGCGCTGAGCAACAGCGCCGGGAGGAATACCGTGTTTTTGCAAAAATTTCAGTCTCAGAGGGAACTCATGCCGGGCATTCGTACTCTGTTTAAGCTATTGCTAATGTTTGTCTTGCTCGCCGGCCAGTCTGCCCGTGCCGAGATGACCATCGAGATTGTCGGTGGTGGTGCCAGCAAGCACGCCATTGCCGTGGTGCCGTTCAAGGATGAAACCACGCGCATGCGTGAGGCGCTCACCCCCATCATCCGCAGCGATCTGGAACTCTCCGGTGTATTCCGCATGGTGGATGGCTCGGCCATTGCCAATGTGCCGGTCGAGCCGGTGGATATCCGTTATCCGCTGTGGCAGGCCGCCGGGGCGCAGTCCATCGCCATCGGCAAGGTCGAAGCCGTGGCCGGTGGTCAGGTAAAGGTCAGCTTCCGGCTGATGGATGTGGCGCAGAAAAAGCAGCTGACTTCTGGCGAGTTCACCGTGACGCCGGACCGCAGCCGCGAAGTGGCACACACCATTGCCGACATGATTTACGAGGCCATCACCGGGCAGAAGGGCATTTTCAATACCCGCGTGGTGTATGTACTCAAGAGTGGCCGCAACTACATGCTGCAAGTCGGGCTGATCACTGATGTGGACAGTAACCGGGCGCAAACCATCCTGCGCTCCAAAGAGCCCATCATCTCGCCCAGCTGGAGTCCGGATGGCCGTTATCTGGCTTATGTCTCCTTCGAGAGCAAGAAGCCGGTGGTATGGGTGCAGGATCTGGCCACCGGCCAGCGCCGTGCGGTGGCCAATTTCAAGGGCAGCAACTCGGCACCGGCCTGGAGTCCGGATGGCAGCAAGCTGGCAGTGGTACTGACCACCACCGGCAATTCGCAGATTTACCTGGTCAACACCCTGGGTGGAGCGCCGCGCCGTATCAGTTACAGCGATGGCATCGATACCGAACCGACCTTCACCCCGGACGGCAGCCAGATCTACTTTGTGTCCGACCGTACCGGCGGGCCACAAATTTATCGCATGGCTGTCAGCGGCGGAGCCGCCCAGCGCGTTACTTGGCAAGGTAACTACAATGTTTCACCGCGCGTATCGCCGGATGGTCGCACCCTGACCTTCATCCGGCGAGAATCCGGGCGTTTCCGGGTGATGGCGCAGGATCTCACCACCGGGGACGTCCGTGCGCTGTCGGATAGTGGTTATAACGAACGACCCAGTTTTGCCCCAAATGGCCGCATGGTGCTGTATGCCAGCGACACCGGCGGCAAGAGCGTGTTGTATGCCACCACGCTGGATGGCAGCAGCAAGGTCAGACTGGCAGTGATTAATGGCGAAGTGCAGGACCCGTCGTGGGGCCCTTTCAACAATCCGCAATGATGTAGTGCATTCAAATCCAAGGAGCGAAGGCATGAACTGGAAACAACTCGTACTCGGCACCGCTACGGTTACCCTGTTGGCTGCTTGCGCCAGCACCAAGCCGGCCGCCGTCACCAGCAACACCACCCCGGCCACCGCCAATCAGGGCGTGGCTCCGGCTGATACCGGCAGCAGCAATCAGGGCAAGCTGAATGCCGACCCGCTGCACGACCCGAACAGCCCGCTGTCCAAGCGCAGCGTGTATTTCGACTTTGACTCCTCCACCGTCAAGAGCAGCGACAAGCCCACTGTGGAAGCCCATGCCGGCTACCTGAAGGACCATGCCGACCGCAAGGTGATCATCCAGGGTAATACCGACTCCCGCGGCAGCCGCGAGTACAACCTGGGCCTGGGTCAGCGCCGTGCCGAAAGCGTGAAGCGCTCGCTGGAAGTGCT
Organism: Aquitalea pelogenes; assembly: GCF_041914625.1. NCBI lineage: Bacteria > Pseudomonadati > Pseudomonadota > Betaproteobacteria > Neisseriales > Chromobacteriaceae > Aquitalea > Aquitalea pelogenes. Next base: position 34,906 of record NZ_JAYSDA010000002.1, on the reverse strand, counting down.
GGGCGTGAAGGACAGCCAGGTTGAAGCAGTCAGCCTGGGCAAGGAAAAGCCGAAGGCTACCGGCAATACCGAGGCTGATTACGCCGAGAACCGCCGCGCCGACATTCTGTATAACGGCGAATAAGGCAGGGTAGGGCAGGCTGTTGCGGCCTTGCCGACTTGCCACTCCATCAGGCCGGACATCTAGCCAGAAACCTGTTTCAGGCTGCTATGATGTCCGGCCATCCTGTATGCAACGGACCGAGAACCGCCCCATGAAACGCCTTGCCCTCAGCGCGGCGCTGCTGCTTACCCTGTCTGCCTGCGCCACCACCAGCGATATCGAAGCCACCCGCTACCAGATTGACCAGGTCAATCGTCAGGCCAATGCGCGCCTTACCGAAGTGGAAAGCAAGCTGTCCAACGAGAAGCTGCTGGAAATGGTCAATCAGGTGGAAAGCCTGAAAGCCGAAGTCGCCAAGCTGCGCGGCGAAGTGGAAGTGGCCAACTACAATCTGCAAACCACGCAAAAACGCCAGAACGATTTGTATAACGATCTGGATGGCCGACTGAGCCATCTGGAGAGCGCCGGCAAGGAAGCCGCCGCCCAGCAGGCGGCCAGCCAGCCGGCCAGCAGCCAGCCTGCCGCTGCAACCGATACCCAGACCAGCCCGGACTACGACAAGGCGCTGAACCTGCTGCGCGCGCGCGACTTTCCCAAGGCAACTGCCGCGCTCAGCCTGTATATCCAGCAGAACCCCAATGCGCCGCAGGCGGTTGATGCCCTGTACTGGCTTGGTGTGGCCCATACCGCGCAGCGCCAGTACGATGCCGCCATTGAAATCCACCGCCGCTTTGCCGAGCAATACCCTGACAACCCCAAGGCACCGGACGCGCTGCGTAATGTGGCCAACTGCCAGCGTGACCTGGGTCAGGTGGATATTGCCAAGGCCACGCTCAAGCGCCTGATCAAGCTGTATCCGTCCAGCTCTGCTGCGCAGAAGGCGCGCGAGCAGCTCACCAAGATGTAAGTCACCACAGCCCGCCACACGGCAGATGCCGCCCGGCGGGCTGGGCTCACCCCATGATGCTACCCGCCCCCATCGAACTGGCCAGCTTCGGCCTGCTGGCCATGGCCTTGCTGCTGCAATGCCTTGGTCTGCCACGCTCGTCGCTGCTTGCCGGTGCCGCAGCCATCGGGCTGGCGGCTTATTGCGGCTTGCTGCAGCTGCTGGGCCTGCTGGCGGTTGTGCTGGCCGCTGGGCTCAGTTATGTGGTGTACCGCTTTCCCCGTCCTGCCTGGACTGCCTTGTGGCTGGCACTCTTGCTGGCGCTGGCCTTGCATGTGCTGCCCGGTTTTGACAATCCGCTGCTGTGGCAGGGCAAGCTGACGCCGGACAGTCAGCCCTACCGGCTGTTCTGGAGTTTTGACAAGGGCGTGGCCGGCTGGCTGCTGTTGCTGGGCCTGCACGATGCGCCCCACCATGGCCGGGCCTGGGGCGGTACTGTGGCGGCGGTGGGGGTGTTGTTGCTGGTACTGGTGCTGGCGCTGGCGCAGGAAAGCGGCATGGTTGCCTATGCCCCCAAGCTGCCGGCCTGGTTGTTGCCCTGGCTGTTTGCCAATTTCTTCCTGACTGCCATGCCGGAGGAGGCCTTGTTCCGTCATGGCCTGCAACGCTGGCTGGAAAACCGGGTGGAGCCCCTGCCTGCGCTGATTGCTGCCTCCCTGCTGTTTGGTGCCGCCCATGTGGCAGGCGGCTGGGGCTGGGTGGGTCTGGCCACGCTGGCCGGGCTGGGTTATGGCCTGGTGTATGCCGCCACCCGGCAGGTGGCGCTGGCTGCGCTGGCGCATCTGGCCTTCAATACCGCGCACTTGCTGCTGTTTACCTACCCGCGTCCGGGCTGAGCCAGAGACAGCGCGTGCGACAGTTGGTGCAACTGTCTTGATATCAAAATAAAAAACCATTCCGGCAGCACCCGGCTCTCAGGTAAAATCACGTCTTTATTCCTCCCTGAGCTTCACCGCCATGATTGAAGTCGGCATCGTGATGGGTAGCAATAGCGACTGGGAAGTCATGCAGAACGCCGCGCGCGTGCTCAAAGACTTCGGTGTCGCTTTCGAAACCCGCGTCGTCTCCGCCCACCGTACCCCGGATTTGTTGTTCCAATACGCTGAAACCGCCGCCGAGCGCGGTCTGAAAGCCATCATCGCCGGTGCCGGCGGTGCTGCCCACCTGCCGGGCATGCTGGCCGCCAAGACCCACGTGCCGGTGCTGGGCGTGCCGGTGCCGTCCAAATACCTGCGTGGCGAGGATTCGCTGCTGTCCATCGTGCAAATGCCCAAGGGCATTCCGGTGGCCACCTTTGCCATCGGTGAAGCCGGTGCCGCCAATGCCGCGCTGTTTGCTGTGGCCATGCTGGCCAATGCCGTACCGGAACTGGCCGAGAAACTGATCGCCTTCCGCAAGCGCCAGGAAGAAACCGTGCTGGGCATGACCTTGCCGGAGGTGGAATAAATGGCGGCCATCCTGCCACCGTCCATGCTGGGCATTCTCGGCGGCGGCCAGCTGGGCCGCATGTTTGCCGTGGCTGCCAAGACCATGGGCTACCGCGTGACGGTGCTGGACCCGGACAGCAATGCGCCGGCCGCCCAGTTCGCCGACGTGCACCTGTGTGCCCCGTTCAACGACGCCGATGCACTCAAGACGCTGGCGCAGACCTGTGCCGCCGTCACCACCGAGTTTGAAAACGTCAATGCCGACGCCATGCGCGAACTGGCCCGCACCACCCGTGTATCGCCCTCGGGTGACTGTGTGGCCATCGCCCAGGACCGCATTGCCGAAAAAGCCTGGATCAACAAGGCCGGTCTGCCGACTGCGCCCTATCTGGCCATTGAAAGCGTGGAAGACATCCAGGTCGACCTCACACCCTACCTGCCCGGCATTCTCAAGACTGCCCGTCTGGGTTACGACGGCAAGGGCCAGGTACGGGTCAGCACCCAGGACGAAGCCCGCGCCGCCTATGCCAATCTGGGTGGTCAGGCCTGTGTGCTGGAAAAAATGCTGGACCTGAAGCTGGAAGTATCGGCCATTGTCACCCGCGTCAGTGCGGCACAGATGGCGGTGTTTCCGGTCGCGGAAAACAGCCACGCAAACGGCATTCTGGACGTGTCCATTGTCCCGGCGCGCATTGCCCCGGCGCTGGCGGCATCCGCCCAGCAGATGGCGCAGAATCTGGCCGAAGCGCTGGACTACATTGGCGTGCTGGCGGTGGAATTCTTCGTGCTGGCCGACGACAGCCTGGTGGTGAATGAAATCGCCCCGCGTCCGCACAACTCCGGCCACTACACCCTGACTGCCTGCCTCACCGACCAGTTCCAGCAGCAAGTACGTGCCATGTGCGGCCTGCTGCCGGGCCGCTCCGACCTGCTCAGCCCGGTAGTGATGGTGAACCTGCTGGGTGATGTATGGAAGGAAGACGGCGGCGAGCCCAATTGGGACGTACTGGCCGAGGCCCCCAACGCCCAGCTGCACCTGTACGGCAAGAAGCAGGCGCGTCCGGGGCGCAAGATGGGCCACTTCAACGTGATGGCCGCCACTGCCGACGAGGCACTGGAACAGGCGCAGGCCTTGAAGGATACGCTGTAAGCCATTCCGGCTCCGCCAGTCGACTACCGGTTGGCGGCGGAGCCCACCCGTTTTCAAAATCGCCAGCCCGCCCACAAGGCAGGCCGGCCCAGCCTTTAGCAAGGACGTGTCATGAGCGGACTCAACACCACCAATCTGAAAAGCCTGAAGAAAATCTACTCCGGCAAGGTACGCGATCTGTACGAGATCGACGACAAGCGCATGCTGATGATCGCCACCGACCGTCTGTCCGCCTTCGACGTGATTCTGGACGATCCGATTCCGGCCAAGGGCCAGATCCTCACTGCCATTTCCAACTTCTGGTTTGAAACCCTGAAGGACGTGGTACCCAACCACCTGACCGGTGACAAGCCGGAAGACGTGGTGTCCGCCGAAGACCTGCCGCAAGTGGAAGGCCGTGCCGTGGTGGCCAAGCGCCTGAAAGCGGTGCCGATCGAAGCCGTGGTGCGTGGTTATCTGGCCGGTTCCGGCTGGAAGGAATACCAGAAGTCCGGCACCGTGTGCGGCATTGCACTGCCGGCCGGCCTGCAGGAATCCAGCAAGCTGCCCGAACCCATCTTCACCCCGTCCACCAAGGCGGCCGTGGGCGATCACGACGAAAACATCAGCTACGAGCAGTGCGTGGGCATCGTTGGTGCCGAGCTGGCTGCCAAGGTGCGTGACACCGCCATCCTGCTGTACAAGACGGCTGCCGAATTCGCCGCCAAGCGCGGCATCATCATCTGCGACACCAAGTTCGAGTTCGGTCTGGATGAAGACGGCACCCTGGTACTGATGGACGAAGCGCTGACCCCGGACTCCAGCCGTTTCTGGCCGGCCGACAGCTACGCTGCCGGTACCAATCCGCCGTCCTTCGACAAGCAGTTCGTGCGTGACTGGCTGGAAGCCTCCGGCTGGAACAAGCAGGCGCCGGCCCCGGCGGTACCGCTGGACGTGCGTGAAAAAACCGCGGCCAAATACCGCGAGGCACTGGAACGCCTGACCGGCAACTAAGCCGCCACACGCAGCACAGCGAGACCCGACGCCCGGCCCTGTCCGGGCGTTGTCGCATCCGGCGTGGCGCTTGAGTGTGGCATGGCGCAACGCTTACACTGCCTGTCTGCCGCCATTGTCGAAGGATGTGCCTCATGACCACCTTGCAAGCCGTGCTGGTCACCCCGCGTTTGCACTTGCTGCCGCCCCATACCGGGCTGGCCCGCGCCATGCTGGATTATCAGGTAGCCAACCGCCAGCACTTTGCCCCGTGGGACCCCAAGCCCGGAGACATGTTCTACACCGAGCTGTACTGGACCATGCAGTTGCGCCAGCAGGCGCTGGGCTGGGAGCAGGGCATGTGCGCGCGCTATTTGCTTACCCTGCCGGAAGAGCCGCAGCGCATTGTCGGGACAGTGAGCCTGAGCAATATCGTGCGCGGGGTGTTTCAGGCGGCACATCTGGGTTATGGCATCGACCACAGCCTGCAAGGGCAGGGGCTGATGCATGAGGCAGTCAGCGAGATCATCCGCTTTGCCTTTGACGACTTGCGCCTGCATCGCCTGCAAGCCAATTACCAGCCGCACAACCAGCGCAGCGCCGCCCTGCTGCGGCGCCTGGGCTTTGTCGAGGAAGGCCTGGCGCGCGATTACCTGTATATCAACGGCGCATGGCGCGACCATGTGCTTACCTCACTGACCAATCTGCAGTTCGATCCGGCGCGGATGCTGGCCTGATTGCAGCATTGCGGTTGTCATGTCCTGCCGATTCGTGTTTTCTTAAGCCATGCCTGCGCCTGCGCAGCCTGATGGAAACAGTTGCGTCCCCGGCCTTGCCGGCAAGCGCACAACCGGCAACGAGGAAAACATGGAGCACTTCACCTTGCAGGTGGCCGATGGCCATCGCATTCATGGCTGCAGCTGGCAGCCGCCGGCAGGCGTGGCGGTACGTGCCGCACTGCTGATCTGCCACGGCATGAGCGAACATGCCGCCCGTTACCAGCCGCTGGCCCTGCAACTGGCGCAACACGGCATTGCGGTCTACGCCCACGACCATCGCGGCCATGGCCCGCACGCTGCCCGTCATGGCTGGTTTTCCGCCGAGGATGGCTGGAACAAGGTGGTGGCGGATGTCGACCACGTGCGCCAGTTAGTCGCCAGCCAGCATCCCGCGGTGCCGCTCATCCTGCTGGGGCACAGCATGGGTTCCTTCATTGCCCGCCATTACTTTTTGCAACATGGTGCCAGGCTTGACGGGCTGGTGTTGTCGGCCACCGGTTACCGGCAGCGCCCGCTGGCCTGGCTGTTGCGTCAGCTGGCCTGGCTGGCAGGCCGGCTCGGCGGGGATGATGTGCCATCCGCCTTCATGGCAAGGCTGATTTTTGGCAGCTTCAATCTGGGCTTTTTCCCGGCCCTCACCAAGGTGGACTGGCTGTCACGCGATACGGCACAAGTGGATGCTTATCTGGCCGATCCCTTATGCGGTTTCGACCCCGCCCCCGGACTGTGGGCGGACCTGTTTGGCGGCATCATCGCGCTGGAAAGGGGCGAGGCCAGGGCCGGCGATAATCTGCCACGGCATTGCCCGGTCTACCTGCTGGCAGGCAGCCGCGACCCGGTCAGCCTGGGACGCCTGGCGCTGGGCCAGCTGGAAATCCGCTATCGGGAGGCCGGCCTGCTGAATGTCAGCAGCAAGGTTTACACTGGCGGGCGGCATGAGATGTTCAACGAAACCAATCGGGATGAAGTGGTGACCGACCTGCTGCAATGGCTGGATGCGGCCATTCAGGTGGCAACGCGACGGCGCACCTAGACCGCATGCGCCACATGCCAGCGCCAGGCAATCCAACTGCCCCATAGCAGCCAGTGAGCCAGCACGATCAGCCAGAACATCAGCTGGTAGCTGCCCTTGCTGGATTTGTGGTGCAGCCAGTACTGGCCGAGCAAGCCGCCCGGCCAGCCGCCCAACAGCTCCAGCCAGTGCAGCAGTTTTTCCGGTGTACGCCGCCCGTGATGCACGGCTTGGCGCTTGTCCCAGCCATACACGGCAAAGGTCAGCAGGCTCATGGCCAGATACAGCAGGACGGGCCAGAACAGACTGTCGGTGAGCGCAAAGCTGCCGGCGGCCAGCAAGGGTGGCAGGGCAAGCAGATTGGCCAGCGGGCGGGGCAGGGACATGGGTTTTCCAGCAGAAAAGACACAGTGTAAGCAGGCTGCCTGTACACGCCAAGCAGGGTGAGCGCGCATGCGCGGTGCAGGCGTACATCCGGGCGATGGCTTGCGTTGACAACTTACTTACTAGTAAGTATTGTCGAGTGACAATAATGCATGCCATGCCGGCAAATGACCGGCTGCTGAACCACAATCAGGGTGAGCGCCTGCTCGCCACGTCGACGAGGACGAAACATGACTGCATATCCGCATTTGCTGGCCCCGCTGGACCTGGGCTTTACCACACTGAAAAACCGCGTGTTGATGGGCTCCATGCATACCGGGCTGGAAGAAGCGCCCGGTGGTTTCGACAAGATGGCCGCCTTTTACGCCGAACGCGCCCGTGGTGGTGTCGGCCTGATCGTGACCGGCGGGGTGGGACCGAATGCGGAAGGCTGTGTGGCCGAAGGCGCGTCCATGCTGGCCGATGAACAGCACGTGCCGGACCACCGCAAGGTAACCGATGCCGTCCATGCCGCAGGCGGCAAGATTGCCTTGCAGATCCTGCACTCCGGCCGTTACAGCTTTCAGGAAAAATGCGTGTCGGCCTCGCCGCTGATTGCGCCCATCAACTTTTACCGCCCGCGTGAATTGAGCGACGCCGAGGTGTGGCAAACCATTGCCGACTTCGCCCGCTGCGCCAGACTGGCCCAGCAGGCCGGTTATGACGGCGTCGAGGTGATGGGCTCGGAAGGCTATCTGATCAACCAGTTCATCGCCCGTGCCACCAACAAGCGCACCGATGACTGGGGCGGCAGCTTTGAAAACCGCATCCGCTTCGCCATCGAAACGGTCAAGGCCGTGCGTGCCGCCGTGGGTAGCAACTTCATCATCATCTACCGCCTGTCCATGCTGGACCTGGTGCAGGACGGCAGCAGCTGGGACGAGGTGGTGCAACTGGCGCAGGAGATCGAACGCGCCGGTGCCAGCATCATCAATACCGGCATCGGCTGGCACGAAGCCCGTGTCCCCACCATTGCCACCATGGTGCCGCGTGGCGGCTTTGCCTGGGTCACCAGAAAGCTGATGGGCAAGGTGAACATTCCGCTGATCACCACCAACCGCATCAATACTCCGGAAGTGGCAGAAGACATCCTGGCCAGTGGCTGTGCCGACATGGTGTCGATGGCGCGTCCCTTCCTGGCCGACCCGGATTTCGTCAACAAGGCGGCAGCGGGCAAGGGCGATGAAATCAACACCTGCATCGGCTGCAATCAGGCCTGTCTGGACCACATCTTCCAGGGCAAGCTCACCAGCTGCCTGGTGAACCCGCGCGCCTGTCGCGAAACCGAACTCAATTACACCCCGGCGGCAGTGCGCAAGAAAATTGCCGTGGTGGGCGCTGGCCCGGCAGGCCTGGCCTGTGCCACCGTTGCCGCCGAACGCGGCCATCAGGTGACGCTGTTCGATGCCGCAGGCGAAATCGGCGGCCAGTTCAATGTGGCCAAGCGCATTCCGGGCAAGGAAGAATTCCATGAAACCCTGCGTTATTTCGACCGCCGTCTGGCCGCGACCGGCGTGACTTTGCAACTGAACACCCGCGCCGATGCCGCCATGCTGCGCGACTTTGACGAGGTGGTACTGGCCACCGGCATTGCGCCGCGCCTGCCGCAGATCGACGGCATCGACCATCCCAAGGTGCTCAATTACCTGGATGTGCTCAAGCACGGCAAGCCGGTGGGCAAGCGTGTCGCCATCATCGGTGCCGGTGGCATTGGTTTTGATACCGCGGAATTCCTCACCCATGAAGGCAAATCCACCTCGCTGGACGTGGCGGCTTTCATGCAGGAATGGGGCGTGGACATGCAGGTGGCACAGCCCGGTGGCCTCAGCCCGCAAGGCCCGCAGCCGCATGCCAGCCCGCGCGAGGTTTACTTGTTGCAGCGCAAGCAAAGCAAGGTGGGGGATGGCCTTGGCAAGACCACCGGCTGGATCCATCGCGCCAGCCTGCAAATGAAAAAGGTGAAGATGCTGTCCGGCGTCAGCTATCAGAAAATCGACGATGCCGGCCTGCATGTCATCATCAAGGACGAGCCGCAAGTACTGGCCGTGGATAACGTCATCATCTGTGCCGGTCAGGACCCGCTGCGCGAATTGCAGCAGCCGCTGCAGGATGCCGGCAAGACGGTACACCTGATTGGTGGTGCCGATGTGGCGGCGGAGCTGGATGCCAAACGTGCCATCCGTCAGGGCAGCGAGCTGGCGGCCAGTCTCTGATGACTTCAGCCACCTGCTGGCAGAAATGAAAATCCCCGCCGACAATGGCGGGGATTTTTGTTGTCGGGCTGGCGCAGGGCTTACAGGAAGTGACGCAGCGTGTCTTCCAGGTTCTTTTCGTTCAGACGGCCCAGCAAGCTGCCCACCTGCTTGCCATTGCGGTCCAGGATGATGCTGTAAGGCAGCGCACCAGCCGGATTACCCAGGCTGCGCAACAGGCTGAGGGTGTCGCTGTCGCCCAGCACGATGGGGTAGTTGATTTTCAGCTGGCGGGTAAAGTTATAGGTCTCGGTCTTGTTGTCCAGCGCCACGCCCACTACCTCCACACCTTTGGGCGCCAGCTTCTCGCGCAGCGCATTGAGCATGGGCATTTCTTCGCGGCAGGGGCTGCACCAGGTGGCCCAGAAGTTCACCAGCACCACCTTGCCCTGATACGCACGTAGCGACACCGAACTGCCGCTCTGGTCGGTGAAACGGGTTTGCGCCAGCGTGGGCGCAGCGCTGGCAGCGAGTGGCAGCAGGCAGAGCAGGGCGGCCAGCAGCGTGGCGCGCAAGGATGTCAGGTTCATGTGGCCTCCGGAACGAGCTTGCAGAATGGGAAAACGGGTTTGCTGCCTTTGGAGAGAGGGCGCAGGCGCAAGTTTCGCTCCGCATGCACAAAAAAGTTTCATGTTAAAATGTTCAGTTGAATTTTATTCGGAGTGAGCATGTCTCTCCTGGTATGCGGGGCGCTCGCCTACGATACGCTGTTCTCGTTTCACGGTCGATTCGACAGTCAGATCCTGCCCGATCAGCTGCACAAGATTTCCACCACTTTCCTGGCTCCCACCATGCGACGCGAATTTGGCGGCATGGCGGGCAATATCGCCTACAGCCTCACCCTGCTGGGCGAAAAGCCGCTGGTGATGGGCACGGTGGGCGAGGACTTCCAGCCCTATCGCCAGCACCTGCTGCGCGCCGGGGTGGACGACAGCCACATCCGGCTGATCCGCAAGCAATACACCGCCCAGTGCTTCGGCATTGCCGATGAAGACGGCAACCAGCTGATGGCTTTTCATCCCGGCGCGATGGATTTTTCCACCGAGAATCACATCGCGGATATCCAGCAGCCGGTAGAGCTGGCCATCCTGTCGCCCGGTGGTCATCGTGCCTTCCTGCAGCACTCGCAGGAGCTGTCCGCTGCCGGTATTCCCTTCATTTTCGACCCGGGCCAGGAGCTGCCGCTGCTGTCGCGTGAGGAAATCCACCAGATTGTCGAGCTGGCCAGCTACATCACCATCAACGACTACGAAAGCGAGCTGATGCGCGAACGCGCCGGGCTGACGGTGGAGGATTTGCGGCGCAAGGTGCAGGCGGTGGTGGTGACCCGTGGCTCGCGCGGGGCCGATCTCTACGTGGGGGCCGACCACATCCACCTGCCTCGGGTGGAAATGCCGCAACCGCCAGTGGACCCGATGGGCTGTGGCGATGCCTTCCGTGCCGGGCTGATGTTCGGCATCAGCCGCCAGCTGGACTGGCAGCTGACCGGGCGTCTGGCCAATATGATCGGTGCCATCAAGGTGACCACTGCCGGTTGCCAGAACCACTTTTTCGACTGGGAACAACTGCAGGCCATGTACCAGCGTACCTATGGGGAAGTATGGCCACTGGCTTGAGCGGCCAGCTCCATGCCGGGGGAAGGGCGTGCCGGATAGCACACCGCGCGCTTCCCCATGGCACGCGATGAAGCTTTCCTTCATGCGAGAGGGTTGAATTCCCCAAGGCCAACCCCCACCATAGACCAATTACTCGCAAGTCATCCGACGCCTAGGGGAGCCCATGACCGTCCCACATCTGTCCACCGCATTGACCGGCCCGTTGCTGGAGCTGGAAAGCCGCATCCTGACCGCCCAACCCCATATCGAGCACTGGTTCCGCAGTCAGTGGCATAACCATGCCGCACCGTTTTACGGCTCGGTTGACCTGCGCAACAGCGGTTTCAAGCTGGCCCCGGTAGACATGAACCTGTTCCCTGGCGGGCACAATAACCTGAACCCGGACTTCCTGCCGCTATCCATCCAGGCGGCGCAGGCTGCGGTGGAGAAGGTTTGTCCGGAAGCACGCAGCATCCTGCTTATTCCGGAAAACCACACCCGCAATACCTTCTATCTGCAGAATGTGGCCACGCTGGTGCACATTTTCGAGCAGGCCGGCCTCAAGGTGCGTCTGGGTACGCTGAACCCGGAAATCACCGAAGTCACCGAGCTGACCAGCGCTGGTGGCGACATCGTCAAGCTCGAACCCATCCTGCGCCAAGGCAACCGCCTCAAGCTGGCCGATGGCTTCAACCCCTGCGTGGTGTTGCTGAATAACGATCTGTCCGGTGGCATTCCCGACATCCTGAAGGACCTGGAACAAAACCTGCTGCCGCCGCTGCATGCCGGCTGGGCCGTGCGCCGCAAGAGCAACCACTTCACCGCTTACGATCAGGTGGCCGACCAGTTTGCCCAGCTGATTTCCATCGATCCGTGGATGATCAACCCCTACTTCGTCAACTGTAACGGGCTGGATTTCCATGCTCGTCAGGGCGAGGATGCGCTGGCCGAAGCCGTGGCCGGCACGCTGGACAAGATCAAGCTGAAATACCGTGAATACGGCATCAAGAACGACCCCTTCGTCATCGTCAAGGCCGATGCCGGCACCTATGGCATGGGCGTGATGAGCGTGAAGAGCCCGGAAGAAGTCATCGGGCTGAACCGCAAGGCGCGCAACAAGATGTCGGTGGTGAAAGAAGGGCTGGAAGTTTCCGAAGTCATCGTGCAGGAAGGCGTGTACACCTTCGAAACCGTGGACGATGCGGTGGCCGAACCGGTGGTGTACATGATGGACCGCTTTGTCACCGGTGGTTTCTACCGCGTGCATACCGGCCGTGGCATTGACGAAAACCTCAACGCACCGGGCATGCAGTTTGTACCGCTGTCGTTCGAAACCCCCTGCCTGCCCGACAAGCACGGCTCGCCGGACTGTGCGCCCAACCGCTTCTACGCCTACGGCGTGATTGCCCGTCTGGCGCTGCTGGCCGCCTCGCTGGAGCTGGAAAACACCGACCCCGAGCGCGACTGAGTCCATGCCGACCTTGCGCCGCTTGCTGCTGTGGCTGCCGCTTCTGTTGCCGATGCTGGCGACAGCGGCAAGCTTCGACTGCAGCAAGGCGGCAACAGCCACCGAGCAGGCCATCTGCCGCCAGCCGGAACTCTCCGCGCTGGACGTGCAAGTGGCTGCCGCCTACCGGCAGCACAATCAGCAAGGCCTGCTGCAAGATAACCAGCGCCAGTGGCTGGCTGGCCCGCGAGCCGAGTGCAAGGCGGATGGGGCCTGCCTGCAAGGCCGTTACCAACAGCGGCTGGCGCAATTGCAGCACGCGCAGCTGGTCCGTCAGCAAATCGACAATGCCATGCCGGCATACCGCTTTGACATCACGCTGCTCGACTGGGGCGAGCGTGACTGGGCAGCCGAAGGCCCGGCCATCATCAATATCATCGACCAACCCAGCCAGCAGCGTATCCAGCAGCTGCGGCTGGACAATGTCTACATGGCGCGTGGCGACAACGGCAAGCCGCTGGTCAATACCGCGCGGCTGTATGATTTGCAGGGCGTGATCAACGCAGCCGATTTCGACTTCGACGGTCATGCCGATTTCGCAGTGCAAAACGGTAATGACGGCCCCTATGGCGGCCCCACCTACCGGGTTTACCTGTACGACACGGCCCGCAAGCAATTTGTGCTCAACGATGAATTATCAACGCTGACCGAAGAAAACCTGGGCCTGTTCCAGGTGGATGCCAAGCGCAAGCGGTTGCGTACCTTTGCCAAGAGCGGCTGCTGTTACCACGAAACCACCGATTACCAGTTCGACGCCCGCCACCATTTGCAGGCCGTGGAGCGGCTGATTGAGGACGCGCAGGACCCGGAAGGCAAACAGGTACGCGTCACCCGCGAAGCCCTGGTCAATGGCCGCTGGAAAACATCGACCCGGCGCTATGCGCTGGACGCCTACTATCATCAATGAATCCGACGGCCCCAGCTGGCCGCCCCAACTCTGGAGAGCAGCATGCGTATCCTGTTCATCGCCGACCCGCTGGAACAGTTCAAGATTTACAAGGACACCACCTTTGCCATGATGGAAGAGGCGGCGCGACGCGGTCATGCCATCAGCTATGCCCAGGCGCACCAGCTGTCGGTAGAGGGCGGCCGTCTGTTGGTGGATGCCCGAGGCCTTACCGTCACCGATGAGCGCAAGGGCGATCACCCGGCCTGGTACAAGCTGGATGATGTGCATCGCCAGCCGCTGACCGCCTTCAATGCGGTGGTGATGCGCAAGGACCCGCCGTTCGACATGGAATACCTGTATGCCTCGCAGCTGTTCACGCTGGCCGAAGCACAGGGCGTCAAGGTATTCACCAGCGGTCAGGCCCTGCGTGATTTCAACGAAAAGCTGGCCATCCTGAATTTCCCCGAGCTGACCGCGCCCACCATGATCACCGGTGAAACCCCGCGTCTGAAAGCCTTTATCCGCCAGCATCTGGATGTGATTCTCAAGCCGCTGGACAGCATGGGTGGCGACAGCATTTTCCGGGTGACCCCGAACGACCCCAACCTGTCGGTGATTCTGGAAACCATCACCCTGCGCGGAAAGCGCACCATCATGGCCCAGCGTTACATTCCGGAAATCCGCGATGGTGACAAGCGCGTGCTGGTGATTGACGGCGTACCGGTGGATTACTGCCTGGCACGCATTCCGGCCGCCGGTGAAACCCGTGGCAACCTGGCAGCCGGTGGTCGTGGCGAAGCCCGACCGCTGAGCGCCCGTGACCGCGAAATTGCCGAAGCAGTGGGCCCGGAGCTGAAAAAGCGCGGCATCCTGCTGGCCGGTCTGGATGTGATCGGCAATTACCTGACCGAAGTGAATGTCACCAGCCCCACCTGCTTCCGCGAAATCATGGATCAGACCGGCCTGAACGTTGCCGGCCTGTACATCGACGCACTGGAACGCGCCACTGCACATTAAGCCTTGCCATCAGCCTGTCATCTGCCAGCGGCACCATCGCCGCTGGCCATCTGGCAAGCCAGGCTTGCTGCACCGGAGTGCAGGGCTTAACATGCCGCTCGCCAGACTGGCACCACCCGGCTGACACTGCGCAATCACAGGACCCGACATGAGCAAGCATGAGGAAAGCCCGTTCAAGGGCAAGACCGGCATTCGCCGATTGATCAACGCATTTGGCTATTCGCTGGACGGCATCAAGGCGGCCTTCCGCCATGAAGATGCCTTCCGCCAACTGGCCTTGCTGGCCATCATCCTCATTCCCACCGCCCTGTTCATCGTACCGGCCAGCCCGCTGGCCCGTGCGCTGCTGGTGGCCAGTTCGCTGGCCACGCTGGTGATCGAACTGCTCAATTCCGCCATCGAGGCAGCAGTGGACCACACTTCACTGGAGCGCCACCCGCTGGCCAAGCGCGCCAAGGACATGGGCAGCGCGGCCCAGTTGCTTGGCCTGATCAACCTGGCGGCCATGTGGTCGCTGGTGTTGTTCGGCCACTAGGCTGCCAGCAAACGGCGTGACAGCAGCTGCAAGCCAATGGCCGTGGCGGCAGCCAGCAAGAACGCCAGATTGCCGTCCATCAGCGGCAGCAAGAGCCACAAGGCCAGACAAAAGCCGGCAAAGCCAAGCCGACCCAGCAGCATGCCGCGCAACAATGCCTGGGTGGCGGCCACACCCTGTGCCCGCTGGGTTGCCACCGCCATCACCACGGCCAGCAGCGGGAAGACAGCCAGCATTCCACTCCAGCGCGCCCCCAGATGACTGGCGGCCAGGCTGACCAGCAAGGTCAGCACGGCGGCGGCCAGCATACGCAAGCCCAGGGTTTCATTCACCGCAGCCACCACGCCTGACAGGGCCGGGCGGGGCAGGCAGACGCTGTTGATCAGCACTGCCAGTACCGCCATGAGCAGTGCGACGGGGAGAGTCAGTATCAGGCTTTGCAGCAGACAGGCCCCTGCTAGCCAGCCGCACAGGGCAGATATCAGCGTCAGCGGCCAGGCAAGGCGGGCAGCCAGGCGGGCATAGATCAGGTTGAACAACTCGGAGGCCGCAATGGCGGCAATGGCCTGCAACGCCGCACTGGCAGCAAAGGCGGGGCCATGTTCCCGCATCAGCAGCCACAGGATGGGCCCGGCCACCACCGGCAGGCCGGCCATCCAGCCAGCGCGCTGCGGCCCCCAGTAGCGTGCCACCAGAGCCAGCAGATAGAGAAAGGCAGGAACCAGCGTCAGTTTCAGTAACAGCATGCGGTGGGGTAGGCTGGATAATCCGATAGCATAACATGCTGCCTGCATGGTCAGGCGTTCAGTAGCTGTCGCTTGTCCGCCTTGTGTGTATGCTGGGCATTCCCCATCAAGCACAAGGAAAACGCATGCTGTCACCTGCCGAATCCGGAGTGGAAGAACTGGTGCTCAATCTGGTGCTATGGCTGAAACTGGCGGTGGAAGCCAGCGGTGCCGTGGTGATCGGCATTGGCGTACTGGTGGCCGGGGTACGCTATTTGCAGCACTGCCTTGAGCCGGGCATGGCGCAATTCAATGCAGTACGGCTGAGTTTTGCCCGCTTTCTCGCTCTGGCGCTGGAATTGCAACTGGCGGCTGACATCCTGTCCACCGCCGTGGCGCCAAGCTGGGACCAGATCGGCAAGCTGGCCGCCATTGCCGTGCTGCGTACCGCGCTCAACTTTTTCCTGGGCAAGGAAATCCGTGATACCGAGCACGAGGGCGAAGAACGGCGGCCGGATCAGTCCTGAACATTCACGTGAGGCTGGCGGCGGTACAGATAGCCCGGGTAAACGCGGATGCAGCCGCTGTCGTCTTCTACCTTGCCGTATTCACCCACCAGCTCCCAACGGGCACCATCGGCTTGCAAAACGCGGTAAACCGGGCTGCCGGCCTGGTAAAACATCAGGTCGTTGCCGTGGAAGTGGTCCAGCGGCAATAGCGGGTGCTGGCTGGGCAGCACCAGCAACATGGCGGCCGTGCGTTCATCCATCTCTGCCAGTTGCTCCCGGTCGGCCACTACCATGCCGCAGAAAGCCAGCAGGAAGGCAATGGGAAGCATCAGCCAGTGGCCGCTGGCCAGGCCAAACAGAGTCAGTACCGATGCGCCGGTAAAAAAGAAGCTGCTGTGTGTTTTCATGATGTGTGCTTTGCCGGGGGGCGTAAAACGACGAACGCCGCCTGTGATGGCGGCGGCGTATGGTTCGGAAACGATGTGGCCCGTCGCAAGAGCCGTCAGACTGGTTAGCTGTTTACGGTTTAGCCTGATTTCCGAATTATATGGCGGCTTTTCTGAACTTGATTAATAAAATCAGGCCATTGCCAATGCTGTTGGCGTAGCTCCTCCAGTTGCATGGCTTGGCTGCCATGGCCAAAAAAGCAACGCCACCCGGAGGTGGCGTCAGACTGCTGACAAAACAATGCGTTGCGATGGCGCAGGACCCGGCAGAGCCGGGTCTTCCTGCTCCCGGATCGATTCCGCAGCCTTCCCTCCTACTCTCTATCCCCCGCCCTTACCCTGGCAATTGAAAAGGTAAGCCTCGAATTCCTGCTGGGAAGCGAGAAGATATTGTCAAAATAATAACGCCACCCGAAGGTGGCGTTATGGTGTGCAATCCGCTGGCGGCGATTTACTCTTCCGCTGGCTTGGCTTCCGGTGGGGCAATCACCTCGCTGTAGCCGCATTCCTTCTGCGGGCAGACTTTCTCGGTACCACGACGCTTGGTGGTCTTGATGGTGAGAATCGGCCAGTTGCACTTCGGGCAGGGCTCGGCCACCGGCGGGTTCCAGGTGGCGTACTTGCACTTGGGGTAGGTATTGCAGCTGTAGAACAGCTTGCCGTAGCGGCTCTTGCGCTCGATCAGGTGACCGGATTTGCACTCCGGGCATTCCACGCCGGTGTCACGCGGCTTTTCCAGCGGTTCGATGTGCTTGCACTTGGGGTAGTTGGCGCAGCCGATGAACTTGCCGTAACGACCTTTCTTGATGTGCAGTTCGCCACCGCAGTCTGGGCAGACCCGGCCTTCGATCACTGTAGGTGCTTCGGCTTCTTCTGCCGCCTGCTCTGCGGTTTCACCGATATTGCGGGTGTAGTCGCAGTCCGGATAACCGGTACAGGCAATGAAGCGGCCACGCTTGCCAAACTTGATCGACAAGGGCTTGCTGCATTTCGGGCAGGCTTCGTCCAGGCTCTCGGTGGTGACTTCGGCGCGGGAGATGCTTTCCTTCTCGGCAATCTGCTTGGAGAAGCCCTTCCAGAAGCTGTCCATCACCGGCACCCACTCGCGCTGGCCGCTGGCGATATCGTCCAGCTGGTTTTCCAGCTTGGCGGTGAAGTTGTAGTCCACGTACTGGCTGAAGTGCTCAGTCAGGAACTTGTTGACGATGTCGCCGGTATCGGTGGGCAAGAAGCGTTTCTTGTCCAGGATCACGTACTCACGGTCTTTCAGCGTGGAAATGATGCTGGCGTAGGTGGACGGACGGCCGATGCCGAATTCTTCCAGTGCCTTCACCAGACTGGCTTCGGAGAAGCGCGGCGGCGGCTGGGTGAAGTGCTGTTCACCGTACAGCTTGTCCACCGGCAGGCTGTCGCCTTCTTCCAGCAGCGGCAGCTTGGCGTTGTCCTCGTCCTCGGCATCGTCCACGTCTTCTTCGTACACGGCCAGGAAGCCGGCAAAGGTCTGTACCTGACCGCTGGCGCGGAAGATGCCTTCACCCACGGTGATGTCCACGCTGGTGGTGTCAAACTTGGCCGGAGCCATCTGGCAGGCCAGGGTACGCTTCCACACCATGTCGTACAGCTTGAACTGATCGGTGGTGAGGAAGGGCTTGACCGATTCCGGCGTGCGCAGGATGGACGTCGGGCGGATGGCCTCGTGCGCTTCCTGTGCGTTCTTGGACTTGTTCTTGTAGGCAACCGGGTTTTTCGGCAGGAAGTCGTTGTTGAAGGTGTCGCCGATATAAGTACGGATTTCTTCAACGGCTTCGTTGGCCAGTGCCACCGAGTCGGTACGCATATAGGTGATCAGACCGACCGTGCCCTGGCCGATGTCGATACCTTCATACAGCTGCTGCGCGGTACGCATGGTGCGGTCGGTGGTCATGCCCAGCTTGCGCACGGCTTCCTGTTGCAGCGTGGAAGTGGTGAAGGGCGCGGCGGGGCTGCGCGACTTCTTTTTCTTCTCGATGCTGGTGACGGTGGCCGGCTGGTCTTGCAAACGGGCCAGGATGTCGGCGTGTTCGGCATCACCGGGAATGTCGAACTGGTCCAGCTTTTTGCCGGCAAGCTGAGTCAGCTTGGCAGAAAACTTGGTACGGCCCTTGTGGCTGTCCAGATGTACCGACCAGTATTCCTGCTGCACAAAGGCCTTGATCTCGTTCTCGCGTTCGCAGATCAGGCGCAGCGCCGGGCTTTGCACCCGTCCTGCCGACAGGCCACGGCGGATTTTCTTCCACAGCAGCGGCGACAGGTTGAAACCCACCAGATAGTCCAGCGCCCGGCGTGCCTGCTGGGCATCCACCAGGTCCTGTGCCACTTCGCGCGGGTTGCCGATGGCTTCCAGCACTGCATTCTTGGTGATTTCGTGGAACACCACGCGCTGGGCGGTTTTGTCCTTCAGCAGCTTTTTGCTGTTGAGGATTTGTACCAGGTGCCAGGAAATGGCTTCGCCTTCGCGGTCCGGGTCAGTTGCCAGGTAGACATGGTCGACTTCGGCCACGGCCTTGACGATGGCATCAACGTGTTTGCTGTTGCGGGCGATCAACTGGTATTTCATGGCGAAGCCCTTTTCAGGGTCTACCGCACCGTTTTTCGGTACCAGATCGCGCACGTGACCGTAGGAGGCCAGGACTTCAAAGTCCGGTCCCAGGTATTTCTTCAGCGTTTTTGCCTTGGATGGCGACTCAACGATCAAGAGGCTGGAGGGCATGTTTTCGTTTCAGTGTGTACCGGAAACATCCGGTTGATAGCGGTTCTATCTATCAAATAAAGCAAGAGCGCAAATAAAACAAGAGCGCAATTGGCGCTCTTGTAAAAATTCCCTGCCGTAACTGTCAGGCGAGGCGGGATGGTAAGCCCGTAGCGCCAGCGCTGACAAGTCATTGCATGGTGGGTTCGCCATGAATGGCATCCAGCAGTTCTTCACCCAACAGGATGGGCAGTTCCGCTTTTTGTGCCCACAGCACCATCAGTGCCACCAGCTTGGCCGAGCCGACATTGATGTCGTCATCGGGTAGTTCGCACAGCCGGTCTATCACCATTTCCCGCTGCGATGGCGACAGCGCGCCGTGATCTTCCAGAAACTGGATCAGGCCGCGCACATCGGTGGGCAGGCGTTCCAGTTCGGCATCGGCGTAAATGCGCATGCCCACCGCGTCATCCGCGCTGGCATACAGGCCGTCAACCATATTGGCGACATTGTCCAGCCAGTCGAGTGCATCGTTGATTTCTTCGTCTTCGAAGCCGGCGGCTTCCAGCTGGCGCATCAGCGAGCCGCGGTCGCCAAAGGCATCCGGATCACGATACTGCTCGAACAAATAAGTGAGAACGTCAAACATCAGGTCTTCTTCAAATGAACTACTACAGGGGCTGGTCCGGATCAGACCAGTCGCTGAACCCGTCCGCCGGGCAGGCTGGTCAGCTTGCCGGCAAGTTCCAGCTCCAGCAGCATCGCGTAAACCTCTCCCTGCGTCAACCCGAGTTGTGTTGCCAGCGCCTCGCTGCTCACCGGATCAAAGCCCATGATCGCCAGAATCGGGTCGTCCACCGGCTGATTTTCCCCTGCTGTTGCTGCCGGCGTGATCGGGGGCGAAGCCACCCGGCCGATTTCATCCAGCACGTCATCCACGGTTTCGATCAGGCGGGCACCATCACGCAGCAAGCGGTGACAGCCGCGTGCTTGCGGGTTGTGAATCGAACCGGGAACCGCCATGACCTCGCGCCCGCTTTCTGCAGCCAGCCGCGCGGTAATCAGCGAGCCGGAATTGATATTGGCCTCCACTACCAGACAACCGCGCGACAAGCCCGCGATGATGCGGTTGCGGCGCGGGAAATGGCCGGCAACCGGACCGGCACCAAGCGGGAATTCCGACAAAATCAGGCCTGAGCGGCCGATCTGGTGGGCAAGCTCGCGGTTGCTGGCCGGATACACCCGGTCAATCCCGGTGCCGATGACGGCAATGGTGGAGCCTGATTCCTGCAAGGCACCCCGGTGTGCGGCGGCATCAATGCCACTGGCGAGGCCACTGACGATGGTGTAACCGTGGGCGGACAGCTGGCGGGCAAAGTCCTCGGCGATCTGCTTGCCCGGCGGGGTGGCACTGCGGCTGCCTACCATGGCCAGCATCGGACGTTGCAACAAGGCGCGCTGCCCGCGGGCAAACAGCAGCGGCGGCGGGGCGGCAGTTTCTGCCAGTGCTTGCGGGTAATCGTCATCCAGCAGGCTCAGCAGACTGCAATTCTCTTGTTCGGCCCAGGCGAGGGCCGCCTTGGCGTCTGCCTCGGCACGTCTCTCGCGCAGCGCCTGGGCGATGTCCTGCCCGATCAGCGGTGCGGTTTGTGCGGTACTGGCCGCCAGCACATGGCTGGCGGAGCCAAAGGCGGCAATCAGCTTGAGAAAACCGGCCGGACCTATGCCCGGTGTCAGGGCCAGCAGCAGCCAGTCTTCGTTCTGCTGGCTCATTCGCTTTCCGGCGAGTTGACCACATCCCCCACGCTGGCCGCGTCGGTGCTGTCCAGCACCAGGCCATAGGAAACCTTGTCAAATACGCGGTAGATGAAGATCTTGCCAATGCTCTGGCCTGGCAGGGTGACTTCTTTTTTCTCCCCATCCGCCATGATCAGGGTAACCGGCTTGGCGTTCTTGACGATGTTGAACACATCACCCGGCTCCACCTGCTCGCGCTGGCCACGGTTGATCACTACGTTGGAGTACTGGGCCGCGCCGTCCACACCGTCATAAACCGAGATGATCTGCCCCTGGATATTGGCATCCGGGCTATGCGGCACATAGCTGACAAACTGGTCCCTGGGGGCCTTGATCAGGCGGTCGCCTACCAGAATCTCGCTGTTCACCTTGGTCAGGTGCATGGTCTGGATTTCTTCGCCCAGCTTGTCCACCACGGCATCACCGCCATACATCACCTCGTAGCCGAGGTTTTCCTTGGTAACCGGATCAATCAGCGGCTTGCTGGCACGGTACACCTGCCAGGTGCCGGTGCTGGCAACGCCATTGGCAAAAATGCGATCGCCAGAGCCAAAAGCCAGACGTTCTCCCGGACCGGCCACCAGGCGCGGCGAGGTCAGGAATTCTTCCTCGTTGACCACCAGCGGACGGTACAGGAAAGGCTCGATGGCCTTGGCCGGAATGCTGGCGATGGCCTTGTCGATGTCGGACATGCGGACCTGCGGCGACAGGCGTACATCACCCTGACGGCCTTTTTCCAGCGTCAGGCGCGGTTGGCCGTTGACATAGGTCAGTACCAGTACGTCGCCCGGGTAGATCCAGTGCGGGTTCTTGATTTCGCTCTTATTCATCTGCCACAGGCGGGGCCATTTCCACGGGCTCTTGAGATAACGGCCGGAAATACCCCACAGCGTGTCACCCTTCACCACGGTATAACGCGCCGGTGCGCCGGGCTTGATGGTCAGGGTGTCGGAAAAAGCCGGGAGAGCCAGTCCCAGAGCCAAAGCAAGCGATATAATACTTTTACGCATGAAAAGTGCCCCAATATTGAGTGTAATGAGCGCCCGCGAGCGCTCCTTTGACAAACGAGCATGCGTCAGACATGTCTATTATCGATGTGCTGATGGCATTAAGACAACTTGGAGCAATAAAACCGATGGCGCTGCTGAACATTTTGCATTATCCGGATGCGCGTCTGCATACCGTGGCCACGCCGGTCGAGACCTTTGACGCTGCCTTGCAGACCCAGATCGACAACATGTTTGAAACCATGTACGAGGCCAAGGGTATCGGCCTGGCTGCCACCCAGGTGGACTATCACAAGCGGCTGGTGGTAATGGATATTTCCGAGGACCACAACGAACGCCGTGTCTTCATCAACCCGGTCATCATCGAAAAAGAAGGTGAAACCGTATACGAAGAAGGCTGCCTGTCGGTGCCCGGCATCTACGACAAGGTTACCCGGGCCGAGCGGGTCAAGGTGCGTGCACAGGATGCCACCGGTGCCCAGTATGAACTGGAAGCCGACGGCTTGCTGGCCATTTGCATTCAGCATGAAATTGATCATCTGGATGGCAAGGTGTTTGTCGAATACCTGTCCGAACTCAAGCAAGGCCGGATTCGCACCAAGCTGAAAAAGCGCGAAAAACAGAATATGTGATGAATGAACCTGTCCGGTACTGGTCGGACGGGTGATGCTGATAAAGACAGGCGCGTCCTGTCTTGCTGATTGCGGGTTGACGATGAAACTGATTTTTGCCGGTACGCCGGAATTTGCCGCGGCCGCGCTGCGCGCCTTGCTGGCCGCCGGTCATGAAATTGCCCTGGTGCTGACCCAGCCGGACCGTCCGGCCGGGCGTGGCATGAAGCTCAAGCCCAGTCCAGTGAAGGAAGTAGCGTTGGAACACGGCTTGCGGGTGGAGCAGCCGCTATCGCTCAAGACCGACGAAGCCCAGGCCATGCTGCGCGAGATCGGTGCCGAACTGATGGTGGTGGCGGCCTACGGCCTGCTGTTGCCCAAGGCGGTGCTGGACATTCCGCCGCGTGGTTGCCTGAACATCCATGCCTCCTTGCTGCCGCGCTGGCGCGGTGCCGCTCCCATTCAGCGCGCCATTCTGGCCGGCGATAGTGAAACCGGCATCACCATCATGCAGATGGATGTGGGGCTGGATACCGGTGCCATGTTATCGGTACACCCGCTGGCCATTGCCCAGGACGAGACCGCGGCCAGCCTGCATGACAAGCTGGCTGTGTGCGGTGCCGAAGCCATTGTCAGCACCCTGGCGACACTGGATGGCCTGAATGCGCAGCCGCAGCCGGAACAAGGCGTCACCTACGCGCACAAGCTGACCAAGGCCGAAGCCGAGGTGAACTGGCAACTGCCAGCTGCCGACATTGCCCGTGCCATCCGTGCCTACAACCCGGCGCCGGGCGCGTTTACCCAGCTGGCTGGCGAGCCGCTCAAGCTGTGGCAGGCCCATGCCATTGCCGGCCAGGCCGAACCTGGCCTGGTGGTGCGTGCGGATGCCGATGGCGTGGTGGTGGGTAGTGGCGAGGGACTGGTGGTGCTGACGCAACTGCAGGCCGCTGGTGGCAAACGTCTGGGCGCACGCGACTTTGCCGCAGGCCGTGCCACGCTGGCGGGAACCCGTCTGGGGCAGTAAGCGTCTTTCAACGGTCACAGCAAAAGGAGGGTAAATGAACAATATGTTCAAGACGGCCATGCTGATGGCCGCGTTTGTCGCTTTTCTCGGTGTGATCGGTGCCCTCATCGGGGGCCGGAACGGCTTGATGCTGGCATTGTTGTTTGCTGGCGGGATGAATCTGTTTGCCTACTGGAATTCAGACCAAATGGTGTTGCGTATGTACAACGCCCAGGAGGTGGATGCCCGGTCGGCACCCGAGTTTTACGGCATGGTGGCCGAGCTGGCACAGCGTGCCGGCCTGCCCATGCCACGGGTTTACGTCATCCACGAAGAGCAACCCAATGCCTTTGCCACCGGGCGAGACCCGGAACATGCCGCCGTCGCAGCCACTACGGGCATCATGCGCATGCTGGACTATCGCGAGCTGCGTGGCGTGATGGCGCATGAGCTGGCCCATGTGCGGCATCGTGACACCCTGATTTCCACCATCAGCGCCACCATGGCCGGTGCGGTGTCGGCGCTGGCCAACTTTGCCATGTTCTTTGGCGGGCGGGACGAAAACGGTCGACCGGTCAATCCGCTGGCCGGAATCTTGCTGGCCATCCTGGCGCCGCTGGCGGCCAGCCTGATCCAGATGGCCATTTCACGCGCCCGCGAATTCGAGGCAGACCGCGGCGGAGCCGAAATTTCCGGCGATCCGCTCGCGTTGGCGGGTGCATTGCAGAAAATCGAGTACTACGCTCAAGGTATTGCCATGCCCACTGCGCAGGCCCATCCGGAAACCGCCCAGATGATGATCATCAACCCGCTGGCCGGGCTGGATGTGGGCGAGCTGTTCCGTACCCACCCGCATACCGAGGAGCGCATTGCCCGCTTGCACGCTATGGCGCGCGGCGTGGGCTGAACGTATCATGCGCATCTGAACGAACACACGGGCCGGTACCGCCAGACGGATACCGGCCGTTTTCATACGGCGAGAGCACAGTCCTCGCCGTTTGCCATTTCAAGGTTTTGACATGCATCGCATACAGCAACTGGCCGCCGAAGTGCTGGGCCAGGTGGAATCCGGCCGTACCCTGACCGAGGCGCTGGCCCAGGCCCAACGCCAGGGCGCCGACCTGACTGCGCAAGAGCGCGCGGCCTTGCAGGACATTTGCTACGGCAGCCTGCGTCAACTGGCACGCCTGCGCTTCTGGTTGCGCCGCCTGGTGCCCAAGGCCTTGCCGGATGCCCAGCTGGAGCGGGTATTGCAGGTGGCTTTCTATCAGCTGGTATATACCCGCGCAGCCGATTACGCCGTCGTCAACGAGGCAGTGAAGCTGGCAGAGCGGCTGGCCCGCGGCAAGTTCAAGGCGCTGGTTAATGGCGTGCTGCGCAACTTCTTGCGCCAGCGCGAGGAAATGCTGCGCCTGGCGCAGAAAGATCTGGAAGCTGCCACCAATCACCCGCGCTGGTGGGTGAAAGCCATCCAGCAGGCCTACCCGCAAGAGTGGTCGTCCATCCTGGAGTGGAATAACAGCCATCCGCCGATGACGCTGCGCGTCAACCTCCGCAAGAGCACGGTGGCCGCCTATCTGGCCCAGCTCGAAGCGCTGGGCATGGGGGCGACAGCACTGGATGACGCCAGCGGCATCCTGCTGGACAAGCCGGTGAATGTACGCGAACTGCCCGGCTTTGCTGACGGCGTGGTGTCGGTACAGGACTGGGGCGCACAGCAGGCTGCCCGCCTGCTGGACCTGCACGCCGGACAGCGCGTGCTGGATGCCTGTGCCGCGCCGGGTGGCAAAACATGTCATATGCTGGAAATGGCAGATGTGGAGATGACCGCGCTGGATATCGACCCGCAGCGATTGCAACGGGTGGCGGAAAACCTGCAGCGCGGTGGCTTGCACGCCAGCCTGCACGCGGCCGATGCCGGGCAGGCTGCTGACTGGTGGGATGGCAAGCCTTTCGATCGCATTCTGGCCGATGTGCCGTGCTCGGCTTCCGGTGTCGTGCGTCGTCACCCGGACATCAAATGGCTGCGCCGTCCGGGCGACTTCTCCACCCTGGCCGCCCAGCAGGCGCAGATGGTTGACACGCTATGGGGGCTACTCGCGCCCGGCGGGAAAATGCTATACGCTACGTGCTCGATTTTTCCGGAAGAAAATCAGCAGCAGTTGACTGCATTCCTGGCGCGTCATGCCGATGCCGAATGCCAGAATCAGCAGCAATTGTTGCCCTGTGAGCGTCATGACGGTTTCTATTACGCGCTGCTTGCGAAGCATTAGCCTGGTGTTATGGCTACTGGTCTGTGCCGTTCCCACGGCGCAGGCCGATGGCATTCTGGCGCGCCGTGCCGATGCCGAGCTGACGCAAGACGGCCAGCTTTCGCTCAGCACCCGCTTCCAGACCAAGTTATCCAGCAGCCTGAATGATGCGCTGGCACAAGGTGTCACCTTGACCTTCCGGCTGGAGTTCGAACTGACCCGACCGCGCAGTACCGCCTATTACCTCAATCTGAAAGAGTGGTTCGAGCCACACGCCAGCCTCACGTTCAAGCTGTCCTATCAGTCCCTGACCAGCCGCTATCGCGTCACCATCGGCAGTTTTTCAAATTATTACCGTTCCCTGTCCGAAGCCATGGGTGCCCTGGGTTCCATCCAGGACTGGCGCGTCCTGCAAAGCGGTGCGCTCGATCCGCGCAACTCCGGCAGCGTGGCAGGCCGGGTACGACTGGTGCTGGATATCAGCGAGCTGCCCAAGCCCTTCCAGCTCAATGCCCTTGGCTCCGGCGAATGGAGCCTGTCCTCCAACTGGACCAGCATCACCATGAAAGAAGGTAGCTGATGCGCTACGCCGCCATTGCGCTGGCGACGTTCGGGGCCATCATGCTCTACCTGCTGGCCATTGCCACCGGCAATGCCTCCAAGCTGGCCGAATACTACTGGTGGGTGTTCGGGCTCAACAGCCTGTTGCTGGTTGGCCTGCTGGGCGTAGTGGGGCGGCAGCTCTTGCGGCTGCGCCAGCGGGTGAAGGGCCGGGTGTTCGGTGCCAAGCTGACCCAGCGTCTGGTGATGATGTTTGCCGTGGTTGCCCTGGTGCCGGGCATGCTGGTGTTCACCATTTCCGCACAATTCCTGACGCGCAGTATCGAAAGCTGGTTTGACGTGCGGGTAGAGTCCGCGCTGGATCGCGGGCTGGAGTTGGGCAAGGGCGCGCTCAACTACGTACTGGAAGATGTGGCCCGCAAGAGCCGCGTGGTGCTGGACGATATTGACGGCATGCCGTCCCTGATGTTGCCGTCCCGGCTGGAGCGCCTGCGCGAACAACTGGGTTTGCGCGAGGTGGCCATCTTCAACAAATCCGGACAACTGCTCAACTTTGCCAGCAGCAATACCCGGCAATTGCCGCAGGCCCCATCCCGCGATGCCCTGCGCGGCCTGAAGCTGCGGCAGGGCAGCAAATCGGTGGAGAATGACGCCGCCGGACTCACCCTGCGCGTATTGCTGCCCTATCGCACGCTGGAAGGCGAATGGCGCGTGTTGCAAGTGGTGCAGGCTGCGCCGCAATCCATTGCCCGCGATGCCGAGCAGATCGAAACCGCGCGTGCCGAATACCACCAGCTGCTGTTGTCGCGGGATGGGCTGAAAACCTTTTACATGCTGACGCTGGCCTTGGCCTGTCTGCTGGCGCTGACTTCAGCGCTGGCATTTGCCCTGTTTCTGTCAGAACGCCTGTCCGCGCCGCTGTCCGAGCTGGCCGCAGGTACCCGTGCGGTGGCGCAAGGTGACTTCTCCAAACGCCACCCGGTATACCGCCGTGACGAGCTGGGCATGCTCACCACGCTGTTCAACCGCATGACCCAGCAGCTGGATGAAGCACGCCAGACGGCCAACCAGACCCAACAGGCGCTGGAAAGCGGCAAGCTTTACCTGGAAAGCATTCTGGCCAATCTCTCTGCCGGGGTGATTGCACTGGATGCGGCCTGGCAACTGCGCGCGGCCAATACCAGTGCCGGACGCATTCTGGGCGTGGATTTTTCCGAGCTGGTGCCCTACCCGGTAGAGCAGTGGTCCACCCGGGTTCCGGCTTTGATTCCCCTGGTGGATACCATGCTGCAACATGGTGAAAACAAGCAGGAAGAAGAGTGGCAAACCCAGCTGGATTACATGACCGGGCAGGGCGCGCGCAGCCTGCTGGTACGCGGTGCCCGCTTGCCCGAACGCTCCGGAAGCGGTTATGTTGTGGTGTTCGACGACATTACCGAGCTGGCGCGGGCCCAGCGGGATGCGGCCTGGGGCGAAGTGGCCAAGCGGCTGGCGCATGAAATCCGCAATCCGCTCACGCCCATCCAGCTGTCGGCCGAGCGCCTGGCGATGAAGCTTTCCGCCAAGCTTGAAACTGCCGATGCGGACATGCTCAAACGCTCTACCGACACCATCATCAAACAGGTGGCGGCACTGAAGAACATGGTGGATGCCTTCCGCGATTATGCCCGGGCACCGCGCATCAAACTCAGTGAACTTGATCTCAATCAGGTGGTGCGAGAGGTAAGTACGCTGTACGAATCCAATCCGGCTGTTAAGATTGAACTGGAAGAAAGGCCGCTGATGATCATGGGGGATGCCGCACTGCTGCGGCAGGTATTGCATAACCTGATGCAGAATGCACAGGATGCGGTCCTTGACGTTGACATCCCGATGATTCACATTAGCAGCCGACAAGAAGGAAGAAACGCGATCGTCTGCGTGCAGGACAACGGTTCGGGCTTTCCCGCCGAGCTCCTGCCACGCGCGTTCGAGCCCTATGTGACCAGCAAGCCCAAGGGCACGGGGCTGGGACTGGCGGTGGTGAAGAAAATAGCGGAGGAACACCATGGTCAGGTCACATTGGGGAATGGCGAGCAGCACGGCGCGCGCATTCTTCTCACCCTGCCATTGCTGGAGGCCTAATGCGTAGCAGCGATATATTGATTGTTGATGACGAGATCGGGATTCGTGAACTGCTCTCGGAGATCCTGCAGGATGAGGGATACACGGTCGCCTTGGCGGAAAACGCCGAGGTAGCCAGACAGTTGCGCAACCAGACACGTCCGGCGCTGGTGTTGCTGGATATCTGGATGCCCGACTGCGACGGTGTGACACTGTTGAAGGAATGGGCCAAGTCCGGCCAGTTGAACATGCCGGTGGTCATGATGTCCGGTCATGCCAGTATTGATACGGCGGTGGAAGCCACCCGCATCGGTGCTTTCGATTTCCTGGAAAAGCCGATTGCCCTGCAAAAGCTACTGACTACCGTACAGCGGGCTCTGAAGTATGGCGACATGCAAGCCAATACTTCGCTGAACCTGGACAAGCTGGGCCGCAGCGAACCCATCCAGGAACTCAAGCGTCAGCTGGAACGGGTGGCCAAGGTCAAGTCGCCGGTGTTGCTGACCGGTGAGCCTGGCTCCGGTTTCGAACTGGTGGCGCGCTTTTTCCATCAGGGCAATACCCCCTGGGTAACGCCTGCCAAGCCGGAACAACTGGCGGATGCGCCGCTGGAGTTGCTGCAAAAGGCGAATAACGGCGTGTTGTTCCTGCCGGAAATCGGCCAGTACAACCGCCGGGTGCAGCAAGGTTTGCTGTTCCTGCTGTCCAAGCTGGATCGCTTCAATGTGCGCCTGCTGTGCTCCTGCAGCCGTCCCTTGCAGGAACTGCTGGTGGACCCGGAATGCGATAATCGCCTGCTGACTGCACTGTCCAGCGTGATCGTGCCGATTCCGCCGCTGCGTGAGCATGCGGAAGACATCATCTTCATCGCCGAACAGATCCTGATCGAGCTGGTGGAGTCACGGCAGATCCCCAACAAGAAACTGACCACCGCGGCGCTGAATGCCTTGCGTCAGTATGATTGGCCGGGGAACCTGGAGCAGCTGCGCAGCATCATCAAGAGCCTGGCGCTGACCTCCGAATCGGATGATGTGGACGCACCGGAAGTCAACAAGGTACTGGCCCAGTTCCGCCATGAAAAACCGGTGGAAGAGTCCGGCTTCGACTTCAACATGCCTTTGCGTGAGTTGCGTGAACAGCTGGAGCGTCGTTACTTCGAGTACCACATCTCGCTGGAAAACGGCAATATGAGCCGCGTGGCACAGAAAGTGGGCCTGGAGCGCACTCACCTGTATCGCAAGCTCAAGCAGTTGGGCATCAAGTTCGCCCGCAAGGTGGTGGAGGAATAATCCGTTGTTTGCCCAACCAGACGCCAGCCTCGCGCTGGCGTTTTGTTTTTCCGGCTAGCTCGCAGGAACTATGGCGTCTGGAGACTGATTTCACTAAGCTTCACCCTCATGACAGATTTGAACGATGCGGCGCTGCTGCGCTATAGCCGGCATATCCTGCTGCCGGAAATCGATATCGAAGGCCAGCAGCGGCTGGCTGCCGCGCGGGTATTGGTGATTGGTGCCGGCGGGCTGGGCTCGCCGGTGGCGCTGTATCTGGCCAGTGCCGGTATCGGCCACATCACGCTGGCCGACGACGACGCGGTGGAGCTGAGCAATCTGCAGCGCCAAGTGGTGCACGATATGGCCTCACTGGGGCAGAACAAGGCTGAATCAGCCCGTGCCCGCATGCTGGCACTCAACCCGGATATTTCCGTGCGGGCGCTGGGTGAACGGCTGGATGCCGCGCGCCTGCTGGAGGAAGCCCGAGCGCATGACCTGTTGCTGGATTGTTCGGACAATTTCGCCACCCGTCATGCGGTAAACCGCGCCAGCGTGGCTGCCGGGGTGCCGCTGGTATCTGGTGCGGCCGTGCGCTTTGCCGGACAGCTGGCGGTGTTTGATCCGCGTGTTGCCGGCTCACCCTGTTATCACTGCCTGTTTGCCGAGGAGGGCGAGGCATCTGATGGTCCGTGTGCGACCTTTGGCGTGTTGTCACCGCTGGTTGGGGTAATCGGCAGCTTGCAGGCGGTGGAAGCGGTGAAACTGCTGGCAGGCCGCGCACCGGTACTTGGCCGTCTGACCCTGTACGATGCACTGAGCGGTGAATTCCGCCAGATGAAGTTCAGCCGGGATCCGGCCTGTCCGGTATGTGCGGTGCATTGACCGGGCCTCGGTTCCGATTATTGGCAAACGCCTCTCGCTTTCTGTAAGGAAAGCCAACCCTTACGGTGTCCGGGCGGGGGGAATGGATGGGAAGGCTGCCGAAGAAATGCCTTAGACGAAAGGCCCGGCCTTGCCGGGTTCAGTAGAGTCGCATCAAATCACTGTCTAAGCAGCAGAAAGCCCCGCTTTGGCGGGGCTTTCTGCTGACCGGGCTCAGGCACCCAGTTGCTGGTTCAGGATCTGGTGTACTTCCTTGAAATCCATCACCCCGACATAGCGCTTCAGGATATTGCCCTGCTTGTCGATCAGGAAAGTGGTCGGTGCCAGCTGGATGTCACCAAATGCCTTGGCAATGCTGCCTTCGCCATCCAGGGCGACAAAGAAGGGCAGCTGGTATTTCTGCACAAAGGCCTGCACGTAGTTGGGCGGGTCATAGCTCATGGCGACCGCCATGATCTGCAAGCCCTTGCTGCCATACTGCTGGTGCAGCTTCTTGATTTCCGGCATTTCTTCCACACAGCCCGAACAACTGGTGGCCCAGAAATTCACCAGCACCACCTTGCCCTTGAGCGAGGTGGTATCGGCGTGCTGGCCGCCAAGCGAGGTGTAGCTGACCTGCGGTGCTGCATTGCGGTCGAACAGGGTGGTGTAGGCAATCAGGCCGACTACGGCCACGGCCAGGAGCGAGAGCAGAACCTTCTTCATGCGGGGTCATCCGGGAGGTGGAAAAACGGTAGCCCCACACGCGTGGGGCAACCGGCACTATTGGTCCAGCATGGATTGCAGGAGTTCCTTCAATT
Source organism: Aquitalea pelogenes (assembly GCF_041914625.1). Classification (NCBI taxonomy): domain Bacteria; kingdom Pseudomonadati; phylum Pseudomonadota; class Betaproteobacteria; order Neisseriales; family Chromobacteriaceae; genus Aquitalea; species Aquitalea pelogenes. The sequence continues at coordinate 3,604 of NZ_JAYSDA010000002.1, read as the reverse complement.
GTCCCTCAAGTGTCACCGCCTTGTTCTGCTTGGCGTCAAACACTACAAAGGTGACATCGGCTTCCGCCACCACCTTGTCAGTACCTGCCAGGGTGACGCGCTGGTGCATGACTGCACTGCGGCTGCCGATGGATTTGACCGAGGTGGCAATGGCCAGCGCATCGCCCATGGTGGCCGGGTAGCGGTAGTCGATATTGATGTTGACCACCACCAGTGCCAGACCGGACTGCAGGAACCAGGGCAGGTCGCCGCGTTCTTCAAAGAAAGTCCAGCGGGCTTCTTCCAGGAATTCCAGGTATCGGGCGTTGTTGACGTGGCCGTACAGGTCCAGGTGATAACCACGGACCTTGATATTTGTTTCATGTGTCATGTGTTTCCCCTCGGTGTGATGCTGGGTCTCAATCCTCGGCATTGAGGTCCAGCGGAACGAATGGCTCGCGCTCTAGTGGCGTCTCGACCATATCGGTAAGAACGGAGTGGATTTCAACATCGAACCACTCCAGGAACAGGGCCGGTGTCAGTTGCTCCGGCCACAGTGTTTCGTCATCGCACCAGTCGGCCAGCTCGGCCTGAAACAGCATGCGGTAGTGTTGCAGCACAAAATCGTGGGCGGATTCATAATCGTCCGCCGCCGGAATCAGCAGGGCGTTGCAATCCCGGGTAAGGCTGTCGAGCTCCAGCTGGCCGTCCAGATCGCCGGGCAATTGTTGCAGCCATGCGAGAAACGGTGCCCGGGGACGGATCAGGGCGATGCTGCGATTGACTTCAAACATGGTGAATCCTTGCATTAATGGCTGGAAAGCTGGTTGTCGCGGGTGAAGGCGAAGGTTTGCACGATGATTTTGGCACCTTGCTGGGCCAGTGCCGGTGGGAAGGGACTGAATGGTGCACTCATCTGGACGATGCGTCGTGCACCTTCATCCAGTACGTTGTGTCCGGAACCGCGCAGGATGCGGCATTTGAGCAGGCTGCCATCCGCGGCCACGGTCACTTCCAGCGTCACCGAGCCATGAACGTTCTGGCGGCGGGCTTCTTCCGGATAATTCAGGTTGCCGATCCGTTCGATGCGCAAGCGCCAGTCGGTCTGGTAGCGCGCCCATTCATAGCGGTGGGTACTGTCGCCACTCCCGTTTTTGCTACCGGACTCCTGTGCACTGTCGTTCAGTGCCACATCACCCCGTTGCACACTGTTCAGTCCGCCCACCTGCGCCAGTAATGCGGCTGCATTCACTGCCGCTGGCGGGCTGCTGTTGTCACCGGGACTGGGGGCAGGCAAGGTTGCGGCCTGCTTGTTGTCCGCTTTGCGGATGGTATGTACCTGGCGTTGCTGTGGCGCGGCCTGGGCAGGCTCTGCCGCTTGTGCGGCGGGTGTTGGCTGTTCGTTGAGATTGCGATGGCTGGCCTGGCGGAATTTTTCGGTGGTATTGCCACTGCCCTGATTATTGTCGGTGCCCAGGCGGCGGGTGTCCGGAGCGCTCTTGCTGGGCGTGCTGGCCAGGTTCACGCTGATGGTGTGGCTTTCTGCCAGTCGCAGCGGGCGGACCCATGAAATCATGGTGGAACCGAACAGCAAGACATGAGCCAGTACCGAAACGGCGATCATGATGATCAGCGTCAGTTTCTGGTTGTGGCTGGCAGGGTTGCGCAGATGGGCAGTCATGGTTGTGCGGCAGGCTCCGTAGGTCTGCTGCAGTTTAACATGCAGCAGCCATCCGCAAGAAAAACGCCGCGACTGGCGCGGCGTTGGCGGGATGATGCGTGGACTTATTTGTCCAGCATGCTGCGCAGCATCCAGGCCGTTTTTTCATGTACTTGCAGGCGCTGGGTCAGCAGGTCGGCGGTGGGTTCGTCCGAGGCGCGGTCAGCCAGCGGGAAAATGCTGCGGGCGGTGCGACAGAGGATTTCATGGCCATCCACCAGCTGGGCCAGCATTTCCTCGGCCTTGGGTACGCCGTTGGCTTCGGCAATAGCGGTCAGCTTGGCATAGTCGGCATAGCTGCCCGGTGCAAAATGCCCAAGGGCGCGGATGCGCTCTGCAATCAGGTCGACAGCCAGTGACAATTCGTTGTACTGGGTTTCGAACATCAGGTGCAGGGTGTTGAACATCGGCCCGGTCACGTTCCAGTGGAAATTGTGGGTTTTCAGGTACAGGGTATACGTGTCAGCCAGCAGCCGGGAAAGGCCATGTGCAATGTCTTGACGGTCTTGTTCGTTGATGCCGATATCCATATGCAAACTCCTGTTGGTAGCCATTCCGGAACGACGGTTTGCCAGTATGTGGCCCGGATCGTCTAGAATTGCCATTTTGTGAAAAAATACACCATGAAACCCTGGCTGGTCTGTAGCGGCAATACCGTGCGTCTTACGCTGCATGTTCAGCCCGGCGCCAGAAAAACCGAAGTCGCCGGGGAGCATGGCGACTGCCTGAAAATCCGTCTGGCCGCGCTACCGGTGGATGGCAAGGCCAATGCTGCCTTGCTGGCCTGGCTGGCAGACTGTTTTTCGGTTGGCAAGCGTGCGGTCAGCCTGCAGGCCGGTGACAAGAGTCGCCACAAAGTGGTTTCCATTGACACGGTGCTGGATGAAGCTGCCGTGCTCAAGCTGCTACATGTCCAGTGAGTGTGGCCTCAGGGCAGGTGACGTTGCGTGTCACTGCGCTTGGGGTCAACCCGGCTGAACTCGCCTTCTATCACATCATCGGCCATTGCGCCGGGATTTGCCATCGTGTTCAGCTTCGGCCCCTTGAATGGCAGCAGCAACAAGATGGCCAGCACATCACTCAGAATGCCCGGAATGGCAAACAGCAGGCCTGACAGTGCATAGCGCAAGGGCCAGAGCAAGGAATACAGGGAAACTTGTTGCCCCTGACGCACGACGCTGGTGAGGGTGATCAGTGCGCCCAGTTTCTGGTTGCGCAGCATCCAGATCCCCAGCAGGCTGCTGGCCACGACCAGCAGGAAGACCACCCCGCCACCAAGATGGTGGGCCAGTGTGACCAGCGTGGCGATTTCCAGTAAGGGATAAAGCAGTAACAGCAACAGAATTGCGCGCATGAATCGAGGTACCCGTATGAATTGTCTGATGGTGTTCTGCAATGTTCCGGATGAAATAACGGCCAGACACATTGCCCATGTTCTGGTGCAGGAGCAGTTGGCTGCCTGCGTCAATATTCTTCCGTCCTGTCAGGCGGTGTATCGCTGGGAAGGTGCGCTGCAGGAAGGCAGCGAATATCCCTTGCTCATCAAAACCACGGCTGCGGCTTATGCCGCACTGGAGCAGCGCTTGCAAGCCCTGCATCCGTATGATGTGCCGGAAATCATTGCATTGCCAGTCGCACAGGGCTTGCCTGCCTATCTGACATGGGTATCTTCCGAGGTGGTTTCAAGAGAGTGCTGAGCCGGGGCGACAATTATTTTCGACTGCTTTGCTGATTGTCAGGTTCCGGCAGATGTGCACGAATTTCGGGTCTATGCCTCGGTTTTTTCAAATTAATTCGGTAAAAGTATTGACTGAAAAAGGCTGTTTTATTATAGTTGCGAACTCTTTCGTGGGTCGGTAGCTCAGCCGGTAGAGCAGCGGACTTTTAATCCGTTGGTCGCGAGTT
>NZ_JAYSDA010000001.1:341373-402333 GCF_041914625.1 Aquitalea pelogenes | reverse complement strand
GGAGAGGTCCAGGCCCAGGTGGGAGGGGAAGCGCAGCTGGTAGGGGTTGGGCATGAAGGCGTCCGGGCGGGTTGATGACATTGGCAATCATCAAAGCGCTTGTGGTGGCAGGCCAATCAGATGGGGAGGAGTTTGTTTGGGGAAAGGTCGAAATTCGGTATCAGATGCATGAGCCGACGATGAAGCAGGCCTTTGCGAGCAGTGAAGCAGTTGCGGCAAGCTGCCTTGCGGTACAGCTAAAACAGCGTACAAGGCAAGGCATATGCGGTCGGACGCCCTGCTCTGTCTGGCTGCCTGGCGGTATCAAAATAATTGATGGGACACCATCAAAATTTAAAACTTCCCCCGCCTGTTCACGCTGCCTAGGGTGTCGGTCTGACTCACTCTCAGACAGGAGCACACATGTACAAACAGGTAATCGACCTGAACGCCGACATGGGGGAAGGCTTTGGCCCATGGCAGATTGGCGACGGGGACGACCGGCACATCATGCCGCTGATCAGCTCGGCCAACATTGCCACCGGTTTTCATGCCGGCGACCCGGCCACCATGGCCAGCAGCGTCAGCCTGGCCAAGGCACATGGCGTTGCCGTGGGCGCCCACCCTGGCTATCGCGACCTGGTGGGCTTCGGGCGGCGCAGCATTCAGGTCAGCGCACAGGAACTGGTACAGGACGCGGTGTACCAGATTGGTGCCTTGCAAGCCTTCCTGCAACTGGAAGGCATGGTCATGCAGCATGTCAAACCGCATGGTGCCCTGTACATGACGCTGGCTGCCGATGAAGCGCTTTCACTGGCATTCCTGCAGGCAGTCCAGGGACTGTCGTCGCAACTGGCGGTGTATTGCATGGCTGGTTCCGCCACGCATCAGGCCGCGCAGGCACTGGGCGTGAAGGCAGTAGGCGAATTCTTTGCCGACCGGGATTATGACGCCAGCGGGCGGATTGTATTTACCCGCCGGATGGGACGGCTCTCCCCGGCAGCTGTGGCCGACAAGGTGATGCTGGCCTGCACGGAAGGCCTGGTTGATACCGTGGATGGCCAGCGCATTCCGGTCGACTTCGATTCCATCTGCATTCACAGCGACACCCCCGGCGCGCTGGAACTGATCCGCACCACCCGTGACCGTCTGCTACAGGCTGGCATCACCCTGCGCGCACCGCATGAGCAAGCCATTGGCTGAGGCGGACCACAACACCCTGTTCAAGGACAAGCACATGACTGAACACCTGATACTCGCCCCTCTGCCCGGCACTTTTTATCGTCGCCCGGCCCCGGATGCAGCGCCCTATGTGGAAGAAGGCAATCTGGTTGCAGCGGATACCGTCATCGCCTGCATCGAGGTGATGAAGCAATTCAACGAAATGACTGCCGAGCATGGCGGGCGCTTGCTCGCCTTTTTGCTGGAAGACGGCGATGCGGTCGATATCGGCCAGCCGGTGGCGAGGGTGGTGACATGACGCAGCCCATTGCCTTGCAACGTATCCGTCGCCTGCTGGTGGCCAACCGCGGGGAAATTGCGGTGCGCATCATCCGGGCTGCCCGTGAAATGGGCGCGCAGACCGTACTGGTACACAGCAGTGCGGACCGCAACAGTCTGGCCTGCCAGATGGCAGACCGGACTGTGGAAATCGGCCCGCCACCCGCCGCAAAAAGCTATCTGGACATTCCGGCCATTCTGGCTACGGCCCGCAATCAGGAAGTGGATGCCGTTCATCCGGGCTATGGTTTCCTCGCCGAAAATGCCGACTTTGCCCGTCAGGTAGAGGCCGCCGGGCTGATTTTTGTCGGCCCGACGGCAGACACCATCGCGCTGATGGGTGACAAGGCCCGGGCCCGCGCCATGGCACAGGCGGTTGGCGTTGCCACCGTACCGGGCAGCGCCGGCGCACTGGCTGACGTGGTGCAAGCCATGGGCATGGCGAAAGAAATCGGCTATCCGCTGATGATCAAGGCCGTAGCCGGTGGTGGCGGCCGCGGCATCCGTGTGGTGGAACATGCCGAAGCGCTGCATGCGGCGTTTGCCGCTGCGCAACGGGAAGCGCTGGCGGCCTTTGGCGACGGGCATCTTTATCTGGAGCGCTTCATGCCGCAGGCACGGCATCTGGAAGTGCAAATCCTGGGGGATGGCCAGCGGGTGATTCATTGCTACGAGCGTGAATGCTCCTTGCAGCGCCGCCGCCAGAAAATCATGGAAGAAGCACCCTCCCCCGCGCTGGATGACGCACAGCGCAACAGGCTGTGCCAGGCAGCAGTCCGGCTGGCGCAATCCGTGGCATACCGCGGGGCGGGCACAGTGGAATTCCTGTTCGATCAGGATGAGTTCCACTTCATTGAAATGAATACCCGCATACAGGTGGAACACCCGGTCACTGAAATGGTCACCGGGCTTGATCTGGTGCGTGAAATGCTGCTGATTGCCGACGGCCAGCCCTTGCGCTGGCAACAGCAGGACATCCGGCTGCGTGGTGCTGCCATCGAATGCCGCATCAATGCAGAAGACCCGCAGCGCAACTTCCTGCCCACACCTGGCAGCATCGAACAGCTGCAACTACCCGGCGGGCCGGGGGTGCGGGTGGACAGCATGCTTTACCCGGGCTGTGTCATCCCCCCCTATTACGACTCCATGCTGGCCAAACTGACCGTGTGGGATGAAGACAGGAAGCACGCACTCAGTCGCATGCGCCGGGCGCTGGATGAACTGCACATCAGTGGCGTTGCCCACACAAAAAGCTTGCACCAGGCCTTGCTGGCCGATGCCGACGTATGCGCCGCGCGCTATCACACCCGCTTTCTGGAGCACTGGCTGGCGCACTGGCCGGGCAGCACGGCAGACACGGTGGCAGACCCGCTGGTGCGTGACACCGGGAGAACCGCATGAGCATTCGCTACAGTTTTGGCGGCGACGAGTTCCTGTTTGCCGAGGTCAGCGAATCCATGTCGCTGACCGCCTGCTTCACCAGCATGGCCATCACCGGGCTGCTGCGCCAGCAACAATGGCCGGGGATTGTCGAAATATGCCCTGCCAATGCATCGTTCCAGCTGCGCTTTGACCCGGACATCCTGCCGGCCGCGCAATTGCTGCAACTGGTGCAGGAGCTGGAACAGGCGGTACAGGACAGCCCGCAGACACTGGACACCCGGCTGGTGGAAATACCGGTCTGGTATGACGACCCCTGGACGCTGGAAGTGGGGGCGCGCTTTCGCGAACGCCATCAGGACCCGCAATCCACCGATCTGCAATACGCCGCGCGCTGCAACGGTTTTGACTCGGTAGACGCCTTCATTGCTGCGCATAGCGGTGCACCGTGGTTTGTCTCCATGGTGGGCTTTGTCGCCGGCCTGCCCTTCATGTACCAGATGGTAGAGCGCGACCGCCAGCTGCAAGTACCGAAGTACCTGAGCCCGCGCACCGCAACCCCGCGCCAGACCATAGGCCACGGAGGCTGCTTCGCCTGCATCTATTCGGTGGCAGGTGCCGGTGGCTACCAGATGTTCGGCATTACCCCGGCACCGATTTACGACCCGCAGCAATCCCTGCCCTATCTGGCAGACAGCATGGTGCTGTTCCGTCCCGGCGATATTGTCCGCTTCAAGCCCATCGACCAGCAGCAATACCAGGCAGCCGTCCAGGCGGTAGCCGAGGGCAGCTTTCAGCTGGATATCTTTCCGGTCCGCTTCTCGCTGCCGGACTTCCTGGCCAATCCACAGGCCTACAATCTATCCCTTCCTGGAGGCCATCATGCACATTAAGGTCATCAAGCCTGGCCTCGCCACCTCGGTACAGGACGCAGGCCGCAACGGTCATTACCATCTGGGCATCCCGCCTTCCGGCGCGCTGGACCAGTATTCATTCCGCGCCGCCAACCTGCTGCTGGGCAATCCGGAAACCACGGCGGTACTGGAGTGCACGCTGCTGGGGCCGCAGCTGCAATTCGGCGTGGACTGCCGCATTGCCGTGTGCGGTGCCGACATGCTGCCGCTGATCAACGGCCAGCCACAGGCCACCAATCAGGTCCTGTCCATTGCCGCAGGTGACATGCTGGACTTCCGCCCGGCCAAGGCCGGGGTACGGGCCTATCTGGCGGTTTCCGGTGGCATCGACGTGCCGACGGTGCTGGGCAGCCGCTCCACCTATACGCTGGGGACATTGGGTGGTTATCAGGGCCGATGCCTGCAGGCTGGCGACATGCTGATGCTGGGCCGATCAACTGCGGAGGCACCGGCGGGCCGCAACCTGCCACCCGCCCTGCGCCGGCCCTTGCCACGCCAGGCCACGGTGCGGGTGCTGCCCGGCCTGTATGACCACAGGCTGACGGCACAATCGGCTGAACGCTTCTATCAGGAGCCATGGACGGTGGCATCGGAATCCGACCGCATCGGCTACCGGCTCAAGGGCGGCTCACCCTTGCAATTCCGGCCACGGGAAGCACCCTTCGGTGCCGGGGCCGATCCATCAAACATCGTTGATGCCGGCTATCCGGTTGGCTCCATCCAGATACCAGCCGGCAAGGAACCCATCATCCTGTTGCGGGACGCGGTTTCCGGCGGCGGTTATGCCATGCTGGGCACCGTCATCAGTGCCGATCTGGACGTGGTGGGACAATTACCACCCAATCAGCGCCTTGCATTCAGCGCCGTTGACATGGATGAAGCCTTGCAGGCCAGACAGCAGGGGCAGGCAGCGCTGGAGCGTCTGCGAGCGGCACTGCAAGGCTGAGTGTCAGGCAGGCTGCGCCGCCTGCATCACCTGGTTGCGCCCTGCCTTTTTGGCCGCATACAAGGCCTGGTCGGCGTGGCGGTAAAGCTCGGTAAACGACATGCCCGGCTGCCATACCGCCAGCCCCATGCTGACGCTGTAAGGAATGCTGCCGCCCAGTGAAACCGCCGGTATTTCAGCAGCACGCAAGCGCAGGTTTTCCGCCATGGCCAGCGCTTGCGCCGGCTGCGTTTGTGGCAGCAACAGGGCAAATTCTTCGCCCCCCATGCGGCCGGTCACATCTGTTGGCCGCATGCCCTGACGCAACGACTCGCTGAATGTCAGCAACACCTGATCCCCTGCCTGATGGCCATGCCGGTCGTTGATCTGCTTGAAATGGTCCAGGTCCATCAATACCAAACACAATGGCAAGTTGCTGCCCTCAGCCTGCTGCAACAGCTGCATGCTGCGGCTTTCAAAACACTGACGGGTATTGAGTCCGGTCATGCCGTCGTGTTCCGCCCGCCAGGTGGCATCACGCAACAGGTACTCCTGCACCATGGCTACTGCCAGCATCGACAAGCCGGGCACCAGCGCCGCAGTCAGGCTCATGGAAAACACATTGGGTACGGTGGTGGCAAACAGGTCGCTGATATTGCCGAAGCCGCCACCGTAATAAACAGCACGCCCCAGATGCAGCAATGACGTCACGACACTACAGGCCGCACCCAGCCAGTACACCGTGGCGCGATGGCTGGCAATGCGGTGGCGGAACAACAGCCAGGCCGTGGCGGCAAACACGATGCTGATACCACCCGAGGCAATCACCACCCGCACCCGCATGCTGTCCAGCAGCAGGGTAAAGCCCAGCAAACCGGCGACACCGGCCAGCACCAGCAAGGCCAGTGGCCGGGTATGGCTGGGCCGGCCCAGAAAGCGCGCGCAACCGATGTAGAACATGCTGGCTGCCACCAGGCCAAGGCCATTGCTCAGCACCACACTGAAAATCAGCGGCAGCACCATGCGCAGGCCCAGCGCAGGCAGATAACCCAGCATGGCGGCATTGGCCAGCAGCCAGCTGCGGGTACCGGCGACGCCGGCTTTTTTCAATGACCACAGTTGTACGGTATTGCAGGCGCACAGCAATTCGGTGACCACAAAGACGGGTAACAGGATGGGAATGCTCTGAGTTACCGCCATTGAAATTCCAAACAGATAAAAATGATGTCAATGCTATGCCGTAGTGCACACCAGGCACAAGCGCATTTAAATTACAGCGCACATTTTCAAGCAATATGCGTACCTGGCAAACCGGGCGGACAAAAAAATGCCGGTAGTGGCTGCCAGACATAATGTGGCGGCCGCTACCGACATGGTGTTCTGCCCGTACTTAATGCTGATCCGGCTTTGCTACGCTGGCAGCATCTTCCCAGCCACCACCCAACGCCAGGAACAGATTGACCTGATCCTGTGCCAGCTGGCTTTCGGCCATGGCCACGGCCTGCTCGCCGCTGACCATGGTGCGATCAGCATCCAGACTGGTGAGATAAGGCGCGCGGCCCGCCTGGTACAAGCGGCGGTTTTGCGCCGCAGCTTCACGGGCATTGTCGCGCGCGCTGCGCAACAGCGTCAGGCGTTGCAAGTCCTTGGCATACAGGCTGAGGCTGGTTTCCACTTCGCGCAGGGCATTGAGCACCACGCCGTCAAAATGCGCCAGCGCCGCCGCATTGTCCGCCTTGGCTGCACGTACCCGCGCCATGCTGCCGCTGTCCGGAATGCTCCAGCTGATCAGCGGGCCAAAACCGAAGCGCTGGGTAGAGCGCTTGCCCAGGTCTTCGACAAAACCGGTAAAGCCAGCCGATGCACCCAGGGTGATGCTGGGATAAAGATCGGCCGTGGCCACCCCTATCATGGCGCTGGATTGCGCCAGACGGCGCTCGGCCTGCTTCACGTCCGGGCGGCGCGCCAGCAGCGCCCTGCCATCGCCCACCGGAATGGGCTGGGTCAGCTGCGGCTCTTGCGCGCAGGCCAGTGCGGCAGCGGGCAAGGCTTCAGCCGGTGCCTTGCCCAGCAGCATGGCCAGCCGGTAGCGCGCGGCATCCCGCTGCGCCTGGTAGGCTGGCAGCGCGGCATTCACGCTGTCGCGCTGCGCCTGTGCCCGCAGCACATCGGTGGCGGTCATCCGCCCTGCACTGGCCAGACGACGTGTCAGTTCCAGCTGCTTTTGCTGCAGGCCCAACTGTTGCTGTACCACCTGATAACCATGGTTGGCAGAGCAAATCTGCACATAGCTGCGTACGGTTTCGGCGGTAACGGTAATAGCTGCCAGGTCGCGCGCCGCCGCCACGGCCTCGCTATTGGCTTCTGCCGCCTGTTCGCCACGCTTGAGCTTGCCAAACAAATCCAGCTGGTAAGCCACACGAATGCCTTCGTCCCCCAGATTGGTCACCGGCAGCGGCTCTTCCAGCAGCATGCTCTGGCCCGATATGCGGGCGCGCTCGGCGGACGCCGACATCGCCGCATGCGGGCCGGCTTCGGCATTGACTTCACTGGCTACCGCCAGCGCCTTTTGCAGATTGGCACTGGCCACGCGCAAATCGGTATTGGCGGCCCGGGCCTGTTCCACCAACTGGTTCAGCACCGGGTCGTGATACAGCTGCCACCAGCGGCCGGCCACCGCCTGTGCGCTCGCCAGCTGGCCATCGGCATTGGCAAAACGGCCTTGTGCCGCCGGGCGCTGCATGGCGGCCTGCTCGGGCAGGCGGTAATCCGGGCCTACCGTGGTGCAGCCAGCCAGCACCGAGAGTACCAGCAGGCTGACGGGATAAAAGCGTTTCACTGCTGGCCTCCCTTGCTGGACACCACGGCCACGGTGGCGGTACGACCGGCAATCATGCGGAAGTCGGCCGGAATTTCATCCAGCGTCACCCGTACCGGAATGCGCTGCGCCAGCCGCACCCAGTTGAAAGTGGGATTGACGTTGGGCAGCAGGCTGGCACCGTTGCTGCGGTCGCGGTCTTCAATACCGGCGGCAATGCTTTGCACATGACCGCGCAGCTTGTGCGACTGACCCATGATCTGGATTTCCACCGGCTGGTTCACTTGCACACGGTCCAGCTTGGTTTCTTCAAAGTAACCGTCCACATGGAAGGAATGCGCATCCACCATGGACAGCACGGGCTTGCCGGTGCTGACATAGTCACCCACGCGCGGGGTGCGGTCGTTCAGGTAACCATCCACCGGGCTGCTCACCTCGGTGCGTTGCAGGTTCAGCCGGGCGACATCCAGCGCGGCACTGGCGGCGGCGACATTGGCTTCGTCCTGCTGCACGCGGGCATCACTCTGTTCGACGTTTTCACGCGCCACCAGGTCGCTCAGGCTGTGATTGCGCGCAGCTTCGCGCTTTGCCTGTGCCAGTGCCGCCTTTTGCAGCACCAGTGCCGCTTCGGCCTGTTTCAGCGCCAGCGTGTAGCGGGCATGGTCGATGACAAACAGCACCTGCCCCCGTTTGACCAGCTGGTTGTCATGTACCCGCACCTCGGTAATCAGCCCGGAGACATCCGGCGCAATCTGCACCACATCGGCACGTACATGGCCATCCCGTGTCCACGGTGCATTGGTGTAGTAATCCCACAAGTAGCGCCCCACCAGCACTGCAGCCACTACCGCAATCAGCGTCAGGGCCACCGGGCCCGCTTTTCCTGCCAGCTTTTTCATCATTACCATCCGCGAGTCAGCACGACGAATCCGCCGAGCACAATTACATACAAGGCCACGTTCAGTAGCGAACGGTGCCATACCAGTTTGTAGAAACCCAGCTGTCCCAGCACGGCGCGCAGCACGGCGGTGACGCCAAAGGCCAGCACCATCAGGATCAGCAGGCTGGGGAAATACACCCCGTAGATTTCGATTTCACCAATCACGGTGCAAGCTCTCCATGTTCCAGGGGCAAGGGGGCTGCCGGGGCAAAACTGCCGGCAGCGGGAAACAGGGTGATGCGCAATTCCACCAGCGCGTTAAGCACGGTCAGCACGGCGTGACTGCTGCGCTGGCCGCTGCCCAGTACCTGCCGCAGCGCGGCATCAATGTGTTGCAGCAGGCGGTCATCCGTCCGGGGGGCATGGCGCATGGCCAGCGCCTGACGGTAATGCACGGCCACATCGTCCAGCACCTTCTGCACACCGGCCCCGGCGCTATCCGGCAGCTTGTTTTCATCCCGTTGCAGGTGCAACACGCTGAAGCCGGTACGCAGTTCGCTGAACACCAATGGCAGCTGGTCATGCCCGTTGGCTGCCAGGCGGGGAATCAGCTGGCCCAGCCGGTCCAGCATGCGGGCAGTCAGTTGCGGGTAGTCACCCAGACCACGACCTGATGCCATGCGCGCCAGGTCGTGCCAGCTGGCGCGGCGCAGGCGGCGGATGGCCAGTTCGATGCCGAAGGGGCGGACCAGCAGGCTGAACAGCAGGGCGAAGGACACCCCCACCACAGTGGCGACGTTGCCGTTGAAGAAGGCGGTGAAGTCGGTATCGTAAGCGCCTTGCAGGCTGAGGAAGGTGGCGGTGTTCACCGTCAGCATCATGGCAATCATGGTGAATTGCGGCCGGGTGAACAGCGTGCCCACCAGCAAGAACGGGATGGCCAGCATGGCTACCAGCATCTCAAAGGTATAGGCAGCCGGAATCACCATGAACAACAGCACCGTGGTCAGCACGATGCTGACCAGCGCCCAGATCAGGAAGGTGCGCATCATCGGCGCGGGCTCATCCAGCGCAGCAAAGAAGCAGGAGGCAATGGCCGCCATGATGACCGCACCGGAACCATCGGTCCAACCCAGCTGTATCCACAGCTGCGAAGCAATGAAGATGGCCGCCGAGGCTTGCAGCGAGGAAAACGCCACCATGCCGTAGTCGAAATGGCGGGCGGTGCCACCTACCGGCCAGTGACGGTAGGCCGGTTTCCAGCTGAAAGTGGGGTGTTCTTCGGCCAGCAACTGCTGCAGCAGGCGGCAGTCCAGCCACAGGTTGATCAGCGACTGCAAACGCGCCAGCGCATGGGCCAGCAACAGCGACTGCCAGTCATCGCCACTGGCCATCTCCTGCTTGAGGCTGGCGAGGTCGCGCTGCAAACCCGGCACCGCCTTGCGGCATGCCTCCAGCCGGGGTTCGGCCATCCACTCGGCCACCCGCTGCATCAACACGCGCAAGCCTTCCGGCACACTTTCCCCCTGCTGCACCAGCGCCTGCCGGGTTTCGGTCAGCGAGGACAGAATGGGCAGCAACATGCTCATGCGGCCACGCAGCTCGCGCGCGTTCTTCACCATGGCAAAGCTGGTGGTGTCGTAGGACAAGTGGGAGATGAACTGGTCCAGCGCCAGAATATCCGCTGCCAGCTTGTGACGGCTGGCATGCATGGCCATCGGCTTGTCCTGTCCGCTCGTGGCACCATCCGGCAAGGCCAGCAATTCCCCGGCCCAGCTGCGGGCGTCCTGCATCCAGCTGTCGATCCTTGCCGAAATGATGGGAGCCACCTTGCCCGGCCACAGCAAGGCAGAGACAACACTGGCACAGACAATACCCAGCAGGATTTCCTCGCTGCGCGCCAGCGCCACATCAAAAATGCTTTCCGGGTTGTTCAGCGTCGGCAGTGCAATCATCGGCAAGGTGTAGGCCGACAGCATGAACAGATAGCTGCGCGGAGTGCGATCCAGCAGGGAAATGCTGAGCAGGCTGCCGGTCCACAAAGCCACGACCAGGCTGAGCAAGGTGGGTGCATTGACAAACAGGGGCAGCAGGATGACGGCAGCAGACGCCCCCAGCAAGGTGCCGCCAATGCGGTAAACCGCCTTGGAGCGGGTGGCACCGGTCAGCGGGTGTGACACCACGTACACGGTGGCCATGGCCCAGTACGGGCGCGGAAGCTCCAGCGCCATGGCAATGTACAAGGCCAGCATGGCCGCCAGGAAGGCCTTGGCCGAAAACAGCCAGTCACGCCAACTGGGCAGCTTCATGCTCTTTCCTGACCGGCCAGTGCCGCCAGTTCAGCCACCAGTTCCGGGCGCTGGTAGGCCGCATCCACCGCGGCAAAGACTCGCAGGGTGGCTTGCAGGTCGTCCGGCGAAATGTCCTTGAATACCAGCGCACGCAAGCGCACCAGCTCCACTTCTATCTTGTCGGTCAATGCCCTGCCCGCCTCGGTAAACCACAGGGTGTTGGAGCGGCGGTCCACCTTGTCCTTTTCGCGCCTTACCAGGCCATCGGCAGCCAGCTGGTCTATCACCCGCACCAGTGACGGCCCTTCGATGCCGATCTCCTCTGCCAGGGCAATCTGGTTGATTCCTTCGCCCAGCCGGCCAATAAAGATAAGTGCGGTGGCACAAGGCGCGGTCAGGCCATGGCCGAATACCACGTCCTGCGAAATATGCCGCCATTTGCGCCCGGCCTGCATGATGGCGCTGGTAATGCCAAGGCGCAGTAAGTCCACATTGTCCATAATGATTTGCATGTAAATGATTTGATTGCTAATCAATTATAGAAACAGCCGGGCATGGCGAGCAAGCAATTTCTGCATGCCGGGCAAAAGTTCCGTATCAATGACTGCACTTTCGCCCTGGTCCGTGCTGGCAACAATGGAAAAAGCCCCGAAAACTCGGGGCTTTTTCCGAAAACCAGTATTGCAAAAAGGCAGAGCTACTTGGAACTTGGTCCAGCGCTCACCATCAGTCACGCCAGTGCTCATCACCACGCCAACCACGGTCATGCCAGCCGTGATCACGCCATTCACGCTCATGCCAATGGCGCTCGCGTGCGCGCCAGTCATCATGCCAGTAAGCGGCGGGCGGCGGGCCGTAGCGCACCGGTGCCACATAGGCCACCGGCTGATACACCACCGGTGCCGGCGGCGGCGCACGGAAACGGCGCTCTTCATCACGCTGGTAGGCCAGGGCCGTGCCTACACTGCCACCCACGGCACTACCGATAATGGCCCCATTACGACCACCGATAGACTGGCCAACGGCGGCACCGACCGCACCACCCACGGCACCACCCAGAATGGCAGAGGCATCTGCATGGGCCAGTGAGCTGATAGACAGCGCCAGCAGCGCCGGAACTAGGATTCGGGATTTCATGACTGGACCTCCAGTGCGTTGATACACACTCAGCTTATCCAGCCGCAGGTAACGGCGTGTAAAACAGTGTGAAGAAGCTTTGCAAAATCACCAGTCCGACAACTTTGCTCACATCTGGGCCAGGCGGTAAACATGCCCGGTTCCGCATCACATCGCACAGCCGCAACCATGCCAAACAGCTATAATGCGCATTTTCCGGCTGCACCCCACCATCATGCGTCACAGCTTCCCGCGTAAAATGCTGTTCCTGAGCAGCCTGGTCTTTGCCGCCCTGCTGTTTGGCACTTCCGGCTACATGCTGATCGAGGACTGGAGCTTTTCCGACAGTCTGTTCATGACGGTGATTACCCTGGCCACCATCGGCTATGGCGAAACGCACAACCTCTCACTGGAAGGCCGTTACTTCACCATAGCGCTGATCGTGTTCGGCACCGGCGTGGTGGGTTATGGCATTTCCTCGCTCACCCTGATGCTGTTTCAGGGCGACCTGCCGCTTTATCTGAGACGAAAGAAAATGGAAAAACTGATTGCCCGCATGCAGGGCCACACCATTATTTGCGGCCTCAGCCATACCGGCCGTTATGCGCTGGAAGAACTGCTCAGCACCCAGCACCAGATCGTGGTGATAGAACGGGACGAAGCCAATACCGGCATGCTGCAGGAGCTGGACGTGCCATTTATTGTTGGCGATGCGGCAGAAGACGAAAACCTGTGCGCGGCTGGCATCACCCGCGCGCACGCGCTGATTTCCTGTCTGAGTGCCGATGCAGAAAACGCCTTCGTGGTGGTGACGGCCAAAAGCCTGAACAGCAAGATTCTGGCCGTGGCCAAGGCGGAGAATGAAAGTTCGCGCAAGAAGCTGCTGGCCGTGGGGGCCGACAATGTGGTGATTCCATCCCACCTGGGCGGCATGAACATGGCCAATATCGTGGCCCACCCGGAAACCCTGCACTTCTTTGAACATCTGCACCACCGCTACCCGAATCAGTTCCGCGCGCAGGTGCATGTGCTGGACGAACGCTGGGAAGGCCTGCCGCTGGAGCGCTTCCTGAAAGAGGGCTTCGATGGCAAGGCCATGGTGATTGCACTGGAACGCAGCCCGGGCGAGGTGGAGTTCTCGCCCGGCCCGGAAATCATCATGCACAGCGGGGAATCATTGCTGCTGATCAGCACGCAGAACCCGGCCAGCTAAGCGCGCAGC
Organism: Aquitalea pelogenes; assembly: GCF_041914625.1. Taxonomy (NCBI): domain Bacteria; kingdom Pseudomonadati; phylum Pseudomonadota; class Betaproteobacteria; order Neisseriales; family Chromobacteriaceae; genus Aquitalea; species Aquitalea pelogenes. Next base: position 389,308 of record NZ_JAYSDA010000001.1, on the reverse strand, counting down.
GCAGGGTTCAGTGCGTGCCGTTGGCTGCGGCAGCGGCCTCACGCGCAGCAGCCGCTGAACGGTCCTGGGTAATGCCGGAATACAGCCATTGGCGGAAATGGTTCAGCGTCATCGGCTTGCCGAAATAAAAACCCTGCAACAACTGGAAACCCTTTACCGACAGGTAGTTCTGCTGTCCCTGGGTTTCCACGCCCTTGACGATCACCTGCACACCCAGCTGGCGCGAGGTGAGCAGCAAGCCATCCAGGATATTGGCCTTGAAACTGTCCTTGCCCAGGGCCGAGACATAGCCCTTTTCCACTTTCAGGTAATCAAAACCCCAGCGCCGCAGGTAATTGCGGTCGGCATGCCCCAGGCCAAAATCATCCAGCGCCAGCTTCACCCCCAACTGGCGCAAGTCCTGCACCACGCGGTGTGTGACCTGATGCTCGGGCAAGGGAAAGCGCTCGGAAACCTCGAGCACCAGCACGGCCTTCTTCTCGCGCAATACCGCCAGTAGCAGTTTGCAGTCTTCCACCAGGTCCGGCATGCCAAGGTGCTCGGCGGCGATATTCACCCCCACCATGAAACCCGGCGGCAGCGCCACCGGCTTGAGCTCCTTGCAGACCCGGCGTAGCAGGTAACGCGTCAGTGGCACGATCATGCCGGCATCTTCCGCCGCCGGTATGAACAGATCGGACCGCACCGCCCCTTGCACCGGATGACGCCAGCGCGCCAGTACTTCCACCCCGACACACTCGCCCGATTCGGCGGTGACAATCGGCTGGTAGTGGGTAAAGAATTCGCGATTGCGTATGCCCTGGGCAATCTCCCAGGAACTGGTGTTGCGTGCCAGCTTGCGCCGCATCAGCGCCCAACCGAGCACCACCCCGGCAGCCAGGGCCAGCAGCATGGTATCCAGCCGGTGCAGCAAGGAGCGCTGCAACACCGTCCCCCAGCTTTCCTGCACCACCACATCCAGCGCGCCACCGGACAGGCTTTGCCGATGCAGCAGGCCGCTATCCGGCACTGCACCCACCTCGGCCACGCCATCTGCCAGGCTCAGGTATCGCGTGCCCCACACCAGCCCCACCTGCACCCCGCGGGTCCGGGTTTGCAGTTGCTCCAGCAGCGGCACGGCATTCAATTCCAGCACACTGTGACCATTGGCATGATGTGTCAGCACCAGGCCGTAGCCGCCACCCGGCACCTGTTGCAGCGACAGCTGCTGGGCCGGTACTGCCTCGGTACGGGATGGATTCGCACTGCAACGGCGACCATCCGCCCATTCACGCATGGCATGGCGGGCATGCGGCACGGATTGCACAATGGCGGCCAGCCCTGCCGACGCTGCCATGCAGCCGGCTTCTGCAGGAATGCCATCCATGCGCGTCAGCGCCATTTCACCTTGCGTCAGCTGCAATTCCAGCTGGCGTGCCGCGGATTCGGCCTGCCACTGCAGCTCGGATTTTTCCTGCACGATGGTTGCCAGCAATGCCAGCAGCCAGCCCGACAACAGGCACAGCGACACCGCGACGGTGTAAATCACCGCCGGTCTGGCAGACAAAACATGGCGCGACCACCACACGCTCACCCGCTTAAGCATTCAATTAATCCAGTCACCATAGTGTTTACGCCCGGGCAAGCAGCACACATACCTGCCGTGCCGTTGCTCTGCTTAATAGTCATCATAGCTGCTAATCCCCCTAACCCAAGGCAGGAAGGCGGCAAGGATACCCGCGGAAGCCATGCCGGGAAAGCCTGTTTTGCCTGCATGGACGGCCGGCAAATAATGACAAACGCAAAGCGCAGTGTAACGCAGGAAAGAAGGCCTGTAGTGCATCTCGTACAATTCGCGCGCCAGATCACCTGCTCACACAGTCAGCACCGACAGGCCAGAATGCAAAAACCCGGCAGCGCCGGGTTCGGGATGATGCGGTCGGCCAGATCAGCCGTAGTGACAAACGTAGTGCAGGGTTTCCAGCACTTCAATCTGGAAAGAGCTGTCAGCCGGCACATTGAAGCTTTGACCGCCTTCGTAGCTGATGGCCTCGTTACTACCTGCCAGCGTAATGCGGCACTTGCCTTCCAGCAGTTCCATGATTTCCGGCGCACCGGTATTGAACAGCAGCTTGGACGGCAGAATCACCCCGACCGACTTGCTGGTGCCATCTGCCAGCGTGATACTGTGGCTGACACACTTGCCATCAAAGTAAACATTGGCGCGCTTGGCGACGCTGACGTTTTCAAACTGATCCATGATCATCCTTTGTGTGTGTTTTTGTTATCAACAATAAATTGATCGGCTAGGATACCGGATTCCTGTCTGGCGGCAAGATGCAAACCGCCAACTTTACACTTACCGAGCCAACCGATCCGGAGTGGACACTCATGAGCATTCTCCAGCGCGGCGGCATGCTGCTGGCAGCCATCATGCTAAGCGCCTGCACTACCATGGCAGACCGCCTGCAAGGCAGCATTACGCCACCTCCCGGCTATGGCTATGTCATTGCCTCCCTGACCGCCAAGGCCTTTGACCAGGATTCTGCCAACGTCGGCCTGCATATCCAGGACCAGAACGGTGACACCATCGCCAACAGCCGTGCCAGCATGAATACCGATACGGTTTTTGGTGAGGAAGGCATGAGCCCGGTGGATGGAAAACTGTTGTTGCTGGCCCTGCCACCCGGCCACTACCAGGCATCCGACGCCTGGGGCAACTGGATAGAGGAATCCGGCTGGGGCAGCCAGTGGCGCTCGGTCACCCTGCCCATCCATGCCGGCTTTGACGTCACGGCAGGAAGCAGCACCTATCTGGGGGAAGTGTTTCTGGACCTGTCGATGCGGCCGGAACTCCGGCTGAGCAATCAGCAAAAACGTGACTTCGGCCACATGCGTCGGGTATGGAAGGTAAACAATCTGTCCGACATCCAGATCAAGCCGCTGCAAAAAGACTCCGCCTTGCCGGCAGCGTCGGCTGCCAGCCATTGACTACCCCAAACGTGAGGTCCACAAGCGGGTGAGATAAGCCGGTTTCACTGCTGCGGTGGCTGCGGCCACCGGCTCCACCACCCGGTAGGCGGGTTGGCGACTGTCCCGCAGCAGGACATCGGCGTAAGGCGGGCCATCTACCTTGCGCAATGCTGCCACGCGCGGCTGGTTTGCCTTTTCCCCGCTATGGGTCACCACACCGATTTCATGACTGGCCAGCCGGACAAAACTGCCCGGCGGATAAATCCCCATTTCCTTGATCAGCAAGGACACCAGCGCTGGCGGAAACTGCCCCAGCTCGCCGCGAAACAGGCTGGCCATCACCTGGGACGGCAACAGCGCGGCATCGCTGTAAAACTGCTCGCACAGCAAGTCCACCAGCCCCAGCAAGCGGGCATCCGGGTGGATTTCATCCGCATGCAAACCGGCCGGATAACCCTGCCCGTCGTCCTGCTCGTGATGGGTTTGCACCAGCAGGTGCCAATGCTCATCCGTCACGCCAGCCTCTCGCAAAATGGCAGAACCCAATACCGGGTGGGCCACCATTTCCTCCTGCTGCGGCAAGCTCATGGGCTGACGCTGGCTGGCCAGCTGGTTCAGCAACTGGCTGATTGCCACATTCATCGACAGGCCGGCACCGACCAGGCTTTTCAGCCTTGCCGGCTCCATGCCCTGCCGTCGCCCCAGCAGCGCCAGCAAGGTCGCCACCCGGAAGCTGTGCGACTTGACCGGCAGCAGAAACAGTGACGCCAGCATGCCATCGCGAAAACGCTGGGTCAGTTGTATCAGCTCTTCAGCCATGTCCTCCAGCCTGCCGGCGAGCCCCGGCACGGCCAAGCCGTGCAACAGCACCGCTTCCAGCCGTCCGGCCATGAACCCTGCCTCCACCAGCGGGTTTTTCGGACTGCTGGCCGCGGCTTCGCGTTCACGCTGGGCGGCGCGGTCCAGCCGCTCCCGCTCCAGGCGCACCGCCACCTCTTCCACATCGCCATGCGCCACGTCCATCAGGCGTTCGCGCTGCTCGGGGGTCAGGACGTAATGACCCTTCTTCAGCAGCAAAAAGCCGTTCTTGGCATAAACATCGACCGGGACTTGCTCACCCACGCGCAAAAAACGGCCGGGCAGCTTGATTCTGGAAGGAGGCTGGGACATGGTGATGACTGGAAACACGAATCTGGACTACAGTTTAGTCAAATAGCCGCCGACACGCCGACAATACGCACGCCAAAGCAACTGGAGAGCGGCATTGTCGCCAAGCCCGTCACAAACCTCAAGCCCTGGGTGCCACCTCGGCACCCCACTCCGGAGGCAGCATTCCATGCATCGCTTTGACCCACCGCGTCGCAACTTTCTCAAAGAGGCACTGGCAACCGGCTTTGCCCTGGCCGTACAGCCGATATCCGCCGCCAGCATCATCACGGACAGCCACGATCTGGATACCGGGCTGGCCGGCATTGCACTGGATGACGGCATATTGCCGGCCTATTTTGCCAAGCCACGTGTACAGTCAGGCAAGCTGCCGGTGATGCTGGTGGTTCAGGAAATTTTTGGCGTGCACGAGCATATTCGCGATATCTGCCGCCGCCTGGCCAAACTGGGTTATCTCGCCATTGCGCCGGAGCTTTACTTCCGCCAGGGCAATCCGGCCGAAGCCAGCGACATCCCCACCATCATCAATACCATTGTCAGCAAGGTAGCTGATGCGCAGGTGCTGCAGGATCTGGACGCCACGCTCGCCTGGGCAAACCTGCATGGGGGCGATGCCAAACATGCAGCCATCACCGGTTTTTGCTGGGGCGGACGCATTACCTGGCTGTACGCCAGCCATAACCCGGATCTGAAAGCCGGGATTGCCTGGTATGGCAAGCTGACAGGCGAGCACGGCCCGCTGACGCCCAGTCAGCCGGTGGATATCGCCGCGAGCTTGAAAGTACCGGTGCTTGGACTGTACGGCGGCAAGGATGGCAGCATTCCGCAGGACAGCGTCAACAGCATGCGCCAGGCACTAGGCCAGGGGCACAGCCATTCGGAAATCGTGGTGTACCCCGATGCCGGACATGCCTTCAATGCCGATTACCGACCGTCCTACAATGCCGCCGCTGCGCAGGACGGCTGGAAGCGCATGCTGGACTGGCTGGCCAGTCATGACATGAAGACGCATTGAACCGCTTATTGCGCAGCCTGCTCCAGCATGCGGCGCACTACTTGATTGAAAGGATCAAGCCAGGCCCGCTCGAACTGATCGTCCGCCGCGTTCAGTTCGGCGGCAGCACGCAGCATGGAACGGCGCTGACCGCGGTGGGCGTGCTTGAGCATCACCGCTTCGAATGCATCCACCAAGGCCAGAATGCGTGCCCCCTGGCAGATTTCCCCCGCGACAAGACCATAAGGGTAGCCTTCGCCATCCGGCGTTTCATGGTGCTGCATCACCATCAGTGCGGCCTCCTCCCAGCCTGGCATGCGGCCCAACAGGCCAGCCACCCAGGCCGGGTGCAACACCATCAGCCGCCGCTCGTTGTCGCTGATGCTGCCGGTTTTCAGCCATAGTGCTTCTGGCAGGAACATCATGCCTACATCGTGCATGTAGATGGCCGCCTCCAGCTGCTCGGCATCCACCCAGTTGCCCGCCTGTCGATTCACCTCCAGCGCCAGCCTGAGATTGCGTTCGGTCCGGCCGACGAATTCCGGCATGCGCTGCTCCAGCTGCAAGGCCAGGGTACGAAACAGCAGCATGTCCTGCTGCCGCGTCAATACCTTGCTGGCACCGGATGTACTAGCCGCAGGGGCCTCGCTTTTGCCCTGTGCGCCTACCATCGCCGCCACTAGGCGCGCACAGCTGGCCGTGACAGAAGGCGCCGGCAGGGTTTCCAGCGAACGCAAGGCTTCCAGCAGGGTTTGCATCTGCACCCGGTCCACCTGTCGCGCACTGGCGATCTGCCCCATCACCAGTTCCAGCCGGTCCAGCACCAGCAATAACACATCGCCCATCACTTCCTGATACACCAGCTCGCCGCTGCGCAAACGCGCCAGCAGCCCCTCCAGCGCGTGAGCATAGGGCACGACAAACATCACCCGGCACAAACCGGCATCCCCCTTGATGGTGTGCATCAGGCGGAACAAATCGCCAATCAGCGTGGCAGACTGCGGATTCTGCCCCAACTGGGTGGCCAGGCTTTCAATCTGGGGGGCATAGTCGGACAACACATCGCGGAAATCCTGAAAGCCTTCCGGGTCCTCCCGCACAAATTCCAATTGCGCTTCATCACTCATGACGTGCTCGCTGTATGGCCTGATGTCATTGCACTATAAATCATTCATTTGCAGGAAGTACCTGCAAATCCTTGCCCCCGGACAAACGTGGCGGCGTATCATGAGCGCTTTCCCAAACCAACACGAAACCCCTTGCCGTGACTACCCCGTTCAGCATCTTGCAAAAACAGATCGACTTCATTCTGGAAATCGACAAGCTCAAATCGGTCTTGCGCAAGACCAAGCCGGTGGGGCTTGATCGCTATGAAAACTCTGCCGAACACAGCTGGCAGGTTGCCTTGCTCGCGCTCACCATGGCGGAACATGCACCGGTGAAGCTGGACCTGGACAAGGTCATCCGCATGTTGCTGATCCACGACCTGGGCGAAATCGATACCGGTGATGTGATTGTCTACGCCGCCACCGACAATGCCGAGCGCGAAGCCGAAGAACTGGCAGCCATGCGCCGTATCTGCGGCTTGCTGCCAGAACCGCAGGCTGCCGGGCTGGTGGAGCTGTGGCAGGAGTTCGAAGCGCGCCAGAGCGCCGAAGCCTGCTTTGCTCGGGCAATGGACCGGCTGATGCCCATCCTGCTCAACCTGAACCGTCAAGGCCAGAGCTGGCGTGAAAACGGGGTCAGCAAGCAACAAGTGGTGTCCATGGCAGCCAGCAAGGTCAGCGATGGCTGCCCGCTGGCCGGCGAATGGCTGCTGCAGGCACTGGACCGGGCAGAAGCGCAAGGGTTTTTCGGCGCCTGAGACAGTATCATGCCGACGAAAACCATTTCCAAAACAATGTCTTTGGCATGACCGGCTTGGTGGACAGGGTCAGGATGTGCAGAAAATGCTTGCCAACCCGCACAACAATGGGCAGTATGCCTGCCTGCAGGATGCTCAAGTTGTGGATGTGTAGTTGTCGTAGTGGCATTTAGTCCGTACCTCAGTCGCCATTTCCCTTGAACTTCATGCGTTTTATCAACTTGCTCGTTTTGAGGATAAACAAAATGGCAACCGGTACCGTTAAGTGGTTCAACGACTCCAAAGGTTTTGGCTTCATCACTCCGGATGAAGGTGGCGATGACGTATTCGCTCACTTCTCCCAGATCAATGCCAAAGGCTTCCGCACCCTGGCCGAAAACCAGCGCGTAAGCTTCGACATCGTCGATGGCCCGAAAGGCAAACAAGCCTCCAACATCCAGCCGCTGTAATCTTTTTTAAAGATTACCCGCTGATAAAAACCCGGACTCGTCCGGGTTTTTTTGCTTTTGCGGCAGCCTGCCGCCCCCATACCCTTTGCCCTGCGGAATCAGCACCATGCAAACGCCAAGCCACGAAGAAGCCATTGCCAGCACCCGCCTATGGCTGGAAAAAGCCGTCATCGGCCTGAATCTCTGTCCTTTTGCCAAGTCGGTTTACGTCAAGAACCAGGTTCGTATCGTTGTCAGCGATGCCACCGAACCGGCTCAACTGGCAGAAGAGCTGGCGCGCGAACTGCAGTTGCTGGCCGAAACCAGCCCCGAAGAAACCGACACAACCCTGCTGATTCATCCTTATGTGCTGCAGCGCTTTCTGGATTTCAACGAGTTTCAGGACATCGCCGACGCCATTGTGGCCGAGCTTGATCTGGACGGCGTCTTGCAGGTAGCCAGCTTCCATCCCAAGTTCCAGTTTGAAGGCACCGGCATCAACGACATCAGCAACTATACCAACCGCTCGCCCTGGCCTACCCTGCACCTGATTCGCGAAGCCAGTATCGATCGTGCAGTGGAAGCCTTCCCGGAAGCGGAAGCCATCTTCGAGAAGAACATCGACACCGTCACCCAACTGGGTGTGGATGGCTGGCAGGCACTGTTTGCCACCAAATCCTGAAGCCGACAATTCTTGCCTGACATCAGGCAACAGGGTAAAACAAGGCCTCATCCCCGCTTAATGCAAGGCATGCCCCACCATGCAGATGCTGCGTTTTACCCTGCCCTTGCTGGCCGGCTTGCTACTGACCGCATGCAGTAGCGAGCCAATCAAAAAGCCGGTAAAGGGTGAAGATTTCAACTCGGCAGAACTGGGCCAGACAGCCAGCAACCGCATGGCCAACCTGGCCATGCGCGACAATCTGGCCAGCCTGCAAACCTTGCTGGACAAACTCTACCGGCGCAACCCCGCCCAGTGGCGCAAAGGCGGCCATGACAGCCGCGAGACGGCCGTGCGCCAGATCATGCAGGCTATCCGGCTGAATCAGCCTCTGCCGCAACTGGGCAAAGTACGTTCCACTGCCGCACTCACCACCGCATTTGACCCGCAATTCGCTGGCGACCGCGCCGGCACCCTGGTGTTTGGTCTGGGCAGCATGCTGGTGGATGTCTACGGTGGCCGCACCGAGCTGTACCTGGTCCATGGCCTGAATGCCCAGCAACTGGAGAACGCTGCCTACAACGTGGAGGTGGCAGCCTGGCTGCTTGGACACCGTCAAAATGCCGATGGCAGCCCGATGTTGCTGGCCAATGAAATCAACCCGCAACAGCGCAATCTGTCATTCGAACGGGAAATGTCCAAGATCATGGCCAGACTGGAACTGCTTGCCGAAGTGTCCGATGAGAAGGTCCGTCGCAGCGCCATCGATTTTGGCCAATCCCTGCTGGCCGCACCGCTGCTGCAATTCATCCCGGTACAGGCCGCCACATCGGCAGTCCCCGCCCCCTGAATACCCGAGATGCAAAAAGCCCGCGGCAATCTGCCAGCGGGCTCTTTTTTGTATGTCGCGGTACTTGGCGCGACTAAGCACAGCGCAATATCCCTGGGGCAAGGCGCAACGCCGCAACAGGATTTTTTGCGCGGCGCTTATTGCTGATCCGGATACTTGCCGGTCTTGTCCTGGTAAAACGCGCGTATCCTGGGCATGTCCGCCTCGATATCACCGCAGGGATAAAACACCGGACCAAAACCGCACTCCTTGCGGGCATAGTCCATATAGGCCAGTACCACCGGCACCTGTGCGCCACAGGCAATGTGATAAAAGCCGGTTTTCCATTCTTTTACCCGCTGGCGGGTTCCTTCCGGCGGAATGGCCACTACCAGCTTGTCGGAGCGCTGGTAAACCTCCACCATCTGCTGCACCAGCGAGTTGCTGCGACTGCGCCGCACCGGAATGCCACCCAACCAGCGCATGATCGGCCCCATCGGCCCCCAGAACAGCGTGTGCTTGCCCATCCAGTACAGCTTGGCGCGCAAGGCAAAGCAAACGCCCAGCGTCAGCGGGAAATCCCAGTTGCTGGTATGCGGTGCGGCAATCAGTACATATTTGGGCAGATCGGGAAATTGTCCTGCAATGCGCCAGCCGCGCAGACGCAACAGAAAAATGGACAAGGCGCGCATCAGGTCGCGCAGGATTGGCGTGTCGAAAATGGTGTAGTGCATGAATCCGGCAAGCGGCAGCACCAGTGCAGGACGGCCGGCAGGCCTCCTGTCAGAGGCCTGCCTTGACGTTGGAAAAAACGGACTGTACCGGATATGGCCAAACGGGTAAATCACAATCACGCAAGCATTTACCCGACAGGCCAATGACTTGGCTGGCTGCCCTCTGCAGGCATCAACCGCGCTGGAGGATTTCCTTCAGGTCTTTTTGCACATCCCAGTAAGTGACATCTGCATCGTAAACCCCCAGGCAAGTGGGTTTGGCGAGATATCGCTGGGCGTTGCGGCTATCCATGGAGCAGAACAACAAGCGTTCTTTCTCCCAGATCACGATGCACTGGCCTTTTTTGGAAAGGCGGTCAATCAGGGTGCTGATCTGCTCGCTGATCACCCGTGCCGATAGATTGCTGGCTGGCTTGCCAGGTTTGGACAGTTCTGTTTTCATCTCTTCGGACAATCTTTTCAGGGTTGTTCAATGACGACTCACCCGACGTATTATCCTCAGCGCCAAAACAATACCTATCAGAAGTTTCGGAAAGATAGCCAGAACCTTTAACCGAAACACTGCCCTACCCCGTATTCAACAAACCGTCAGCCCACGTGCCGCAAAAACCGTTCGCGCTGCGTCCACTGCCGCAGCCGTAGGTGTTGGCGTCGCCGCCAGCGGATAGTGCAGCCCGAGCTGCGCCCACTTGTCAGCCCCCATCTGATGAAAGGGCAGCACTTCCACACGTTGCACGATGCTGCCAAGACTGGCTGCGTAATCTGCCAGGCGGGCGATATCATCGGCACCATCTGTCAGTCCCGGCACCAGTACATATCGCAGCCATATCGGCTTGCCCAGCCGTTTCAGCCGCTGGGCAAAATCCAGCGTCGGCTGCAAGGCCTGGCCGGTAATTTCCAGATAGCGCTGCGGGTCGCTGTGCTTGATGTCCAGCAACACCAGATCGACCTGGTCAAACCAGGCATCATCCACATTGGCATGCAGAAAGCCCTGGGTATCCAGCGCGGTGTGCAGGCCGTAGCGCTGCTTGATGGCGGTGAATAGCGCACCGACGAATTCCGCCTGCATCAGCGGCTCGCCACCGGATACAGTCACGCCTCCGGCAAATTTGAGAAAGCCGGCATAAGGGGCGATTTCCGCCACTGCCTGCTCCATCGTCAGCTGGCGACCGGCATGCAGCTTCCAGGTATCCGGGTTGTGGCAGTACTGGCAGCGAAACTGGCAGCCGGACATGAAATAGACAAAGCGCATGCCCGGCCCATCCACTCCGGCACCGCTTTCGGTGGAGTGGACATAGCCGGTCAACTCACCCTGACTGAGCGGGGCATGCACCACATGCTGCTGGGTCATGAATACTCCTGATGAAAAAACCGCCCGTCAGCATCTGCCGGCGGGCGGGTGGATGGACAAACCGCGACGGGCTTACAGGCTGCCGTGGAAGGTACGGTTGATCACATCCAGTTGCTGTTCACGCGTCAGTTTGACGAAGTTCACCGCATAGCCGGACACGCGGATGGTGAGCTGCGGGTACAGCTCCGGGTGCTCCATCGCGTCCAGCAGGGTTTCACGGCGGAACACGTTCACATTCACATGGAAACCGCCGGCTGCGGCAAAGCCGTCCAGACAATGCGACAGATTGGCAACGCGATCCTGTGCGGTATGGCCCAGCGCATCCGGCGTGGCCGATGCGGTCCAGCTGATGCCATCCAGCGCCGCGGCATACGGCAGCTTGGCCACCGAGGCTCCGGCCGCAACAAAGCCATGCACGTCCCGACCGTTCATCGGATTGGCACCCGGCGCAAACGGCTCGCCAGCACGACGCCCGCACGGCGTGTTACCGGTTTTCTTGCCATACACCACATTGGAGGTGATGGTGAGTACCGACTGGGTGGGCGTGGCATTACGGTAGAAATGCGGCTGGGCCTTGATCTTGTTCATGAAGGTTTCAGTCAGCCACACCGCCATGCTGTCCACCCGGTCGTCGTTATTGCCATAGGCCGGGTAGTCGCCCTCAATGCGGTAGTCCACCGCCAGACCGTCTTCATTGCGGATGACATGTACGCGCGCATGCTTGATGGCCGACAGCGAATCCGCTGCCACCGACAGCCCGGCAATGCCGCAGGCCATGGTGCGCAGGATGTCACGGTCGTGCAGCGCCATTTCGATGCGCTCGTATGCGTATTTGTCGTGCATGTAATGGATGCAGTTGAGCGCCTTCACGTAAGTGGCAGCCAGCCAGTCCATCATCTTGTCGAACCTGGCCATCACCGTGTCAAAGTCCAGCACATCATCGGTAATCGGCTCGAAACCATGCGCTACCACGGCACCGCTCTTTTCATCGCGACCACCGTTGATGGCATACAGCATGGCCTTGGCCAGGTTGGCGCGGGCACCAAAGAACTGCATCTGCTTGCCGATACGCATGGCCGACACGCAGCAGGCAATGCCGTAATCGTCGCCCCAGTAAGGCCGCATCAGGTCGTCGTTTTCGTACTGGATGGAGCTGGTGTCGATGGACACCTTGGCGCAGAAGTCCTTGAAACCCTGCGGCAATGCGGTAGACCACAATACGGTAAGGTTGGGCTCTGGCGCCGGGCCCAGGTTGTACAGGGTATTGAGGAAGCGGAAGCTGTTCTTGCTGACCAGCGTGCGGCCATCCTCGCCCATGCCGCCAATGGATTCGGTCACCCAGGTAGGGTCGCCGGAGAACAGCTGGTCGTATTCCGGGGTGCGCAGGAAGCGCACGATGCGCAGCTTGATCACCAGATCATCAATCAGCTCCTGCGCCTGTGCCTCGGTCAGTACACCGGCGGCCAGATCACGCTCGATATAGATGTCGAGGAAGGTGGCAATGCGGCCCAGCGACATGGCAGCACCGTTCTGCTCCTTCACCGCAGCCAGATAGGCAAAGTAGGTCCATTGCACGGCTTCGCGCGCATTCACCGCCGGACGGCTGATGTCATAACCGTACTTGGCCGCCATTTCGCGCAGCTCGTCCAGCGCGCGGAATTGTTCGGACAGTTCTTCACGCTGACGCAGCACGTCTTCGGTGAACACCGCGTCGTCCAGTTCGTGGAAGGCTTGCTGGCGTTCCTTGCGCAGGAAATCGGTCCCGTAGAGGGCGACACGGCGATAGTCGCCGATGATGCGGCCACGGCCATAGGCATCCGGCAGACCGGTGATGATGCCGGATTTACGCGCGGCCAGAATTTCCGGGGTATAGGTATCGAACACACCCTGGTTATGGCTCTTGCGGTATTTGCTCCAGACTTCCTTGATCACCGGGTCCAGGGTAAAGCCATAGGCAGCCAGCCCGGCTTCCACCATGCGCAAACCACCGTTTGGCATGATGGCGCGCTTGAGCGGGGCATCGGTTTGCAGGCCGACAATCAGTTCCAGCTTGGGATCGATATAACCCGCATCGTGAGCAGTAATGGAAGTGCCACGGTCAGCCGACACATCCAGCACGCCCTTTTCCCGCTCCTGTTTCAGCAATTCGCCCAGCGCAGCCCACAAGGCCTGGGTACGCTCGGTAGCGCCAGCCAGGAACGTGGCATCGCCAGCATACGGTTGGTAATTGAGCTGGATGAAGTTGCGTACATCGACGCGGTTTTGCCAGTCACCGGCGGCAAAACTCCGCCAAGGGTCTGCCTGTACGGCTTGTTGAGCAATCGATTCCATGACTATCTCCTGAGTTGAAGCCCGAAATGTTCTCTATGGAAACAATACTACATTCGATATCGAAAATAAGAGCTTGATGCAGATCAAACTAGGACCGCACAAAGCACTCTGACAGGCTAATAGGGAAAATCCAGCCCCCGCCAGAGCGGCAAGACATCAGTCAACACACAGACAGACCTGTTGATAATCAACACCATAGCAGCAAAACAGGCAAAGTGCCTGCCTTGCCGCCGCCCCTGCCGTCTTTTGCCACCAAAGCCACAAGCACCGGCAGCAACCGCAAAGCGTCCCCGCGCACAGAATAAGGTCACTGCACAATGAACAGGCCAGAATGTTCGATTTCAAACATTCATGTTTTTCATAGTGAATGTTACTTACAGGTGATGCGCAACAATAAATGTAGTATTACTACAGTCAAAAAGGAACTCTTGCCGCCCCAGACACTCTGCCATCGTTCACAGAACCAGGAGCCATCATGATCCCGCACAGAAAAGTCATGGCCATGACAGGACTTTGTCTGCTGACTGCCTGTAGCCAGCAACAAAGCGAACAGGCACAGCAAGCGGCCTCAGCCGCCATCGGCGTAGCCCACAATAGCCTGCAAGCCAGCAGCGCACCCCTTGCAGCACTGCGCCAGCAGGCAAGCAATGTGACGGCAGAAGCCAAGCAGCACGCTGCAACACTGCTCACGGAGAACCCGGCACTGGGCAATGCCGTGGCCATCCTGAAACAGGCGTCAGACAAGGTGGATGCCAAGCAGCAATGGCAGGCGCTGGAAAACAAGACAGGAAAGTACCCGGCCGACATCGGTCTGTACCAGACCGGCGTGGTGGCGGAGGCGTTGCGGCAACTGCTGGGCAGCAAATTTGCCGTGTTCCAGCAGAATATGCAGGTCAGCGGCCCGCTAAGCCGGGACCAGCTGCTCTATGTCAGTGGCAACAAGCCGCACGAAGGCGGCAGCGAGATGGCCTACCTGCTGCTGGACCCAGCCAGCAGGCAGCTGGAAGTCGGCCTCATCGAACAAGGAAAACTGACGGTGTATCGAAGCGGCCCGGCCCTGTATCGCCCGGCGGAAATCACCACCATGCTGAGCAATATCGATGGTCAGCCCTGACAACGACTGGCAGTGCTAGCGTGCCAGCCCGCGGGGCCACAGTCGGCCGGTGTCCTGCATATACTGGCGATAGGCATCACCCAGCCACTGTAGCAACAGGCCCTCCTCCCGCCTTACACTGCGCCCATAGCTGAACAGCAGAGCAAGCACACCGCCGCTGCCCGCCAAGCCATCCTGCACCAGCAGGAACTGGGCCAGCGCCGCCAGCCACAAGGCCGCATACAGTGGATGGCGAATACGCTGATAAACCCCGCCCGGCCATGGCTTGCGCTGTGCATTACCCGACAGCACATCAAGCTGACTACGCCAGAACAGCCAGCATGCATACGCCAGCATCAGGCAGCCCACCGGTCCGGCCAGTGGTGACAGTGCCAGCGAAAACCGGTGCGGCCAGCCCGGGAGCGAGGCCAGCAAGGGCAGGATCACCATGCCAAGCAGCACAGGCCAGCGCAGGATGCACTGCCCCACCAGCAGGTGACTGCTACGCCGCAGCAATGGCCGGTATGCAAACCGCGTCAGCACCATTACCCCCACTCCGCATAGCTGAACGATTGCCCACGACATGACATCACCTCGCTCATTTGTTAATGACAATCATTATCATTAACATGCACAATCATCGCAAGCAGATTTTATGGGATCAAATCCCCCCTCTGGGCTGATCGCACGGCAAGGGCGACTTTGCGACAGGCTCTTGCTATTGTTGCTGGCAGCATCCGGCTTGTGCCGTTGCGTCCCGGAGAAAACCCATGCATGTCCGTCACCTGCTTATCCTTGCCTGCCTGATGCTGCCCCTGTCGGCGCAAGCTGCTGAACGCTGCCCTCAGGCTGCCCCACCCGGCATGCACGTCCTGCCCGGCCTGTGCGCCGAAATCATTGCCAGCGGCCTGAAAATGCCGCGTGGACTTGCCATTCTTTCGGATGGCAAGCTGCTGCTGACCGAAATGACACGCTGGGATGCCCCGCAAGGTCGGCTGCTGCAACTGGAAGCCAGGAACGGCAGCTGGCAGCAGACTGTGCTGCTAAAAGGCCTGGACCGTCCGCACGGCGTGGTGCAAGGACCGGATGGCAAGATTTACGTGGGTGAAGTGGGGCGCATCATCCGCTTTGACCTGGCAACGCCACAACAACGCGAAACCGTCATCAGCCTGCCACTACGCCAGCGTCACCCGCTCACTACCTTTGCCCTGGCCGGCAACGGCGATCTCTACGTCAATATCGGCAGCTCATCCGACAATTGCGAAACCGCATCGCCAGCCGAACAGGCAAGCGGACGCTGCCCCGAAAGTGAGCAGGACCGGGCCGGCGTGGTGTGGCGCTATCACATCGATAACAATGGCAAGGTCAGCGATCTGGGCGTATTCGCCCGTGGCCTGCGCAACAGCATGGCACTGGGCGTGCATCCGCGCAGTGGCATCCTGCTGCAGGCAGAAAACAGCCGCGACGCCATCCAGCTGAAACTGCAGTTGCCCAACGACAATGAACTGCCACACGACGAGCTGAATCTGCTGCAAGCCGGCAAGCACTATGGCTGGCCCTTTTGCTACGACAAACAGGTAGCGGCACCGGAGTTTCCCGCCTACGACTGCAGTCAAACCACTCCCCCCTACCGCCTGTTACCTGCACATGCCGCCCCATTGGGACTGACCTGGTGGCTGGGGCCCAAGGCCGCGCCACGCTTTGCCGGCTGGCTGATTGTCGGATTTCATGGCTATCGCCAGCATGGCCACCGCCTGATGGCCTACCCGACCGACCGCCAGGGCCTGCCCACCGGCCAGGGTCTGGAACTGATCGGCAACTGGAAAGACAACAAAGGCCCCGGCGGCCCGGTTGAAATCCGCGCCGGTGCCGACGGCGCACTCTACATGACCGAAGACCGCCACGGCCAGTTGATCCGCCTGTATGCAAGGCCCTGAGCGGCAAGCTGCTTTTCCCCGGGCGGCAAAGCCCATATCATCGCTACATCCAACCTGCCACGGCCTGCCATGACCCAGCACCAGCAACAACAATGGACTGCCCTGCTCTCCACCCAGCGCTTCAAGGTGGTGCAAGGGGAAATCAAACCCACCCGTACCCCGGCTACCGATGAAGGCAGCGCAGGCTTGCGCAGCGACTTTCATATCGACCACGACCGGGTGGTGTTTTCCAGCGCCTTCCGCCGTCTGGGCCGCAAGACCCAGGTGCACCCGCTGGCCCAGAACGACCACACCCACAACCGGCTGACGCACAGCGTGGAAGTGGCCAGCGTGGGCCGCAGTCTGGGTAACCGGGTGGGGGTGATGATGCAGCACGCCGGGGTCATGCCGCCCGGTTACAGCCCCTTCGATATTGGCGCGGTGGTTCAGGTGGCCTGCCTGGCGCACGACATCGGCAACCCGCCGTTTGGCCATACCGGCGAAGATGCGCTGCGCGACTGGTTCCGCGATGCGCGCAATGCGCATTTCCTCACCACACTGGATGCCGCCCAGCTGCGCGACGTGCAAACCTACGAAGGCAATGCTCACGGCCTGCGCATGCTGGCCACACTGGAAATGTACAGCCACGAAGGCGGCATGCGCCTGACTGCCGCGGCACTGGGTGCGCTGATCAAGTATCCGTGGACATCAGATGCACCCAAGGCGCTTGCGCGCGACAAGTTCAACATCTATCGCACCGAACTGCCCTACTTCGAGCGCATTGCCACCGAGCTGCAATTACCGCGCAAGGGAGAACTGGAGTGGAGCCGCCATCCGCTGTCTTACCTGATGGAAGCGGCCGATGACATTTGCTATGCCATTCTTGACTTGGAAGATGCAGTCGAAATCGGCATTCTGGATGTACGGGAATTCGAAGGCCTGTTCGCCCGCTTTACCGAATACGAAAAGGTGTGGAATCTGCACGACGTGAAGCAGAAATGCGCCACCTTGCGCGGCATTGCCATTGGCCGCTGCGTGGCCGAAGTGGCGCAAAAATTCATGCTGCACCACAACGCATTGCTGGCCGGGGAATTCCCGGCCAAGGACCTGATCAACCTGACGGATGCCGAGGTGCAGGAAGCGCTGATTCAGGCCAAGGAGCTGGCCAGTAACAAGGTGTACCGCCATCGCACCAAGCTGGTGACCGAACTGGCCTCCTATCCCTGCGTCGCCACCATTCTGGATGTGCTGGTGCCAGCGGTACATGCCTATATCACCCGTGGTGCAGAACAGCTGACGCCGCGCCAGCATCTGGCCATGGGGCTGCTGGAACAACACATCAAGCCAGAGGACAGCCTGTATCAGGCCTATATGAAAGTACTGGATTTTGTTGGCGGCATGACCGACAACTACGCCGCCAACCTGGCACGCGAAATCTCCGGTGTCGGCATTCTGTAATTTCCACCCCCGCTCAACCATCCGGACACCCACATGCCCACCACCCGTTTTTGCCTGATCCGCCACGGTGAAACCGACTGGAACCGCGAGCGCCGCCTGCAAGGCCATCTGGATATCCCGCTCAATGCCCGCGGCCTGCAGCAGGCCGAACAGCTGGCCCACGCACTGGCGCAACAACAGCTGGAATTCAGCGCGCTGCATGTCAGCGAACTCACCCGCGCCCGCCAGACCGCCAGCGCCATCAGCCGTCGGCTCGGCCTGCCATTGCAAACCCATGCCGCGCTGAAAGAACGGCATTACGGTGCTTTTCAGGGACATACTTTCGAAGAAGCACGACAGCACATCCCCCACGTCTACCGGCTGCATCAGGAGCGGGATGTCCACTTCGATCTGCAAGGTGGTGAAAGCCTGCACGGCTTTCAGCAGCGCATCATGCAATACATGCAGCAACTGGCGGAACACTATGCGGGAAAGCAGATTCTGGTAGTAAGCCATGGCGGCGTGCTGGAAATGGTGCACCGTACCGCCAGCGGCAAGGGACTGAGCGGCGCACGCGACTTTCCCATTCCGAATGCCGCGCTCAACTGGATTCGCTATCGGGATGGCGAGTGGGAAATTGAAAAATGGGCAGACCAGTCCCATCTGGACAGCAGTCTGGACGAGCTGTAAGCCCGGCACTGACAGATTGCCCCACCTGCCGCGACCAATACAAAAACCACCCGAGGAATGATCATGGACAAGCCAAGCTCCATCAGCGACGCCGACTGGCGCGCCCGGCTCAGCCCGGAACAATACCGCGTTGCCCGTCAGGGCGGCACCGAACGCCCGTTCAGCGGCGAACATTACCTGCGCACCGAGCGCGGCGATTACCATTGCATTTGCTGTGGCAGCCTGCTGTTTCACTCGGATACCAAGTTTGATGCAGGCTGCGGCTGGCCCAGTTTCTGGGCGGAAGCTGCCGGCGAACGCATCAAGCGCCTGCGCGACACCTCGCACGGCATGATCCGGGTGGAAGTGCGCTGCGCCAACTGCGACGCCCACCTGGGCCATGTATTCCCGGATGGGCCGGAACCCACCGGCGAGCGCTATTGCATCAACTCGGTGTGCCTGAGCTTCAAGCCTGCGGAATGATGGACTTATCAGGCCAAGGCCGTGTTTGAAACAGCGCCCTGGCTGATTTGTACCCGGTTGCGACCGGTGTTTTTGGCTTGATAAAGCGCCTGGTCGGCCCGGCGGCATAGCTGATCGAAGCTTTCGCCACCCTGCCAGGCAGCCACACCGATACTGATGCTGTAGCGGCACTCACCAAACCGGCTGCTCACCGGCCGCTGCTGGGCATGCAAACGCAGCCGCTCTGCCACCAGCCAGGCAGCTTCAATTGGGGTATCCGGCAGCAGGACGGCAAACTCCTCCCCCCCCAGCCGTCCCAGTGCATCAAGGCTGCGCAAGTGTCCGCGCACCATCTCGGTAAATGCACACAGCACTTCGTCACCAGCAGCATGGCCAAAGGTGTCATTGATGTTCTTGAAGTGGTCCAGGTCGATCAGCAGCAACACCAGTGGCCGGCGGTTAGCCGCCGCTTGCAGGATCAATTGCTGACCGGTGGCAAACAGATGCTTGCGTGACAGCGCACCGGTCATGAAATCACGATTGGCCGCATCTTCGGCTTGCGTTTGCAGCGACTCATGCAGCATCAGCACGGCCGCCATGGACAGGGCCGGCATGATGGCAGCTCCCAGGCACAGCAGGATGATGTTCCAGCCACTGGCCAGCATGATGCTGGTAGGCACCGGATGCAGTTGGTAAAAATAGATGGCACGCACGACCTGCGTCACCGCCAGCAGGCAGGACAGGCCAGTGAGCAAACGATAATGAACACTGCTGCGGTGACCGCGATAATGCGACACCATCAACCATGCCGTTGCCAGGCACACCAGCGCGGCATAAATGGAAATGGCCATCACCCGCATGGGCAGGCTGTTATCGACATAGCGCCAGTAAGTCACGCCCAGCACTTGCAGAATTGCCCCGCCAAGCAACAGGCGCCAGCGCGGCGGCCGACCCAGGAAAGAGGCGCAGCCGGCATAGTACATGGCCAGGGACAAGGCCTGAACGCCATTGGCCACTACAATGGAAATGCTGTCCGGCACCATGCCGCGCAAGCCAAGCAAAGGCAGATAGATGACAACCGCACAATTGGCCACCAGCCACTGCCAGACCCCGGGCAGGCCGCTACGCCGCAGCGAAGCAAACGCCATGCACAGCGCCATGCTCAGCAATTCGGTGGTCAGGAAGATCGGTGCCAGCACCAGTGTGGGGTCGATAGTCATCAAATGGATTAGTGTGCCAACATCTGCCGCTCTGGTGGCACGGGACGCCGCCGAGGCAGGATACAATCCAGCTTTATACCAAAAATGACAGCTGACAGCAGCATTTAAAACAAATATTCACATTCAGACGGCATGCGGGCACAATCCGTACAACACATGCCACGTGCAGGCCATGCCATGCCCCCGACTGCAGATTCAACAAGCAAACGCGTCCATTGCCTGGATTGCCAGCACTACCATATCAGCCATGATGTCCGCTTTCCTTACGCCTGCCGCGCACTGAAGATCAAGAGCAAGCGCCAGCCCTGCCAGGATGTGCTGGAGGCTTCCAGCCAGCCTTGTCTTTACCGGCGACAGAAAACCGCAGCCAAGCCTTGAAAGGCGGCGCCCGCGTCTCCATTTGACTATGCTGATTCCGGTTTTCCTTTTCCCAGCCCTTGCTGCGCATTACCATGCATGACCAAGGAAGATCACCGGCAGCAAACCTGCGCCGTTTGCCACATACATCACGGATTAACAGCGGCTGGTGCCGGGCCTATCCTACTGACCAAAGTAAGTAGGGGGACAGTGCCAGCCATCTAAGATAAAGGCCAAAGCCACCATGAGCAAAACGGATTCCAACGCCAACACCCCAGACAGCGTTTCTTCCCGCATACGCTATCGTTTGCAGAATGCCGGCGTGCGCTTTCACGCCAACGACAATATTGCCGACTTCATCAAGGACGATGAGCTGGACCTGCTGCAACAAGAAGTGGCAGAGAAAATGCAGGGCGTGCTGGAAAGCCTGGTGATTGACACGGTAAACGACCACAACACGCAGGACACCGCCCGTCGCGTGGCCAAGATGTTCGTACGTGAAGTGTTTCGCGGTCGCTATGTGGCCAGCCCGCCCAATACCGAATTCCCGAATATCGAACAGCTCAACGAGCTGATGATTGTCGGCCCCATCACCGTGCGCAGTGCCTGCTCGCATCACCTGTGCCCCATTATGGGCCGGGTATGGGTGGGGGTGATGCCGAACGAACACTCCAATCTGATCGGCCTGTCCAAATACGCCCGCCTGATTGACTGGGTGATGACCCGCCCGCAAATCCAGGAAGAAGCAGTGATGCAGATTGCCGACCTGCTGATGGACAAGCTGCAACCGGATGGCCTGGCCATTGTCATGGAAGCGGATCACTTCTGCATGCACTGGCGTGGCGTGAAGGACAACAACTCCAAGATGACCAACAGCGTGATGCGCGGCTCCTTCCTGCGCGACGCCAATCTGCGCCGGGAATTCCTGTCGCTGATGCACAGAGGAAACTGACATGCTCGTTCGCCTGATTTATGCCAGCCGCAGTGCCACCCCCATCACCAGTGAACTGGTACGACAGATTCTGGATGCTGCACACCAGCACAATACCGAACGCGGCATTACCGGTGTGCTGTGTTATGGGGACGGTGTGTTCGTACAGGCGCTGGAAGGCGGGCGTGCCGAAGTGAACGCCCTGTACCAGCAGATTTGCCGCGACAACCGGCATCACGATGTCACGCTGCTGACCTACGAAGAAGTCGACCAGCGCGAATTTGCCTGCTGGTCGATGGCACAGGCACCGCTGGACAAGAAAAATGCCGCCTTGTTGCTGCGGCATTCATCCAGCCCGGTGCTGGACCCCTTCCGCCTCAGCGGCCAGACCACCAGCCGTTTGCTGAGCGAACTGGGCAACTCCGGCGGACTGCGCTCCAAAGGCTGATCCGCAACAGGTAGCGGACCTAGCAGTCCGCTACTGCCAGCGGCAGGGTGATGCTGACACACAGCCCGCCCTGCGGCAGATTACTGGCGCGAATCCTGCCCTGATGGGTGTGCACGATACGTTGCGCCATAGCCAAGCCCAGGCCGTAGCCTCCCGGCTGGCTGTTTTGCTCGCTGCGGAAAAAAGGCTCGAAGATGGTTTCCAGTTCGTGCTCCGGCACACCAGGGCCACAGTCACTCACTTCGATGTTGACCTCGTTTTCTGTGCGTCTCACCGCCAGCGACACCGCACTACCCTTGCGCGTATGGTGAATGGCGTTGCGGATGACATTCTCCAGCGCACGGGACAGCAATTCCGGCTGCATCATCACCTCGGCCATATCACATTGCAGTAGCACGATGCTGCAGTCGTTGGCCTGCGCCTCGAACTCGGCATCCGGAATCAATTCTTCCAGCACAAAGTCGAGCGGCAAGCGTTCCGGCGGATGCTGCGCGCCCTCGGCATCCAGCCTGGCCAATGCCAGCACCTCGCCCACCAGGGTATCCATGCGGCCGGATTCGCGCTCGATGCGCCCCAGCCATGTTTCCAGTTGATCCGGCTGCTGGCGCGCCAGATCAATGGCGGCATTCAGCCTGGCCAGCGGCGAGCGCAATTCGTGCGAAACATCATGAAACAGGCGACGCTGACCGATGATCAGCTGCTTGAGCCGCTTGGCCAGACTGTCAAAATCACGGCCCAGATCGGCCAGCTCGTCACGCCGCCCCCCCATCTTGCCTGCCAAATTGACATCCATCTCGCCCTTGGCCACCGACTGGAACGCTTCACTCATCAGGTGAATCGGCTTGGACAGATAACGCGCCAGAATGGCACCAAACAGCAAACTGGCCAGCAAGGCTGCGAAAATCGGTACCAATGGCACCGGACCAGGCTCTTCCGGTGGACGTCCCGGCATGCCAGGAGGCTGGCCGGGACGGCCTTCAGGCGGTGGCCCCGGTGGCAACAACACCAGCCGGTAGTGCGTGCCATCGGCCAGGCTGACTTCCCTTGCCGGACGATGATTGAACAGATCCGGCCCAGGCGCGGCGCGCCCCAGCAATTCATGCCCCTGATCATCCAGAATGTACAGATAATCACGACCACGCGATTTCATGCCCTCCAGCTGCTGGCGCAAGCCGGCAGGGCCTTCATGACGCAGCAAGGCGGCGGCCATGTCCAGCACCGTCCCGTCCATCGGGTGATGCTGTTCAATGGCAGCCGCCGTTTCGCTGCGGTGCTTGAACCAGAAAACCGCCCCCACGCCAACCACGGTGCAGATTTGCGCCAGCCATAGTATGAGGAACAGCTTCCAGAACAAGCGTCCCATCTCAGGCCTTGATGAACTGGTAACCGCGGCGGACCACGGTCTGGATGCAGATACGGCCCGGCGCAACCCGCGCCAGCTTCTGGCGAATGCTGCTCATGTGCACGTCGACACTGCGATCGAAGCGTGCCAGCGGCCGTCCCAAGGCCTGCTTGGACAGGATATCCTTGCCGACCGGCTGACCGGCATTGCGCACCAGCAGCTCCAGCAAGCTGTATTCGGTGCTGGTGAGTTCCAGCACGGTGTCACCCCATTGCGCCCGGCGCTCGCCCGGCCACATGGTGAGTGGGCCTTCACGCAGCATGTCTATTTCGTGCGCAGGCTGTGCCTGATTGCCGATGCGGCGCAGGATGGCACGTATGCGGGCCAGCAGTTCGCGTGGCGTGCAGGGCTTGGGGACATAGTCATCTGCACCCAATTCCAGACCCAGCACCCGGTCGGTATCGTCGCCACGGGCGGTGAGCATCAGGATGGGCAGCATGCTGTGCTCGCGCACCCGGCGCAGCACCTCCACTCCGCTGATGCCGGGCATCATCACGTCCAGCACCATCAGGTCAAACTGCCCTGACAGCGCCTGCACCACGGCACTGGTGCCATCGCTCACCTTGTGCACCTCACACGCCTCACGCTCCAGATAGCTACCCAGCATGTCGGCCAACTCAATATCGTCATCCACCAGCAGTATTCGCATTTTCCATCCTGATTATTCTGTCGCCCCCCTCTCCCGGAGGCTTTCGGCAGACATGATCCACATCACGACACGGCGCGGGTGAAGTTTTACCGCCATTTACACCGCTTGATGGCGCTTTACACCGGGCTAACCGTTATTAACAGTACAAGCGCGCATCATGCATGACGGTAGCCGCTTGCTTGCCCTGCCCGGGTCCCTCTCTCATCTGCGGCGGCTACCACCCTTTACAGCGGCAGAATTTGCCTGCCTGCCGGACAAAAACGCCGGCAAGTCACTGTAAGCCATGGATTCCGGTCATCTCTGCAGCACGCTGCCCAGGCGGTGGCGGCAATTATTTCCGCCACTACCACCAGGAAAACAGCGCAATCAGGCGCAACCTTAGCAGAATGCCGGCGCTTTTCCGCACGCCCCCACATTCGCTAACATTTCCTAACATTTATTTACGTCTTTACCGTTATTTACTGGCCTGGAACTTGCCTGTTACCCGGCATCGCGCCCGCCTGCAGCCATTGGGCATGACTGGCGACTGCGCACCGCTCACGCACTCGGATCAGGAGCCATCATCATGAGCATCTCGGGCATCAGCAGCAGCACTTCCATTTACGGGCTCACCAGCAGCCAGTCCTCCGGCAGTACCTCCGGCACCGGCGAAACCCGTCACCATGGCAAACACCGTGGCAGCGGTAGCGACGCCTTCATGCAAAGCGTGGAGCAGGCATTAAGCCAACTGGGCATCACCCTGCAAGCGCCGACCAGCAGCAGTGCCAGCAGCAGCAACACGAATAGCAACAGCAATAGCGCACTTGCCAGCCTGCAAGCCCCTCCGCCGCCACCGCCGGATGACGATGGGGACGACGACAGCGTCAGCAGCACGGGCAGCACGCAAAACCCCAGACAGGCCATGCACACTTTCATGCACGACCTGTTTGCCGCGTTGAAGTCCAGCAGCAATAGCGATAGCAGCAGTGACAGCAGCACGGCCAGCACTTCCACTTATGGCAATGCGGAAAGCCAGTTGCAAAGCCTGATTCAGCAGCTATCCAGTGGCACGTCCAGCAATTCCGGCACCTTGAGCACCCTGCAGAACGACTTCAACAATCTGCTCTCCAGCGTGCAAGGCAGCAGCAGTACCAGCGCCAGTGACTCCAGTACCTCCGGCAGCAGCACTTCGGCCAATCTGCAATCCTTCCTGACTGCACTGCTGCAAAACCTGCAAAACAGCCAGACCAACCAGTATGCATCTTCGGTAGGCAGCCTGATCAGCACCCAGGGCTAAGCGGCCTTACGGCAGCGCCGCGACATGGTGTTGCAGGCGCTGCTGCAGGAATTCGCGCAGACGCACCACCAGCGGCGACAGCATCATCCGGTGCGGGCATACCAGATAGAGAGGAGCCCGCTCGGTCTGGTATTCCGGCAGCAAGGCCTTCAAGGTACCGGCCCGCAGATCGTCCATCACATCCAGTCTGGACTTGTAGGCAATACCAAGCCCGGCCAGTGCCCAACGACGCACGATTTCCCCGTCGTCGCTCTTGAACCGTCCATCCACCGGCACACTGACCCACTCTCCCTGATGGCCAAAGCGCCAGCGCTCGTGCAAGGCATCCCCCAGCACGAAACGCAGGCAGGCATGCGCGGACAGGTCTTCGGGTTTGAGCGGATGGCCATGACGGGCCAGGTAGTCCGGTGCAGCACACAGCACGCGGCGGTTATCCGGCAGCAAGGGTAGTGCCACCAGGCTGGAATCTTCAGGTACGCCATAGCGCAAGGCCAGATCCACCGGCATGCGGTACAAATCGGCCAGCCGGTCACTGATATGCAGTTGCAAGCGTACGGCGGGGTGCTCGGCCAGAAACTCATCCAGCCACGGGCGCAGCCGTTGCCGGCCAATATCGGATGGCATGGACAGGCTGAGCAGCCCTTGCAGCGCCTCCCTGCCGGCAGCCAATGCCTGGGCACCCGCCTGCAAGGCTTCCAGCGCCACCGTGGCATGTGCCAGATAACGCTCTCCGTCAGCAGTCAGCCGCAGGCTGCGGGTGGAACGCACCAACAGACGACAGCCCAGTTCCTGCTCCAGACGCTTGAGTGCTGCACTGGCCACCGCCGGGCTGATATCCAGCGCGCGTGCAGCGGCAGACAAGCTGCCCAGCTGCGCGGTTTGCAGCAGAATCTGCACATCCTCCAGCCTGACCATGCATCCCCCGGAAAAATTCAGAATCAAACACCGCACACAGCGGACTGCCAGCCCGCCCGGCAACGGCCCGGACAGCCTGAAGCAGGTTCAGGGCAGAAAGGATTTCATATTGTATTTCTGCACCAGCTGCTGGTAAGCAGCACTCTGACGGTAACGGCGCAGCGCATCCACATAAGCGTCTATCCGCCCGGTCGGCATGGCCTTGCGGGAAAAACCAAGATAGAAATCCCCTATCAGCCAGTGCGGCTGACGCAGGGCCACCACCTGGGAGGACAAGCCCGGCATGGCCACTTCCAGCGACTGCAGTGAAGTACCATAAGCCACGGCAATGTCGATGCGCCCGGCCAGCAGCTTGGAAAACACTTCTTCCTTGGAGCTGGCATTCATGTCGATCTTCCAGCACTTCTGCATGGCATCCTGCACGGTCTGCCCATAGAAATAATTGCTGGCCGCGGCCATGCGAAACCCGGCATAACGGCAGGGGTCATGGCTGTCGGGAAAGCGCTGCTGCTGGTTGCGGCGGACAAACAGGCCGGCATATTGCCGGTGCTGGATGGCTGCCGGCAGGAACACCGCGAAGCGTTCACGCTCCGCCGTGCGGGCCAGATAACTCAGCGCATCCACCTGCCCCAGCTGCAAGCTGCGCAAAGCGCGTTGCCAGGGCATGGGCTTGTAAATCACATGCCAGCCCAGCCGTGTAGCCACCTGGTCGATTTCTTCCAGATGAAAGCCACCATGGGCCTTGCCATCCCCCTGCACATACTCAAAGGGATGGTTGTCCGACTCCTCGACGGCGACGACAAAATCCTGGCCCAGGGCAACGCCGCTGGCGCACAAGCCAGTCAGCAGCAGCAACAGGCAAACGCAGGCCTGTACGGCCTTACTGTGCCTCATGACAGAAAAATTCCGCTCAGCCCGCCGTTCCGCCCACTGTCAGGCCGCCATCGATGCGCAAGGTGGGCTGCCCCACGCCCACCGGCACGCTCTGACCTTCCTTGCCGCAGACGCCCACACCCTGATCCAGCGCCATGTCGTTACCGATCATGGAAACATGGCCCAGTACATCCGGCCCGTTACCGATCAGCGTAGCGCCCTTGACCGGATAGGTGAGCTTGCCGTTTTCGATACGCCAGGCTTCCGAAGCGGAAAACACGAACTTGCCGCTGGTGATGTCCACCTGACCACCACCAAAATTGGCGGCATACAGGCCGTCCTTCACCGAGGCGATGATCTCTGCCGGGTCATGCTGGCCACCCAGCATGTAGGTGTTGGTCATGCGCGGCATCGGGATATGCGCATAGGACTCGCGCCGGCCATTGCCGGTGGGTGCCACCTGCATCAGCCGGGCATTCATGGCGTCCTGCATATAGCCCTTGAGGATGCCGTCCTCGATCAGCACGGTACGGTTGGTCTGGTTGCCTTCGTCGTCAATGGCCAGCGAACCACGACGGCCATCCAGCGTGCCGTCATCCACCACCGTCACGCCCGGAGCAGCCACACGCTGACCCAGTTTGCCGGAGAATGCCGATGTGCCCTTGCGGTTGAAGTCGCCCTCAAGGCCATGACCAATGGCTTCATGCAGCAACACCCCAGGCCAGCCGGAGCCCAGCACCACGGTCATTTGCCCGGCAGGTGCCGGACGTGCCTCCAGATTGATCAGGGCCTGATCCACCGCCTGACGCACATATTGCTCCACCAGTGCATCGTCAAAGCGGGTCAGGTCGAAACGGCCACCGCCGCCGCCAGAACCCTGCTCGCGCCGGCCGTTGTGCTCGACGATCACGTGGACCGACAGCCGCACTAGCGGACGCACATCGGCAGCGCGTACGCCATCATGGCGGGCCACGTACACCACATCGTATTCCGAGGCGACGCCGGCCATCACTTGCAACACGCGCGGGTCCATGGCGCGGGCCAGTTTTTCCACCTTTTCCAGCAAGGCCACCTTGGCTGCGGCCTCCAGGCTGTAACACGGGTCGATGGCCGGATAAAGGTCACGCGCGCGCTGCGGCGACTGGCGGCCGGCACTGCCATCCCCACCGGCCAGACCGATGGCGCGGACCGCATCAGCGGCGCGGGTAATGGCATCCACTCCGATATCATCGGAATAGGCAAAGGCTGTCTTGTCGCCTGCCACCGCCCGCACGCCCACACCCTGATCGATGCTGAAACTGCCGGATTTGACAATGCCCTCCTCCAGGCTCCAGCCCTCGCTGCGGGTGTACTGGAAATAGAGGTCGGCGTAATCCACGGCATGCTGGCGCATGCGGGAGAAGGTTTTTTCGATCACGGACTCATCCACGCCAAAAGGCGAGAGCAGCAGTTGATCGGCAATGGTGAAAGCGTCTTGCATGGTGGGTCTTTCTGTCAAAGCACACGGTGCGCCAGCGCGGGCAGGCCGCTACGCACCGATTGCAGCAATGCGGGGTCGAGTTCGGCCAGCACGACACCTTCGCCGCTGGCCTGTTGCGCCAGAATGCGCCCCCAGGGATCGATAATCATGGATTGGCCATGGGTCTTGCGGCCATTCTCGTGGGTCCCCCCCTGGCCAGAGGCAATCACGAAGCACTGGTTTTCAATGGCGCGTGCTCGCATCAGCACCTCCCAGTGGGCTTCGCCGGTGGTGGCCGTGAATGCGGCGGGCAATATCATCACGTCAAACGGCGCAAGCTTGCGGAAAAGCTCGGGAAAGCGCAAATCGTAACAAATGCCGCAGGCAACTTCTGCCAGCCCAATATCCACCTTTACCGGCTCATGTCCGGCAACAATGCTGTCCGACTCGCAATAGCGCTCGCCATTACCGGTATAGCCAAACAGATGGATCTTGTCGTAGCGGGCCTGCACCACGCCATCGGGGTCGAACACCAGCGTGGTGTTGAATACCTTGCCTGCTTCGGGGCTCTGCAACGGAATGGTGCCGGCGGCCAGCCACACCTTGTTGTCACGCGCCATCGCGGCCAGGGCAGTCTGCAAGGGGCCACTGCCCATTTCTTCGCAGATGGCTACCTTGTCGCCATCTTTTCTGCCCATCAGGCAAAAATATTCCGGCAGCACCACAAAAGCCGCTCCTACGGCAGCGGCCTTGGCCACCAGCGCTGCGGCACGGGCCAGATTGGCTGCCACATCGGTACCGGACACCATCTGCACGGCAGCTGCTATAAATTTCTGTTTCATGGTGTGATGATCCGCTTGCTGTTTCTCAAAGGTTCCACGGCCCGTTTCTCCACCTTCGGGTTGGCAAAGGAACCGGTCAGGTCGTACTCGACCGACAAAATCTTGCCGACCGGATCTTGGAATACTTTCTGTGCCGCCAGTGCTGCCACACCCACCACGGGGTTGAGCAGTGCTGCACCCGCAGCCAGCGCCACGCTCTCGGCCAGATGGGGCTGTACCTTGATGTGGACATCCTGGGTTTCGCTGGCCAGGTTCACCTGCCCGCTGAGGAAGACATCCGCTGCCGGCCCTTTCAGGTGCACATTATCAGAAACGAATACACCCTTGCTGATGCGGGCATCTCCGGTAATGGAGTCAAAGGCAAAACCGTCACTGAATACATCGGTGAAATCCAGCTTCACCCGGCGGGTAAGCGATTGCAGGCTCAACACCCCGAGCAGACGGGCTGCACCCGGGTCCACCTTGGCAAAGCGGCCGTTCTTCAAAGACAGGGTCATGTCCCCGGACAGCTGTTTGACACTGAGATCGAACAAGCCGCCCGGCCAACGCATATTGCCCGCCAGCGTGCCTTCGCCCTTGCGGAAAGTGTCCTGCAAGCCCACGCGGGCCAGCAGTTTGCCTACATCGGTACTGTCTACCCGGTAACGGGCATCCACTTCCTTGCCATCCTCGCTGCGCCGCACCCGGACGCTACCCTGCAAACTGCCTTCGGCCGCATCCAGCCGCAAGGGATTGAGCAACCAGTCACGCCCTTCGCGACGCGCCCGCACATCCAGCTTACCCACCGAGCGGTTCTGGTACACTAGGTCGCCCACATGGATATCCAGTGCCGGCCAGTCGCCCTTGTCCGACATCGTGTTGTCGCCATCCGCCGCACTGCCTTTTTCCGGCGGATTGAGCAGCGCATATGCCAGATTGGCGCGCAGCAGGCCGTTTCCTTCCGGCAAGTATTCAATATTGCCACTCATTTCATGCGCCCGGACATCCAGCGACCAGCCGTGGCGAATCCGCCGGTTGCCAAGGCTGGCAGTCACCTTGTGCAGACTGCCAGCCCAGCTGTCCAGCTGCGGTGTTTCCAGATCAATCTGCAAAGGCAGGTCAATCTGCAAGGACTTGCCCGCAGTTGCCGCATTGCCATGCAAACCGGAAGGCCCGGCAATGGCATCCACCCAGGCGGGCAAATCCACCTTCGGCGCAGCCAGACGCAATAACAAGCCCTCATCCGGTTGCTTGCCCACCGGGCGACCGGAGGCAATTACCCCGGTTTTCAGATTGCCGTGCTCATCCAGCAACAGGCTGCCGCTGGCCACGGTGCCGACATCCAGATCCAGCCGTACCGGCTGTTGTGCCGTCTTGCCAGGCGTCACCCGCAATGACAACGGCAGCACGTCCGCCGCCGGTTTGCCTGCCGGAGCCGGGGCCAGAATGCTGACGCCCTGCAAGCCGGACTGCACCGTCAGGTTCTCCAACCCTTTTTGCACGGCAAACTGGATGCCGAACGGCGCATGACCACTGACGTAAGGGGACAGCACCGGCAGATAGCGGTCCAGCGCCAGCTTGCTGTCGGCCTCGCCACGGATATCAAAATTCATGCGTCCGGCCGCTGTACTGGCTGCCTTCAATACAAAGGCTCCGCCCAGCGCCTTGAATGCCACGCCACTGGATTCCACTCCATGTTCGGTAAAGGTCAGCGTGCCTTGCGCCTGCGACAGCGGCGGAATCGGCAGCGTCCGGAAACCCAGCTGATTGCCGGACAGCAGGATATCGCCACGCACCTTGGGCGTTTCATGACCCGAGAGAGGAATACCCAGCTTGAGATTGAGCGCAGCGTTGCCACCAGCTTGCAGATTGCCGGTAAAGCCATCCAGCCAGCCGTCCACCGGACTGGCAGTAGTGAACTTCAACATGCTGGCCAGCGGCCCTTGCGCCCGCCCTTGCACCGTCAGCACCGGCGGGGTGGCACCCAGATTGTCTATGCCCACCTGCACGGCTGACAAAGGCACACCCAGCGTGCTGGCTGAACGGGCGGCAATCAGCATTTTTTCGTTATGGAAACCCAGATCGGCCTGAATGTTGTCGATGGTGGGCCAGCCTTTTTCATACAGCAGCTTGCCCTGCTCCACCTTGGCGTCCACGCTGAACTGCCCGCCCTTGCCACCGGCAAAGGGGAAGTCGGCCAGATCGCCTTTCAGAATCATGCGCACATCACGCGCAGTACCACCCAGCAAGGCCTGCTTCAGCCAGCGCAGGGTATCCTCTCCCACCGCATGCGGCAGATAGGCCGGCACCCGTTCAGCCGCCACCTGATCCACACTGGCGGTGAAGTCCACCACGCCGGGGCCGCTTTCACCGTGGTGATAATGGCCGCCAAACCGCCCCGTCAGGTCGGCATTGGCAAAACTGACATCCTGAAAATCGACATCGGTTTGCTTGCCCTGGTTTTTCCAGTCCACGCGGGCATTGAGCCGGTCAAAATTCAGCAGCTGCGGAAACACCACCGGATAATTCAGCGTGGCATGACGGCTATCCAGTTGCAGGCTGCCGCCCTGCTCGCCAAAACGCAGTGAGCCACTGACACCGCTGATACCCGGTACCGTGGCAAAGGCCTGCCAGGCCAGCGAATCAAAACGGGTGGCCACCGTATATTGACGCGGCGACTGCAGCGGCCCGGTCCAGCCTAGCGACAGGTTTTTCAGCTGGCCGCTGGGTGCAAAGCGGGAAAACAGCGAATTGCCATCCCCTCCCAGCGCACGGATGAACGGCGTCAGATGGGCCACATTGACATTATCCAGCGTCAACTGGCCATGCCCTTGCTCGCCCGGCAACCAGTCGCCACGAATACTGGAATTGTCGAAAGCCAGCCCACTGGAACTGGCAAGGGTCAGATTGGACGCATTGATGACATACGCCCCCTTGGCCGAGCGTTCCAGCTGCAACTTGCCGCTGATCACAGGCAGAACCAGTGTGTGGGCATCCCGCGGGGTATAGGCGGCATTGTGAATGCTGACATCGGCCTGCAAGCTGTTGATATGGCCGTCGGAAAAATCAGCCTCCAGCGTGCCACTGCCCTCGCCACGATTCACCAGACCGACTTTTTCCATATAGCGCGACAACATGCCGGCCTGCGCGCCATTGAGCCGCACCCGCGCATTACCCGACCAGTCACGCCACTGGCTGAAATCATTGCCACGCCAGGACAATTCCATGTCAAAGCCTTTGCCCAGCGTCACCACCGGCCGGCCGGACAGCGTCAGGCGGTGGCCCAGCAGGGTTTTGCCCAGGACCAGCTGGCCACCTTGCAAGTCCAGCCGTGGCAGGCCGAACATTTTGTCTTCCCAGCTGATATGCGCCTGGCTGATTTCAATACGGCGCTGGCGCAGCAGCCAGTTGGCGGAGGGCTCGCTCCCGGCAGCTTCCGGGCGGGCCGGACTGGCCGACAAGTCAAAACCGTTGAGCAGGATGTGACCATCGACATTGCGCACCAGCGCCACACTGGGCCCCTGGATCACAATGCTGGAAAACAGAGGTTGCCAGGACAATAGCGACAACCAGGAAGGCAGCACCGTCACCTGTTGCAAGGTCAGCGCATCGCCGCTCACCGGGTTGGCAATGCGCAGCCCGCCCAGTTGCAGCTGCGGAGCCATGTCCTGCCACTGCCACTGCCCGGACAGGGCGGCAATGCTGACCTGCCGCCCGCTGGCTTCGGACAGGCTGTGTTCCAGCTGCGGGCGAAACTGCTCCAGCCGGGGCAGAAACCACCAGTTGAACACGGAAAATGCGCTGCCGATCATCAGGATTGCCAGCACCAGCAACAGGCCGGCGATGCGCAGGACTCTGCGCAGCAAGCGGATGACGTGGATTCTGGCAAGCAGATACAGGGGCTTTTCCAAATGAGCTAAACCGATACAATGAAGTGTTATCAGGACCAACCAGCGAGTGCAGCGCCATTATGCCAGCAAACCCGGAGCATGCCATTGCCCAGAGCCGTGCCTTTTCACTTTATCTGGACCGCCTGCTGACGGCACGGCCAGAGCAACTGGCGTTGTTGCAAGCACGCCTGCTGCATCCGTTTGATGCTGCCGAAATGGCAGGCTTTGCACCGTGGGACGCACTGGACAGCCCGGAAGACATGAGCGCCGCTCTGCGACGGCTGCGCCAGGCGGTGATGGCCCGGCTGATCACCCGGGACCATAACGGGCTGGCCAGCCTCGACGAAGTGGTCAGCACCATCAGCCAACTGGCCGAATTTGCCGTTCAGCAGTCACTGGCTTCAGCCTGTCGCGCCTTGCCGCAATACGGCCAGCCCATTGGCGAGGACAGCGGGGAAGTCCAGCAACTCATCGTCATCGGCATGGGCAAGCTGGGTGGTGGCGAGCTGAATGTATCGTCCGACATCGACCTGATCTTCATCTACCCCGAAGGCGGCGAAACCAGTGGCCCGCGCAAGATCAGCAATCACGAATACTTCAGTCAGGTCGGCAAGCGCATCATCAGCCTGATCAACGATGTCACCCTGGACGGCCAGGTATTCCGCGTCGACATGCGGCTGCGACCGTATGGCGATTCCGGCCCGCTGGTGATGAGCTTCCCGGCGCTGGAAAACTACCTGCTCACCCAGGGCCGGGAATGGGAGCGCTACGCCTGGATCAAGGCCAAGGCACTGACCGGCGATGTGGCCGGCCTCGCTGACATGGTGCGTCCCTTTGTCTATCGCAAGTATCTGGATTACAACGCCTACGGTGCCATGCGCGAGCTGCACGCCCAGATCCGCCGCGAAGTGGCCCGGCGCGACATGGCCGACAACATCAAGCTGGGGCCGGGCGGCATCCGCGAGGTGGAATTCATCGCACAGGTGTTCCAGCTGATTCGCGGCGGCCGCGACAAAACCCTGCAACTGCGCAGCACCCGCGCCACGCTGGACCGGCTGGCCGAATTGCGCCTGCTGGAACCGGCCGCCGTGGCCGAGCTGCAAGAAGCCTATGCCTTCCTGCGCAATCTGGAACATCGCCTGCAATACCTGGACGACCAGCAGACCCAAACCCTGCCCGGCAGTGAAGAAAACCAGATCAAGATTGCCCACAGCATGGGCTATCAGAACTGGCCCGCCTTCCTGGATGCGCTCAACACCGAACGGCGCAAGGTAACGCGTCACTTCGAGCAGGTTTTCATCCTGCCCACCGAAACCGCGCCGGACCATCCACTGTCCTGCCTGTGGAATGACATTGGCGAACAAGACCCCTCCCCCCAGCTCACCACCCTGGGGTTTGACGATGTGCCCGGCGTCACCGGGCAGTTGCGTGCACTGGCACAAAGCCAGCGCTACCAGCAGATTCCACTGGCGGGTCGCAAGAAATTTGATGCACTGATGCCTCCCTTGATCGAGGTATCCACCCACTTCCCCAATCCGGCAGCCACCCTGTCGCGCATCATCGGGCTGATGGAAGCCATCAGCCGACGCGCGTCCTACCTGGCCCTGCTCACCGAATACCCGCAAACCCTGCAACGCCTGGCCACACTGTGCTCGGCCAGCGCCTGGGTATCCACCTACCTGACGCGCCACCCCATCTTGCTGGACGAACTGCTGGATGCCCGCGTGCTGTACGCGACGCCCGACTGGCCTACGCTCGCGGCCCAGCTGGAACAGCAAATGCAGCAATCCGACGGCGACATCGAAGCCAAGATGGACACCCTGCGCCACTTCCAGCACGCCCAGGCTTTCCGCCTGGTGGCACAGGACATTGCCGGCATGTGGACGGTGGAAGCCCTGTCCGACCAGCTGTCCATGCTGGCCGACACCGTGCTGGATGCCACGCTGCGCCACGCCTGGCGCGACATTCCCAGCCGCCATACCGATACACCGTGCTTTGCCATCATTGGTTACGGCAAGCTGGGCGGCAAGGAGCTGGGCTACGCCTCGGATCTGGACATCATCTTCCTCTACGACGACGAACACCCGGACGCCACCGAGCTTTACTCGCGCCTGGCACGCAAGATGTCCACCTGGCTGACCAGCGCCACCAGTGCCGGCATCCTGTACGACATCGACCTGCGCCTGCGCCCCAATGGCGCCAGCGGCCTCCTGGTCAGCTCGCTGCAGGCCTTCCGCAACTATCAGGAAAAACAAGCCTGGGTATGGGAGCACCAGGCACTGACCCGCGCCCGTTACGTCGCCGGCGACAGCACCATCGGCAAGGGTTTTGAAACGATACGTCACGATGTACTCACCCTGCAGCGAGACCACGACACCCTGCGCAGCGAAGTGCTTGGCATGCGCCAGCGCATGCTGGAAAGCCACCCGCCACACGAGCACGACGTCAAACATGCGCGCGGCGGCATCATCGACATCGAATTCATCGTGCAGTACCTGATTCTGGCCCATGCCCGCCAGCTGCCGGCCTTCACCGGCAATACCGGCAATATTGCCCTGCTGGCGGTGGCTGCCGAGGCCGGGCTGGTGAGTCACGCGCTGGCCGAACAGGGTCGCAGCGCCTACCGCTACTACCGCAAACTGCAGCATGCGGCACGACTGAACGAAAGCAGCAAGGTGGAAGTCAACGACACACTGCGCCAGCACTACCAGCAAACCCAGGCGCTGTGGCTACAGGTTTTTGGCGCAGACAGCCTGACCTGACCGGGTTTTTCACCGGTGACGGTTCACAACGGCAACACTGGCGGTATAATCGCCTGCTAACAAAACACAATGACGGAGAGCTCCAAGATGTCGATGGCAGATCGTGACGGATTCATCTGGTATGACGGCAAACTGGTTGACTGGCGCGATGCCACCACCCACGTACTGACCCACACCCTGCATTACGGCATGGGCGTGTTTGAAGGCGTGCGCGCTTACGAAACCCCCAAGGGCCCGGCCATTTTCCGCCTGCAGGATCACACCGACCGCCTGTTCCGCTCCGCCAAGATCCTGGGCATGAACCTGCCCTTCAGCAAGGACGAGATCAACCAGGCTCATCTGGACGTGGTGAAAGCCAACAAGCTGTCCTCCTGCTACTTCCGCCCGATGGCCTTCTACGGCTCGGGCAAACTGGGTGTCGCACCCAAAAAAGATGATGTGCAAGTCATCGTGGCTGCATGGCCGTGGGGTGCCTACCTGGGTGAAGAAGGCCTGGAAAAAGGCATCCGCGTGAAGACATCCTCCTTCACCCGTCATCATGTCAACATCACCATGTGCAAGGCCAAGGCCAACGGCAACTACATGAACTCCATCCTCGCCAACAACGAGGCCACGGCAGACGGCTATGACGAAGCCCTGCTGCTGGACGTGGACGGTTTCGTGGCAGAAGGCTCGGGCGAGAACATCTTCATCGTGCGCAAGGGCAAGCTCTACACCCCGGACCTCACCTCCGCCCTGGAAGGCATCACCCGCGACACCGTGGTGCAGATTGCCCAGGAGCAAGGCCTGGAAATCATTGAAAAACGCATCACCCGCGACGAAGTCTACAGCGCCGACGAAGCCTTCTTCACCGGTACTGCCGCCGAAGTCACCCCGATCCGCGAACTGGATCGCCGTGCCATCGGCGAAGGCACGCGCGGCCCGATCACCGCAGCCATCCAGCAAAAGTACTTCAATATCGTGAAGGGCCTGGATGCCGAACACGAACACTGGCTGACCTACGTCAAGTAAACACACCCAAGCAGCAAGGGCCGGCGCTGCCGGCCTGACAAGGAAAGACAATGGCTGAACTCAAAGAAAATACCCGTCGCGTCATCGAAGTCACCGCGAAGGACCTGCCCCTGCACTGCCCGATGCCGGACATGGTGGCATGGAACTCCCACCCGCGCGTTTTCCTGCCGGTACACAAAACCGGTGAAGCACTGTGCCCCTACTGTGGCACCCAGTACAAGCTGGTTGGCCCGGTCGGACACCACCACTAAGCCCAGGCCTGGCCGACGGCATGCGAAAGGTGCGGGCTTCCGCACCTTTTTCGCTTGCCCGCTCACCAAATCAACGCCAGCTTGCTGCCACCCGCCCCCAGGCTGGCGCTGATTTGGAAGCGGAACCCTTCATGAAGAAAAAAATACTGGTCATCGGCCCCTCGTGGGTGGGCGACAGCGTCATGGCCCAGCCTCTTTACCAGCGGCTGCACCAGCGCCACCCCGGCCTGGAACTGCATGTATTTGCCCCGGCCTGGACTCTTCCCCTGCTAGCACGCATGCCGGAAGTAGCCAAAGCACACCTCAACCCTTTCGGCCACGGCGCACTGCGCTTGCGCGAACGCTGGGAAACCGCCCGCAAGCTCAAGGCCGAAGGCTTCGATCAGGCCATCGTGCTGCCCAACTCCATCAAATCGGCCCTGATTCCCTTCTTTGCCGGCATACCGCTACGCACTGGCTTTATTGGCGAATCACGCTACTGGATACTCAACGACACCCGCGAACTGGACGAGCAGGAACTGCCCATGATGGTGGAGCGCTTCTGCGCGCTGGCCGAGGAGCGCAACACCTCCTTGCCTCGCCCAATCGACCATCCGGCACTGGTCACCAATCCGCAAAGCCAGCTGGAAACCGCCCGTCGCCTGCAACTGGACACCAGCCGCCCGATTGTCGCCTTCTGCCCGGGTGCAGAATACGGCCCGGCCAAACGCTGGCCGGCCCGCCATTTTGCCGAACTGGCCAAGCGTTTTGCTGCTGCCGGCTTTGCCGTCTGGCTGTTCGGCTCGGGCAAGGACAAGGAAATCGGCGATGACATCGCCCGCCTGGCCGATGACACAGCCACCAATCTGTGCGGCAGCACCGGGCTGGAGGAAGCCATCGACCTGATGGGCCTGACCCGGCTTGCCGTCTGCAACGACTCCGGCCTGATGCACGTAGCGGCCGCCCTTGGCAAACCGCTGGTTGCGCTGTACGGCTCCTCCAGCCCGGACTTCACTCCCCCGCTGTCGGATCAGGCAGCGGTAGTCAGTCTCAATCTGGACTGCAGCCCCTGCTTCGAACGCAAGTGTCCCTACCAGCACACCAACTGTCTGGAACAACTGGGCCCGGACCTGGCATGGCAGGCTGCACAACGTTTTCTGCCCGAACTGGGCAAGACCACCATTCAACTGACCCGTAGTACATAGGCTGAACCATGAGCGCACAAGACAAGAACAATCAGCCCGAGGAAAACAGCCGCCGCATGGAACTGGTGCGGGCTGCTGCCAAACTGTTTCGCGACCAAGGCTACGAACGCACTACCGTGCGTGACCTGGGCAATGCGGTGGGCCTGCAATCGGGCAGTCTGTTTTATCACTTCCGTACCAAGGAAGAAATCTTGGTGGCCGTCATGGCGCTGGGCATCACCGCCACCACCGAGCAACTGAGCGAAGCCATTGCCCGCGCCCGCAGCCCGCGCGACAAGCTGTCCGCCCTGTTCCATGTTCATCTGAATTCGCTGCTGGGTGATAACCAGGCCGCTTTGGAGGTGATGCTGTACGAATGGCGCAGTGTCTCTGCTGCGGCAAAACCCGGCCTGATCGTGCTGCGCGACCGCTACGAGGCACTATGGCAAGAAGTACTGGACGAAGCTGCTGCAGCCGGGCTGGTCAAGCAGGATACCCGCCTGCTGCGCCGCACCCTGCTGGGCAGCCTGCATTGGTCGGTGCAGTGGTACAAGTCCGAGGGCGAACTGAGTGTGGATGCACTGGCGGAACGCATGCTGGCATTGGTACTGTTGAAGTAATCACACACTTCAGGCCCGGCCTGGTGATTTATCAGCAAACCCTGGACAATTTGTTCTAAAATCACAGAGTTAGCCCATTCATCAGGAGTTGCGCCATGGACAGCATCTCTCGCCTGCAAAGCAGCAGTGCCAGCACCACGGCCAGCCTGTTGCAGCAGAGCCGCAACAGTCGCGCAGCCAGCACCAGCCAGGCCACGGAAGACAGCAGCAGTTCGGCATCCACCCGTAACGAAAGCACTACGCAACAGCTGCAAGCCAGCGGCAGCAGCCAGCAAGCGGTCGTCAGCAAACCTTCCCGGCAAAGCCAGAACCGCTTCCAGATCGAACAGGCGCTGGCAAGCCAGCTGACATCCAGCCAGGCCACCAGCGTCAGCACTGACAGCACGCGTACCGTGAATGCCAGCCGGGCCAGCAGTGAATCGGACAGTACCGCCAGCAGCACCTCGGCAGCAGCCGTCAGCAGCCGCAGCCGCCAAATCACGGCCAGCAGCAATCGCAACGGCGAGCGCAGCAGTAACGACAGCAATGCCACTGCCAGCAGCCAGTCCGCTCCGGTTCGCAATCAGGCACAGCAGACGCTGGAAAACCAGAAGAACAGCGGCCAGATTGCCGTCGCGCAGTATCAGAGCAACCAGTCCCTGCTGGAGAGCTCTACTCAGGCCAGCAGCCGCCGGGTCAGCGAACAGGCCTGAACTGTCCGCCAATTAGATTGATACAAAAAAGAGTACAAGGGTCCGTTCCCTTGTACTCTTTTTTAATTTCGGTTCGGCTATCTGACACCATGCTCTGCGGCCAGTGCCCTGGCTTTCAGCAAACCCGCCTGATCTCCCTGTTGTCCGGCAAGCGCATACCAGCGCACGGCCTCTCGCCAGTCTTCCTTCAGCCCCAGTCCATGCTCGTACTGGCTGGCCAGCAAATACTGCGCCCCTACATCGCCCTGCTCTGCCGCCGCCCGATACCAGCGCGCTGCACGGCCATAGTCCTGTGGCGCACCTCGGCCAAGGTAATACTGCGTGGCCACGCTCACCTGCGCATCCCGGTGCCCCTGCCTGGCTGCCGCCTCAAACAGGCGCGTCGCCTGTTGCAGGTCACGCGGCAAGCCATCACCACTTTCATATACCTGGCCCAGCACAAACTGGGCTGAAGACAGCTGCGCGTCCACCGCCTTTTGCAACCACTTCAAGGCCAGCTCGCGATTGCGCGGCACGCCCTCACCACGCCAGTACAGCATGGCCAGATCATATTGCGCCACCCTGTCGCCTCGCTCGGCTCCCGCCTTGAACATGGCAAAAGCAGCGGCATAGTCTCCGGACTGATAACTGGACCATCCGGGCAATGGCGGCGGCGTCCCAGCGACCGCAATGACAGGCAAGAGCAACACGCACAGCAGCAGGGAATAACTTTTTCCGGGATTCATATGCCACCTCCTGCTGATTGGTCGTGACGACAGTGCATTTCTTACAGGCGTAAAAAAAGCGGCATGCGCCGCTTTTCCAGTCAGGCCTGCTCAGGCCCGTACATCAATGCTTTGTCCCAGATGGGCCGGGTTCGATGCCTGGGTGATTTGCGTGCCTGTATCGCTGGCACCCTGCACCAGCGACAGTACCGACTGGCCTTCGGCCTGCAGTGATTTTTTCAGGGCGAACACCTGAGTGGCCGATGAAACATTCTGTCCGCTTACTTGACTTATTCCGTCCATGCCCCCACCTCCGCACTCATTACACGATTTAACAAGTCCAGTTTAGACCGCATGCGCCATTCTGTCATGGCAAAGCTGCTAAAATGACTGTTCAACGACCTAAAACAGGAACAACACGATGAGCAACACCCGTCACAGCCCCCTCCTGATCCTTGGTTCCGGTCCTGCTGGCTACACCGCCGCCGTTTACGCAGCACGTGCCAACCTCAAACCGGTGCTGATTACCGGCCTGGCACAAGGTGGCCAACTGATGACCACCACCGAAGTGGACAACTGGCCTGCCGATGCCAGCGGCGTGATGGGCCCGGAACTGATGCAGCGTTTCCAGCAACATGCCGAACGCTTTGGCACCGAAATGATCTTCGATCATATCCACACCACCCACCTGAATGAAAAGCCGATCCGCCTGGTTGGTGACGCAGGTGAATACACCTGCGACGCGCTCATCATTGCCACCGGTGCATCTGCCAAATACCTGGGTCTGCCGTCCGAGCAGGCTTTTGCCGGCAAGGGCGTGTCCGCCTGCGCCACTTGCGATGGCTTCTTCTATCGCAATCAGGATGTTGCCGTGGTTGGTGGCGGCAATACCGCCGTGGAAGAGGCACTGTACCTGGCCAATATCGCCAAGCATGTCACGCTGATTCACCGTCGCGACAGCTTCCGTGCCGAAAAGATCATGATCGACAAGCTGATGTCGCGCGTGGCCGAAGGCAAGATCACCCTGAAGCTGAATGCCAATCTGGATGAAGTACTGGGCGACGACAGCGGCGTTACCGGTGCCCGCCTGAAATTCAATGACGGCAGCACCGAAGACATCAAGCTGATGGGTGTGTTCATCGCCATCGGCCACCAGCCCAATACCGACATTTTCAAGGGCCAGCTGGAAATGGATGCCACCGGCTACCTGATCACCCGTGGCGGCCGCGAAGGCAATGCCACCCTGACCAGCGTGGATGGCGTGTTTGCCGCCGGTGACGTGCAGGACCACATCTACCGTCAAGCCGTGACCAGCGCAGCCTCCGGTTGCCAGGCAGCACTGGATGCAGAACGCTATCTGGACAGCCTGAAGTAATATCTTGAAGGCCTTCAAGGATACATTGAAGGAAATCCGCCGGCAGGGGCGTCTGCGTGACACCCCTGCCGCGCCGGTGTCTGTCCCTGCTCCGCCACCCGAACCTGATTTCAAGCAGCTGTTCAGCGATGTCAAACCGCTGAAATGCCAGCCGCGTCATATCCCTCAGCACAAGAAACCCAGCCCTCACCCGCGTCATCGCCACGGTCAGCACGCCCTGTCACACCAGGCCGAAATGGAGATGTTGCGCCACATGACAGGCCTGTTCGAGCCGCAAGACAGCCTGGTGCAGTACTCCCGCCCCGGCATGCCCAGCCAGACGCTCAAGCGTTTGCGCAATGGCCACTGGCCGGTTGCCTGCCAGCTGGATCTGCACGGCATGGACCGCTATCAGGCGCAGGATGCTCTGGCCCTGTTCCTGCACCGCGCGCGACACCGCGGGCCCTGCTTGCGCATCATCCACGGCAAGGGATTTGGCTCCAATGGCCAGCCGGTACTGAAAAAGCTGGTGCGCACCTGGCTGAGTCACCATCCGGAAGTACTGGCTTTCTGCCAGGCCAATGAAACCATGGGTGGGGAAGGTGCGCTGCTGGTGCTGATACGACGTGGTCATCAGGCGGAAAGCGGTTCAGAATAAGGATGACAACAGTCAGAAATTTCCGCTAAGCTCAAAGCAAGGCGGTTGTATTCCCACCCACCACCACCGTCAGGAGTCTTGCATGTCAGGCACACCCTGCCCCGACTTCACCCTGCCCGGCACCGCCGGCACCACCTTTTCTCTTTCCGCTGCGTCCAAGCCGCTGGTGATCTACTTCTACCCCAAGGACAACACCCCGGGCTGCACCAACGAAACCATGGATTTCCGCGACCTGCACGCCCAGTTTGCCGCTGCCGGCGTCAGCATTGTCGGCATCTCGCGTGACAGCATCAAATCGCATGAAAACTTCAAGGCCAAGCTGGAATTGCCGTTTGAATTGCTATCCGATGCGGAAGAAACCGTTTGTACCCTGTTTGACGTCATCAAAATGAAAAACATGTACGGCAAACAGGTAAGAGGCATCGAGCGCAGCACCTTCGTGATCGATGCCGCTGGCGTGATCGTGCGTGAATGGCGCAAAGTGAAAGTGCCCGGTCATGCTGCTGAAGTTCTTGCCTTTGTAAACACTCTCTAACGCAGTGCCCCGGTCTGCCGACCGGGCTCTGCATCGCCAAGGGGTCCATCATGGTAAGCCGTAAGAAAAGCAAAACCACCAAGCTGTTCGTTCTGGACACCAATGTATTGCTGCACGACCCTACCAGTTTGTACCGCTTCGAAGAGCATGATGTTTTCATCCCCATCATCACGCTGGAGGAGCTGGACGCCCACAAGAGCGGCATGTCGGAAGTGGCGCGCAATGCCCGCCAGACCAGCCGCTTTCTGGACGATATTGTCAGCGGATGTGAAAACAAGATCGAAGCCGGCATCACGCTGAAAAATGCCAGTCGTGATGCCGCCACCGGCAAGCTGATCCTGCAGACCCAGGCCATTCACAGCGTACTGCCCGCCTCACTGCCCGTGGGCAAGGCTGATAACCAGATCCTCGGCATCGTGATGGCCCTCAAGGAGCTCTATCCCGAGCGCTCGGTCATCCTGGTCTCCAAGGACATCAACATGCGCATCAAGGCCCGCGCGCTGGGCCTGGATGCCGAAGACTACTTCAACGACAAAGTGCTGCAGGATTCCGACCTGCTGTATACCGGCACCCGTGAAATCGACGAAACATTCTGGGAGCGCAACGGCAAGGACATGAAGTCCTGGCAGGAACAAGGCCGCAGCTTTTACCAGGTCAAGGGGCAGGATGTTCCCAATCTGCTGATCAACCAGATGCTGTGGCAGGAAGGCCCGCAGCCTTTGCAGGCGCGTGTGGTGAAGGTGGAAGGCAAGAGTGCCGTCATCCAGACCCTGAAGGACTACAGCCACCACAAAAACAATGTGTGGGGCATTACCGCGCGCAACCGGGAACAGAACTTCGCGCTGAACCTGCTGATGGACCCCGAGGTGGACTTCATCACCTTGCTCGGCCAGGCCGGTACCGGCAAAACCCTGTTAACCCTCGCTGCCGGCCTTGCCATGACGCTGGAACAAAAGCTGTATTCGGAAATCATCATGACCCGCGTCACCGTGCCGGTAGGTGAAGACATCGGCTTTTTGCCGGGCACGGAAGAGGAAAAGATGGCCCCGTGGATGGGTGCGCTGGAAGACAACCTTGACGTGCTGAACAAGAGCGATGACGACGGCGGCGACTGGGGCCGTGCCGCCACCCGCGACCTGGTGCGCTCGCGCATCAAGGTAAAGTCGCTCAACTTCATGCGTGGCCGTACCTTCCTCAACAAATACCTGATCATCGACGAGGCGCAAAACCTGACGCCCAAGCAGATGAAGACACTGATCACTCGTGCAGGTCCGGGAACCAAGGTAGTCTGTCTGGGTAATATTTCGCAAATCGACACGCCCTACCTGACTGAAGGCAGTTCCGGCCTCACCTACGTGGTGGACCGCTTCAAGGGTTGGGAACATTCCGGCCATATCACCCTGCAACGCGGGGAACGTTCACGACTGGCAGACCATGCCGGAGAGGTACTCTGATTCAATGCAACCACGCCTCGAACTGATTCATGGGGCAGCAACAGGGACGGCGCGCCAAGCGCCGCCCCTTTTGTTTGTCCACGGCGCATTCTGTGCCGCATGGTGCTGGCAGGAAACCTTCCTGCCCTGGTTTGCCCGCCTGGGCTATGACTGCTGGGCGCTCAGCCTGGAAGGCCATGGCGACAGCGACGGGCGACAGTATCTGGCCGCCATCAGCATAGATGACTATGTGCGTAACCTTGCTTCCGCCATCAAACGCATCAAGCGTACG
The DNA here is from genome assembly GCF_041914625.1 of Aquitalea pelogenes. Lineage (NCBI taxonomy): Bacteria > Pseudomonadati > Pseudomonadota > Betaproteobacteria > Neisseriales > Chromobacteriaceae > Aquitalea > Aquitalea pelogenes. The sequence goes on along the minus strand of NZ_JAYSDA010000001.1, from coordinate 344,704 downwards.
CCCATCGTGATCGGGCATTCAATGGGCGGCTTCGTGCTGCAGCAATACCTGATCCGTCATCGCCTGCCGGCTGCCGCTTTTCTGGCATCGGTCCCGCCGACCGGTCTGGCCAGCTCCAGCCTGCGTCTTCTGACCCAGGCACCCGGTTTGTTGCTGAACCTGAACCTGTATCAGCAAGGCAGCTACAACCCGGCCCAAAGCGAATTGCGCGACCTGCTGCTCTCTGCCGACGCACCGGACAGCACCACCGACCTGCTGGTACAGCGCTGTCAACTGGAAAGCCAGCGGGCGGTGATGGACATGACCCTGGTCAACCCCCTCGGGATAGCGGCCATCCCGCCCTTGCCCGCCCTGGTGCTGGGAGCAGCCGAGGACATGCTGATTTCGCCGCAGGATGTGGTGGCCACCGCCGAACGGCTGGATGTGAACGCGGAAATCCTGCCACACATGGGGCACATGATGATGCTGGATACCCGCTGGGAACGCACGGCAGAGCGTTTGCAACAATGGCTGGAGGACTTGCCTGCCGAAGTGCTTGCCAGCGCAGACAGCCACGTTGCTGCCTGATCGGGAAGCAAAAAAGCCGCTGGAATCCAGCGGCTTCAGGCTGTAGACAAAGTGATCTGGTGCGATTGCACTGGCCTCGGCACAGCCGGGCCTTTCGACTCACTGATTGATTCCGCAGCCTTCCCGTCTATTCCCAATCCCCCCGCCCTTGCCCTGCTGGTCAAAGAAGGGAGCCTCGCGTTCCTTTCAGAAAGTGAGAAGGGGTTGTAAAAAATATAAAGCCGCTGGAATCCAGCGGCTTATTTGTTTGACAATACTCGTCAGTGTTGATGATCAATCGTGTCGCTTGGGCTGCCACAGCACGTCGGGCTGGCCCAGCGCCTTGTTGAGGTGCCGCGCCAGAATGAACAGGGCATCGGACAGGCGGTTGAGGTACTGACGTGCCGACTGTGAAATCTCCCCTTCCCTTGCTGCCGCCACCACGGTGCGCTCGGCGCGTCGGCAGACGGAACGGGCCTGATGCGCAAGGCCTGCCGGTCGCGAACCACCGGGCAGGATGAATTCCTTGAGCATGGGCAGGTCCGCATTCATCTGTGCCACCCACTCTTCCAGCGCGGCCACATGCTCTGGCTTGAGCGCTGCATAACCCGGCACCGCCAGTTCGGAACCCAGATCAAACAGATCATGTTGCACCGTCGACAGACGGTCCACCACATCGGCTGGCAGGCTTTCGGCCAGCAATACCCCCAGTACCGAATTCAGTTCATCCACATCGCCCAGCGCCTGCACCCGCAAGCTGTCCTTGGCCACGCGGCTGCCATCACCAAGGCCGGTGCTGCCATCATCCCCGGTACGGGTGACAATACGTGAAAGCCGATGCCCCATCAGTCCTGCTCCTTGTTCGGGCCATGGTGGCCCTGCTGCTCGCGCCCGAGGGCCAGAATGGCCTGGCGCAGGCTCTCCTTCAATGTTTCACCAAACAACATGTCGTAGTCTTCCTTCAATTGCTGCATCACCCCGGACAGCATGTTCTTGGCCTGCAATTCCAGCGCATCCTGCAGCCACAGCGACAGCTCCACCTTCATGCGTGGCAGCAGTTTTTCATACATGGCATCCACCAGGGCACGCTCGTCCACCACGGCCACGGTCTCTTCCTTGCGGGCTGCCGGGTTCATCAGGGCCGCCGCTGCCGCCGCGGTGGTCACCGCGGCGACACTCAGTACCTCCACCGACTTGCCAGCTTCCGGTGCTGCCGTGCTGGCTGCGACTTCCGTCTGTGGCATGGCAGCAGCAAAACTGGCCCCGGTCAGCGTTTCCAGCGAGGCTGGCGGCATTGGCTCCGGGCTATTGTCAGGCAAGGGAGCCGTGACATCGGCAAGTGGCTCGGCCACGGATGGATCAGCCGGTTCGGCATCCGTCAGCACCGGCAGCTCCAGCTCGGCCTCCGGCACTACGGGGGTGGGCAATGTCTTGGCGCTGGCTGCTTGTGGCGCGGCTTCGCGTTCGCTGGCAAAGGGCGACTCGGCAAACAAGCCTTGTACCGGGGTGCTGATACCTGTGGCTGGCGGCGCAACTTCGATTGCGTCGACAGAGGGCACGTGGCTGGCCGCCGCAGACGGCAAGTCCGCCTCCTCGTCCAATACCGGCAATACTGGCGATGACGTTACTGGCGCGCTGGCTGCGACAGGCTGCAAGGCATCAGACTCATTCGGCAAGCTAAGCTCGGTTTCATTCTCGCGATCAACATCACCCAAACCCGGCCAGCTTTCCTCCTCATCCAGCACGGGCAGGTCCTGCGTCAGCAATACCGGCGCATCCTGTCCTGACTCTGCATCATGCTCAGGCACTGCATGCACGACAACTTCAGGTTCGTCCGACAGCAACAACTCGGTTTCACTGTCGCGATCGACATCACCCAGCCCAGGCCAGCTTTCCTCTTCATCCAGCACGGGCAGGTGCTGCGCTGTCAATTCGGGCGATTGAACCGCTGCGGCTACCGGCGCCAGGTCATCCAGACCGGCATCCTGCAGCAAGGCAGATGCGGCCTGAATATCGTTATCGTCTTGCAAACCAGCACTGACATCATGCGACAGGGAATCGTCACCCAGCCCCGGCCAATCCTGGTCGATCAACGTAGCGGGCTGCATGGTGGGCAAGGTCGCCATGGCTTCCATCAACTCCGCTTCGCTCAGCGATGTAAATGACTTCTGCTCACGCACTGCTTCGGTCTGCGGGGGTTGGTTCAGGGCATCCTGCTGTGCCAGGGTTTGCTCAGCTGCGCGTAATACTTCATCCAGCGATGCGGGTGTGGCATCCACCAGCGCCTGCGCACGGGCCAGCAACTCACTGGCTGAAGGGGTTTCCTCTTCCAGCCGCCCGATACCCCCGCCCAGCACGCCAGCGGGCAGGCTATCCAGGGAAATGGACAGCCCGGCTGGCAGGATTGGAGCCTGATCAGGCTGCACCGGGGGCTGCGCATCAACCACCTGCACATGCGGTGCTGTTTCTGCTGGGGCTACTGGCTCGCCGGGTGCAGTGGCAAAGTCAGGCGGAGCGGCCACAACCGGGGCCGCTTGTTCCGCCATGCTGTTCCAGTCGATATCCAGTTCGTCCGACAGATCGGGAATCTGTAGTTCTTCCTCCACCTCGGGCAGAGCTTGAACAGACACTGCCTCAGGTGCACTCACGGCGGATGGAGCTGGTGTGGCTACTGGCTGGACAGGCAGATTCTCATCCAGCGCATCAGTCAGCGCCGGAATCTCCAGTGCGTCCTCCACCACCGGCAGCGGCTGAACCACCACAGCCTCAGGTGCATGCATGGCTG